>JBQCFD010000203.1:0-14575 GCA_051959625.1 Rhizomicrobium sp.
CGCCGGGGTCGCGCGACATTCTGAAGGTCGGCATGACTTCCAGCCGCATCGATCCTTATGCGCTGCGCGAGATCGCCGCCTACGTCATCAAGCCGAAGCTGTTGGCATTGCCCGGCGTGGCGCAAGTGAAACTGTTCGGCGGCGCGGTTCGCGAGATCCACATCGAGCCCGATCCGAAAACGCTGACGGCTTACGGATTTTCGATTCCCGACCTCATCAAGGCCGCGCCGTCGGCACTGGCGCTGCGCGGCGCGGGCTTCATCGATCTGGAAGGCCAGCGCATTCTTGTCCAGACGCCGACGCCGTCGCCCGATATTGACGCCATCGGCGATGCCATCCTTGGGGTGCGCGGAAATGTTCCGATCCGGCTGCGCGACATCGCGACCATCCGGCAGGAGGCCGAGCCGCGTCTCGGCGATGCGCTGATCCAGGGCGGCCCCGGCGTCCTGCTTTCCATATCGAGCCAGTCCGGCGCCAACACGCTATCGACCACGCTCGCGGTAGAACACACGCTGCAAAAGCTGGAGCCCAGCCTGAACGCGCAAGGCGTCGTGCTTTATCCCGCGCTCCACCAGCCTGCGACCTTCATAGAGCGTGCGCTGAAAGGGCTCGGCTTCGCCATGGGTATCGCGGCAGTGCTGATTTTCTTCGCGCTCTATGCCTTCTTCCGGGACGTTCGCTCGGCGATCATCAGCATCATCTCCATTCCGCTGTCGGTGCTCGCGGCCATCGGCGTGCTGCGCTATTTCGGCTACACGCTGAACACGATGACTCTCAGCGGCCTAATCGTGGCGCTGGGCGTTCTCGTGGACGATGCCGTGGTGAGCGTCGAGAACATCCTCCATCGCTTGCGCGACAACGCGCAGACGCGCGATCCGCAGCCGCGCACGGAGGTCATTCGCAAGGCGTCCCTCGAGATGCATGGACCGATCTTCTATGCGACGCTCGTCGTGCTCGTCGTCTTCGTGCCCGAGCTTCTGTCTTCCAGCATTCAGGGTCGCTTCATCGGGCCTCTGGCGATGGCCTTCATGTTGGCGGTGGCGGCATCGCTCGTTGTGGCGCTGACCACCACGCCCGCGCTTTCCGCGCTGCTGCTTTATCCGGAGGACGCCCACACCGATGCCGGCTGGATCGCGCTGCTCAAGCGGGCGCAGGCGCGCGTCATCGAGTTCTTCTACGACCATACCTATCTGCCGCTTGCCGCCGTGGCGGTCTTGTTTGCGGGCGTGCTGCTGCTGCTGCCGTCGTTGGGCGGCACGTTCCTGCCGGAGTTCCGCGAAGGCCATCTTGTCGTGGAAGTCACCAGCATGTTGCCCGGCACGTCCATCGACGAAATGCTTGGCCTGGGCCGGCGCATCAGCAGCGACATGCTCGCACTGCCTTACGTCGCGACCGTCGAACAGCAGGTGGGGCGCGCGGACGATTCCGACGACACATCGGGGCCGCATGAAAGCGAATTCCAGGTCGAGCTGAAACCCGACGCCACGATCGATCAGGCCGAGGCCGAAGCGCAGCTACGCGCCATCGTGCAGCGCTATCCGGGCGTGCAGAGCCAGGTGGTGACGTTCCTGGGCGACCGCATCAGCCAGACGATCACGGGGCAGACCGCGCAGGTCGCCATCAAGCTCTTCGGTCACGACCTCGACGCCCTGGACAAGACGGCATCGCAAGTGGTGGCCGCTTTGGCGCCCGAGCCCGGCATTGTTGATCTTCAGTTCCAGCGTCAGAGCCGCATGCCCGTCCTCGATGTCGAACCGGAAGCGGCGGCGCTGGCGGCGACGGGGCTCAAGGCGCAGGATGTTCTGGACACGGTGGCATCGGACTATGCCGGCACGCAGGTCGGCCAGGCCTTCGAAGGCACGCAGACCGTGAATGTCCTCATCCAGCTCTCCGATGCCTGGCACCAGCGGCCCGGACAGCTTCGCGACCTCACCATCGGCGGTCCGTTCGGCGCCGTGCCGCTCTCCAGCGTGGCGCGCATCACGCCGGCCGAAGGCCGCTACAGCATCCTGCACGAAAACGGGCAGCGTTTCGTGCCGGTGACATTCAACGTGACCGGCCGGTCGCTGCAAAGCGCCGTGTCGGAAGCAAGCGGACGGATTGCGCGCGCCGACATCGTGCCGCCCGGCGTGCGGGTCGAATATTCAGGTGCCGCCGCGGCAGAAATGCGCACGCGGATCGAGCTTGCGTTCTACTCTGTGCTGGCGTTCGCGCTTGTGTTCGTCGTCCTTCTGATCGGGTTCCATTGGCGCGGAAATGTCTGGCTGGTGATGGCGAACCTGCCATTCAGCTTGATTGGCGGCATCCTCGCCATCGCCGCGACGGGCATCGGATTGTCCCTGGGCGCCTTGGTGGGGCTGGTGACCGTCTTCGGCATTAGCGCGCGCAACGCGGTTCTGCAGCTTTCCTACTACGAGCAGCTCGTCCTGCAGGAAGGCCGTCCCTGGGACGGCGCCACCCTGATCCTCGGCGCGAATGAGAGACTGACCCCGGTCTTGATGACGGCGATCCTGACGGCGCTTGGCCTTGCGCCACTCGCCATCGCCATCAACCAGCCGGGCCAGGAGATCAGCGGACCGATGGCGGTTGCGGTGCTTGGCGGCCTTGCGAGCTCGACCCTTTTGAACGTGTTCCTGCTGCCGTCGCTGGCGGCACGGTTCGGGCGGCGCTAGGCGGCCTCGTCGCCGTTCCCATCCGGTGGCGGTTCACCCCCCGGAATCGAATAGCCTTCCTTCAGCCAGCGGCCGAGGTCGATATCCGCGCAACGCTTGGAGCAGAACGGGCGGACCGCCGGATCCTGCGGCTTGCCGCAGACGGCGCATTTGCGGGTTTCAGGCTGCGGTTCCGACATCGAATCCTTCGCGCGCGAATTCGTCGCGTGCCTCGAATACAACGCGCGGCGCGCCGCGGCGTGCCAGCGCCGGGCGCACTTCGTCGCCATGCACTTCCAGCCAGCGAACGATTTCGGGTGAAGCACGCACCACCACCTGCTTGCCGGGCGCGGCGGCGGCTTCGCGCTCGACGCGACGGATGATGTCCATCGCGACGGCATCGCGCGTGCGCTTGCGACCATGGCCGTCGCAGGGGCGGCAGCATTCGGTCATCAGCTTCACCAGCGGATCGCGGATGCGCTTGCGCGTGATCTCGACCAGGCCGAACTCCGACATGGGCGATATCTGCGTCGGCGTGCGGTCCTTGGCGAGGCTTTCGGCCAGGACCTTCAGCACCGTTTCGATGTTCGCCGGATCCGAGAGATGAATGAAGTCGATCACGATCAGCCCGCCGATGCCGCGCAAGCGAAGCTGACGGCCGATCTCGTCGGCGGCTTCGCGGTTGACGCTGAGGCTCGTCTCTTCGAGCCCCGTGGACGCGGTGAAGCTGCCGGAGTTCACGTCGATGGCCGTGAGCGCTTCGGTACCCTCGATGGTGATCCACCCGCCGCCGGGCAGCGGCACCCGCGGCGACACCAGCCGCTCGATCTCGTCTTCCAGATCGTACATGTCGAACAGCATGTCCGGACCGTTGAACAATTCGATGCGATCCAGAGCTTCGGGCATGGCGCGGCGGCAATAGGCGACGGCAGCGTCGTAGGCCTGCGCATCGTCGATTAGAACGCGGTCTGTTTGCGCATCGATCTCGTCGCGCATGGGGCGCTCGATCGGGTCGAGATCCTGATAGAGCGTAGCGGGGGGAGTGGCGCTCTGGCGCTTCGCCATCACGGGGCGCCAGGCTTCGGCGAGGCGTTCGGCATCTTCGCGAAAGTCCTGCACCGTCGCGCCGATGCCGGCGCTGCGCACGATATAGCCGGCACCGGGAATGATCTTGCCCTTGTCTTCCGCGATCATCTGTTCGCCAAGTGCGATGAGGCGCGCGCGTTCGCCCTCATCCTCGATGCGGCGTGACAACGCGATGCCGGGCTGGTTCGGCACCATCACCAGCAGCCGGCCCGCGATGGTGACGTTCGCCGACAGGCGCGCGCCTTTCTCGCCGATGGGATCCTTCACCACCTGGACGACGATCTCTTCGCCTTCGCGCACGCAATCCGTGATCTTCGGCGCGCGTTCGTCATCGAACCCGGGAAGATCGGCGAGACAGCGCGCTTCGCGGGCGCCGAGGAACCCCGAGCGGTCCAGGCCGACATCCACAAAGGCCGCTTGCATGCCGGGCAGCACGCGCTGCACCCGGCCCAAGAGGATGTTTCCGATAAGGCTGTGGCCGCCGCGGCCGCCCTTCTTCTTCAGCGCACCGTCATCCAGGCCGATCGTGCGTTCGAGAAAAAGCTCCTGGAGCTTTCCATCCTCGACAATCGCGACACGAATTTCCCCGGCCCCGCAGTTGATCAGGACTTCCTTTTTCATCGGCACATTCGAAATAGCAGCAACGAAAGACTAACACAGATTTGTGTAGCCACAGCCCTTAAGTAGCCCGACCGTCACCAGGAGCGGGAGGCCGACAACATTGGAATAGGAACCGTTGATCTGCCGCACGAAAGCTTCGGCGCGGCCCTGAATGGCATAACCACCTGCCTTGCCCACGCCCTCGCCGCATTGCACATAAGCATCGATTTCCGCAGCGGACAGCGGCTTGAACGCGACGCGCGTGAGAGACACGGCGGCCTTTACGCCGCCGTCGGGCTTTCGCACCGCAACAGCGGTGAGCACCTGATGGCGGCGGCCGGAGAGCAGTGACAAACAATCATGCACATCCTTGTCGCTTGCGGCCTTGGGCAGAATGCGACGCCCGCAGGCGACGACGGTATCGGCGGCAAGGATGAGCGCATCGCTGCCGCGCCATGCTTTTGCCGAGCCAATCGCCTTTTCGCGCGCCAGACGCAACGCGTGTTCGCGCGGCAGTTCGCTCTTGAGCGGGGTTTCATCGATGGAGGCGGGCTGAACGGCATCGGGCGTGATGCCCGCCTGCGCGAGCAACGCCAGCCGGCGCGGGCTTTCGCTCGCCAGCACCAGCGCGAGGGGCTTACTTGAAGCGATAGGTGATGCGTCCCTTGGTGAGATCATAGGGCGTCATTTCCACCATGACCTTGTCGCCGGTCAGCACGCGGATCCGGTTCTTGCGCATCTTGCCGGCGGTGTGGGCGATGATCTCGTGCCCGTTCTGCAGCTTCACGCGAAAGGTCGCGTTGGGCAGGAGTTCGCTGACCGTGCCTTCAAACTCGAGAAGTTCTTCTTTTGCCATTCTTCCTCTGGCGGATTTGGAGGTGCGGGAAATGCCACCGAAGCGGCCGAAAAGCAAGGGAAACCGGGATTTTCAGGCATCCCCCGCCCGATCCACGGCAAAGCGCGCCCGAATCCGGCGCATGATCTCGTCACGGATGGCGCGATAGGCCTCCAGCCTCTGCTCCCGCGAGCCCTCGACGGCTGTGGGATCCATGGTGGGCCAGTATTCGACCACCGCCGCGGACGTGCGGGTCAATTCCATCGCCCTGTGGTGGGCCTCGGGCGACAGCGTGATGACGAGGTCGAAGGAATTCTCCTCCATGTCGTCGAAGGACTTGGGGCGGTGCTTGGCGAGGTTCAGGCCGATCTCGTCCATCACTTCGGTGGCGAAATCGTCGCGCTCGCCTTTGCGCGCGCCTGCGGAGTCCACATAGACGAATTTGCCGAACAAATGGCGCATGATGTGTTCGGCCATGGCGCTGCGCACCGCATTCTGCGTGCAGGCGAAGAGGACCGATTGCGGCAGCTCCTCGCCGTTTGGCCCCCGCATTTCCCTACCCCTTCAAGTGCAGCACGCAGAGAAGGGTGAACAAGCGGCGCGCGGTATCGAAATCCACTTCGATTTTCTCGCGAAGCTGCTCCTTCAGAAGCTCGGAGCCTTCGTTGTGGACGCCGCGGCGGCTCATATCCAGCGTCTCGATCTGCGACGGCGGCGCGTTGCGGATGGCCTTGAAGTAGCTTTCGCAAATCAGGAAGTAATCCTTGATGACGGTGCGGAACGGACTGAGCGGCAGCGCCACGCGGCAATCCTCGCTGTCGTCCTCCTTGCGCACATCGAAGACCAGCCGGTTGTCTTCCACGCCGAGAACGAGCTTGTAAGGCCCGCTGCTGGATTCGATCGGATGAAAGACATTTGACTCGAGCAGGTCATAAACCGCGATCTCGCGCTCCTGCTCGATCTCGCGCGTGCGGCGCACGACGGTCCGTTCGTCCAGATCGATGGCGACGATGTAGAACTTGCTCATGGCTTGACGTTCAGACGCGCCGCGATAGAGCGCGCATGGGCATCCAACCCTTCGGCCTCCGCAAGCGCGATGGCGGCGGGACCTATGGCGTTGATGGTGTGCGCGTCGCAGGAAAGCAGCGTCGTGCGCTTCATGAAGTCAAGCACCGAGAGGCCGGACGAAAAACGCGCCGTTCGCGCGGTGGGAAGGACGTGGTTGGGACCGGCGATGTAATCGCCCATCGCCTCCGGTGTGTTCCGGCCAAGAAAGATGGCGCCCGCATGTTTCACCATGGTCAACAGTTCATCAGGGCGTTCGGTTGCAATCTCCAGATGTTCCGGCGCGATGCGGTCCACCAGCGGCGCCGCATCCTTGAGCGCGGCGACGACGATCACCGCGCCATTGTGGTTCCAGCTCGCGCCTGCGATCTGCCGGCGCGGCAGCAGCGCCAGTGCGCGCGCGACCGCCTGCTCCACCGCGCCGGCGAAATCCGCGTCATCGGTGATGAGGATGCTTTGCGAGGAGCTGTCGTGCTCGGCCTGGCTCAACAGATCGGCGGCAATCCAATCCGGATTGTTCTTGGCATCCGCGACGACGAGGATCTCCGAAGGGCCCGCGACGGAGTCGATGCCGACCTTGCCGAACACTTCGCGCTTGGCGGCGGCCACATAGGCATTGCCGGGCCCCACGATCTTGTCCACCGGGGCGATCGTCTTCGTTCCGAACGCGAGCGCCGCAACGGCTTGCGCACCGCCGATCCTGTATATCTCCGCAACCCCTGCCCGCTTCGCCGCGGCCAGCACCAGCGGATTGATCTTGCCGCCGGTGGCCGGCGTCACCATCGCGACGCGCGATACGCCCGCGACTCGCGCGGGCACCGCATTCCTCAGCACGGAGCTCGGATAACTCGCGGTGCCGCCTGGAACGTACAGCCCCACGCTGTCGAGCGCGGTCCAGCGCCAGCCCAGCATCGCGCCCGTTTCGTCGGTGAAGGACTCGTCTTTCGGCATCTGGCGGCGGTGATAAGCCTCTATCCGCTTTGCCGCGACGTCGAGGGCTGAAAGCGTGTCCTGGCCGCACTGCGTTTCGGCGTCGTCGATTTCGGCCTGCGAGAGGCGCATTGTACGGGCCGTCAGCGAGCCCCTGTCGAACTTGTTCGTAAGTTCGATCAGCGCGTCATCGCCGCGCGCCTTGACGTCCGCAATGATGGCGCGCACGGCTGTGGCAACGTCTTCTTCCGTCTCGCGCTTGGCGGAGATCAGCAGCGAGAATTGCGCCGCGAAATCCGGGGCGCGCGCATCGAGGCGGCGCGCCACGTCACGAATCCGCTTCGTGTTCGGGCCGGCCAAGCGCCGCCCATTCGCCGCTCACGTCGGAAAGCCCGGCATCGAGGGCCTCGACATCGAGCTTGATGGTGCCGCCGCCGGAGAAGATGAGCTCCACCACGCCGCCCGGATCCTCCGCGCCCTTGGGCGCGAATTTGACGGCGAGCAACGACAGCACCGCGTCCGGATCGCCGCGCATGATCTTGTGCGACTTCACCGACAGGACACCATTGAAATGGAGCCTGCTGCGGACACGCAGATCGCCTGCACCGCGCTTGGTCTCCCACTTGAAGCGATTGAGGATTGCCGCGAAGCGGCGCGCTTTGGGAAGCCATGCGAGATCGCCGACGCGACCCACGGCGTCCTGCAACTTCGCTGAAATAATCTGCAGATCCTCCGCGTCCTCCGCGGCCAATGTCTCGCGTTTCATGCCTGAAGCCGTTCGATCTCCGCGCCGACCCCTGAGAGCTTCTCCTCCAGCCGCTCGAAGCCGCGATCCAGATGATAGACGCGATTGACGGTCGTCTCACCTTCGGCAACCAGCCCCGCCAGCACCAGGCTGACGCTGGCGCGCAGATCCGTCGCCATCACGGGCGCGCCCTTGAGGTTTTCCACGCCTGTCACCGTGGCGAGGTCGCCCTGGACATGGATGTTCGCGCCCATGCGCGAAAGTTCCGGCACATGCATGAAGCGGTTCTCGAACACCGTTTCCTTGATGCGGGATGTTCCGTTGGCGACCGTCATCAGCGCCATGTACTGCGCCTGAAGGTCGGTCGGAAAGGCGGGGAAGACGCCCGTGGTCGCGTCCATCGCGGAAGGCCGCACGCCGTTGCGATGCACGGAAAGACCGCGATTGGTTTCCTTCACTTCGGTGCCGATCTTCTCGAGCAACCCGATCAGCGCTTCGTTCGAGCTCCTGAGCGCACCTGTCAATTCCACGTCGCCTCCGGCAATAGCCGTCGCAATCATGTAGGTGCCCGTCTCGATCCGATCCGGCATGACCGAATAGGAAACACCGGAAAGACGATCCACGCCGTCGATCACGATCTCCGATGTGCCGAGACCGGAAATCTTCGCGCCCATCGCGATGAGGAAATTGCCGAGGTCCTGCGTCTCCGGCTCGCGCGCGGTGTTCTTCAGGACCGTGCGGCCTTTCGCAAGCACCGCGCCGGTCATCAGGTTCTCGGTCGCGCCCACGGAAGCGAAGGGAAATTCGAAGGTCGCGCCTTTCAGGCCATCCTTCGCGCGCGCCAGCACATAGCCGTCGGCCAGCTCGATCGAAGCGCCCATCGCCTCGAAACCCCTGAGATGGAAATCGACCGGACGCGCGCCGATCGCACAGCCGCCTGGCAGCGAGATCTTCGCTTCGCCATGGCGCGCCAGAAGTGGCCCCAGCACCTGGAAGCTCGCGCGCATCTTGCGGACGATGTCGTAAGGCGCCACGGCGGATTCGATGTTGGCCGCGTGCAGGCGCATAGTGTCGCTCTGGCCGAGCCCCGCGCCGCGGCGGATATTCATATTGACGCCGAACTGCATCAGCAGGTCGCTCATCGCGGCGATGTCGGCAAGCCGCGGCATGTTCTTCAGCGTCACCGGCTCGTCGGTCAGAAGCGACGCGGCCATGAGCTTGAGCGCGGAGTTCTTCGCGCCGCTGATGGGGATTTCACCCTTGAGACGGTTGCCGCCTCTGATCCTGATGCGATCCATATGCCCTCTGTACGGCCCCTCGGGGCCCGCCTCGCTTGTAACGCGCTCAAAGGTCGGCGAACAGGCGCGGCGGACCCATTATTAGTCGGGGTTCTGGACCTTATTGGGGCGGCTCTGCGCCAATTTGGCATCCGCTGCCGGCTTGCCGGGGCCTCGCGTCCGCTGGGCGGCTTTGCGGCGCTTCAGGTTCTCGCGCAAGGCCGCGGCCAGACGCTTCTGCGTGGCGGAATCCTTGGGCGCCATGGGCGGAATTTCAGCCTTTCCCTTTGCCCCCGGCTTGGCTATAGGAGCCGTCCTTTCGGTCCACCGTTCGGACCTCGGATGCCGGAGTAGCGTAGTGGTAGCGCAACCCCTTGGTAAGGGGTAGGTCGAGAGTTCGATTCTCTCCTCCGGCACCAGCCCCGATCAGATCGACAGCTTGGCGTCGCCTTCGAGGACCTTCTGCTCCAGGACCGGGCGCTCGCCCTTCCCCCACAGCTTCGCCGAATGGACCACGCGGTAGCGCAGCGGCCCGCCATCTTCGCTGGCACTACGTTCGATCGGACGAGGGATGCAGACGAACTCGGTGTCCATCCGGTCGATGCTCGCGCGCACCACGCCATAACCGTGACCGCCCATATCCACGAATGAGACATGCGGCGCATTATCGGGATTTCTGAGCGCGCGCGCCTTCGCGATGTCGCCGCTTTTGGCGTATTCCAGCGCCGTCCGAACGCCATGGTGCAGCGTGAGATTCACCGTGGTCTCAAATTCGCCGCTCTCGCGCTTCACCACGACGAGCTGCTGCGACGGGTCATCTTTCTTGAAATGGTGTTCCTGCGATTCAGCCATACCCGGCGCCGAAATGGATCCGGTGACGAACGCGATGCCCACCGGCTCGAAGCCGCGCGGCGGCAGCGATTTCGTCGCCACGCCCGCCCAAAAGCTGTGACGATCACCCGCGACGGCGGCAAAGCCGGTAATGCCTTCGCGCGCGATCACATCGTAGATTTCATTGCGCTCGACATAGGCCGTGCAAGGCTCGCCGGTGCCGAAGCCGCCATAGCTTTCGTCCGGCCACGCCTTGCCGCCCATGCCATCCGGCAGATTGTGCGGATCGGCGCGCATGTCGAGCGTGGCCTGCGTATTGCCCCACACTTTCCACGTCGCTTGCGAGGTTCTCAGCTTGTCGATGAACCACGCCTTCTGTGTGGCGCCCAGCAAGGTCGCCGGCGGCTGATCTTTCCGGTAGTTGGCGAACGCGACATCACCGAACTTGATGGTCTCCGGCGGTTTGCCGCCATTTGCTTCGCGGCCCGCATCAAGCGCGATCTGAACGTCTTCCGGGATGAATGCGAAATCGTTGAGCGCATTCGTCGCCGGATTGTCCATCGGATCCCTGGAGCGGTAGGAGCGCTGATCGGTCACGATAAGCTCGACGTTCTTGCCAAATCGCAGCGCGCGGTAGCCAACAAGGCTGTTCACCGCCGCGATGTTGTTCGGCTCGATGCCAAGGCCATGATCGTCGAACGTCACGATCGGAACATTCGCCACCGCCGGCGGGTCGAATTTTTCGAGTGACGGATTTTTCTTTGTCACCCGCGCCGGATGAATCTCGAACCACGCCTGCATTGCAGCGACTTTGCGGGTCTGCTCGGGAATGTCGCCCTTGCCGAAATTCTGCAACGACTGCCAGCCTCGCCAGGAGAACTCGTGATTGTCCCAGATCGTCACGAAGGGCAAATACGCGCGCGCATCCTGAATATCGGGATCGTGCAGATAGGCCTTGTAGACAGCGCGATAGCCGTCCACCGTCGTAGGCACATGGAAGTCTTCGTGCTTCTCGCCGTCCGCATAACGCACGATGTCGCGGACTTTGCGGTCGTAATAGGTCGCGCGTTCTTCCGGATACCAGACCAGTTCGTAGACGAAGTCGCCGAGATGCAGCACGAAGGCGAGCTTGTCTTCCGGCGCCGCGCGCCGATCTTCGTAGATCATGCGGCGATAGGCATTCTGTGCGCCGTAGTTTGCGTTCTGGCACGACACGAAGGCGAAATTCACCCGGCGCGGATCGTCGTCGGCGGGCGCGGTGATGGTGCGGCCGATCCGGCTGCCGTTACCGTCGCTATCGGTGAAGCGATACCAGTATTCGGTCGCCGGCTTCAGGTTTCCGGCCAGCACGCGAACCGTCCAGTCGGACTCCTCCAGCGCGTTCGTCTTTGCGGTGGCGACGACCCGTGTGAAGTCCGCGTCTTCCGCGATCTCCGCGACGAGCCGCGCGATCTTGCGTCCTGCGGAATATGGCCGGCGGGTCCACAACAGCACGCTGCTGCTGTCGGGGTCGCCCGATGCCACGCCTTCCGGAAAGAGCTCGCGCCGCTCGCGCCATGCCAGATGCGAAGGCGCGACGCCTTTGGCCCAGGCTGCCGTTGCACCCAGCGCCGCAGCTGCGGTCAGCAGTTCTCTGCGATTGAAGTTCACCATCCGCTCGCCCCCCCAACAAGGAAGGGTGAGCCTATCACAGGCGCCGCAAAGGCCGTTCAATCCCGCGTGAGCGGCGGGCCTTCAGGCTGCAAGCTGTTTGTAGAGTTCCTTCAGAACGGCATTGCGGTCTTCGTCGCCCTTCGCCATGGCCATGAAGAAGTTCTTTGCCTGTTCGACCGTGGTATGCGGCGGCAGTGCGATGATGTTGGGATCCGCCTTCACGTCGATGACCACGGGCCTGTCTGCCGCGAGAGCCCGGTCCCAGACGCCGGATATGTCCGCGGCATTGTCGAGCGTGATGCCTTCCAGTCCCAGGAGCCGCGCGTAACCGGCATAGTCCAGGTCGGGAAGATCCTGTGTCTCGGTGACCTTTGGCGAGCCGCCGAGCGACCGCAGCTCCCACGTCACCATGTTGAGGTCGCGATTGTTGAGAACGGCAATCACCAGCCGGGGATCGCGCCAGCGCTTCCAGTATTTCGAGATCGTCACAAGCGCATTCATGCCCAGCATCTGCATGGCGCCATCGCCGACGAAGGCGAAGACAGGTCGATCGGGGTCCGCGAACTTGGCCGCCGCCGCGAACGACACGCCCGGTCCCATCGTCGCCAGAGTTCCGGAGATCGCGACATTCATTCCGCGTTTCACCTTCACATCGCGCGCAAAGAACGTGGTGGACATGCCGGTGTCGACCGTGAATGTGGCATCGGGGGGAAGACGATCCGACAATTCCCAGAAGAAGCGCTCGGGATTGAGGGGCTTGCCTTCCAGCTTGGCCCGCGCTTCCTGGTCCTTCCACCAGTCGCTGACATAGCCCTCCACGTCCTCGCGCCACTTGCCGCGCCGCTTGGGCGTCAGCATCGGCAGCAGGGCCTGCAACGTCGCCTTGGCATCGCCCGCGAGAGACACGTTCATCGGATAGCGCAGTGACAGCATGGTTGGATCGATGTCGATCTGAACCGCCTTGGCCTGCCCTTCCTTCGGCAGGAACTCGCCATACGGAAACGTCGAGCCGATCATCAGCAGCGTGTCGCATTCCATCATCAACCGGTACGACGCCTTGGTGCCGAGCAGTCCGATCTGGCCCGTGACGAATGGCAAGTCGTCGGACAACACGCATTTGGCGAGCAGCGCCTTGGCGACGCCTGCTTGCAGCGCTTCGGCCGTCGCCACAACCTCGTCCGCCGCGCCCGATGCGCCGCGGCCCACAAGGATCGCCACGCGCTCGCCGGCATTGAGGATTTCCGCCGCGCGCTGCAAGTCCGCATTCCGCGGCACGATCTGCGGCCGCGTGAAATCGGCGCCGGTGTGGATGGTTCCGTGGGCATGCGCCGGCTCCGGAACGGCATCGGCTTCCTGTACGTCGTTCGGAAAGATGATGGCGGTGACGGTGCGCTGCGACTTGGCGATGCGCATGGCGCGGTCGACCAGGTGACGCGCCTGTTCCGGCGCGGTGCATACCTGCACAAAATCGCTCGCCACATCCTTGAACAGCGAATGCAGGTCGATTTCCTGCTGGAAATGGCCGCCAAGAGAAGGCCGCGCCTGTTGCCCGACGATGGCGACGACCGGTTGCCGATCCAGTTTGGCGTCGTAAAGCCCGTTAAGCAGGTGGACCGCGCCCGGCCCGGACGTCGCGAGGCACACGCCCACCTCGCCCGTGAGCTTGGCATGGCCGGACGCCATGAAGGCGGCCTCCTCTTCGTGGCGAACTTGTACGAACTCGAATTTGTCCGTCCGCCCCAGAGCGGTAACGATGCCGTTTATGCCGTCTCCCGGATAGCCGAAGATGCGTGTGACGTCCCAGAGGGAGAGACGCTCGAAAAGAAAGTCGCCCACGGTTTTCGCCACGGAAATCTCCCTGCTGGTGTGAACGGAAACGGGGCAGAGCGAGAGCTTGTTCCGAAATCCCGACGAGTGCCTCGCGGAACTCTCGCGCGCCCGCTATCTTCTCTCGGCAAAGCGGGAGATGTCACATGGCCCCCAAGGCGAAGCGAAACGGTGCGATCGACAAGCAGATCGAGGAGACGTTCCCGGCCAGCGATCCGCCCTCGTTCATGGGCGGCGAGGTGCTGGGCGCTCCCAAAGGACGCCATACGCCCGCCCCTAGCCCCGCGCCTCGCAAAAAGACGGCGAAAACCAAAGCCAAGCCAAAGCTGAAAGCCGCGGGGAAGCCCAAACGCCGTGCAACGAAAAAGAGAAAGTCGCGTTGATCCACCGCTTCCGGGAAAGGCCGCCGCCATGCATCCCATACTGGGAATAGACGTACTGATCCTTTCGCCGCTGATCGCGCTGATCTTCGGCATTCTCATACTGTTGGTGCCACGTCTGCTGAACTACCTGATCGCGATCTATCTGATCGTGATCGGCATCCTCGGCCTATGGCCGCATCTGGTGCACTAGAACCGGACTATTCGGCGGCGCGGGCGGACTGCTTGCTGCCCGCCGCCATGCGCTCTTCGGCGATTCGGTCGGCAATAACGTTGGTCGGCAGCTTCTCGGAATCCGCACGGCGGAAGATCTGTGTCAGCGTATCGGCAATGCCGAGCACGCGGCGCTCCACTTCCGCATCCGACCATTCGAAGATCTGGCCGGCGACGCGGATGATGCCGCCGCCATTGATCACATAATCCGGCGCATAGAGGATGCCGCGCGCCTTAAGCGCCGCGCCATGCTCGTCGCGCGCGAGCTGATTGTTGGCGGCGCCGGCGACTGCCTTGGCGTGAATCCTGTCGATCGTCTTGTCGTTCAGGATGGCGCCGAGCGCATTCGGCGAGAACACGTCGCATTCAGCAGTGACGATGTCGTCGACGGAAACCACCTTGGCGCCGAAGGCATCGGCGGCCTTCTTCGTCGCGGCATCGTGCACGTCGGCGACCACCAGCTTCGCGCCTTCTTCGTGCAG
>JBQCFD010000204.1:0-2380 GCA_051959625.1 Rhizomicrobium sp.
CTCGCCTGCCGTTCGGCTGGCCGCCTGCGGCAGCACGGAAGGCGAGGAGGTGCCCGCGAACGAGGACTTGGTGGGCGCGCACGGCGTGTTGCGCCGGGCCTTGCTTATCTATCGCGAGGCGGCGCAACGCGCGCGGGCCGACGCCTCCACCATTCCATTGCCGGCCCTGCACGACACGGCCGTGCTGTTTCGCCGGTTCGGCGAGGACTATCACGAGCGCAAGCTGGAAGAGGCCTATATTTTCCCGCAGACATCGAAAGTGTCGCCGCAGATGCGCGCGCTCGCCGCGACGCTGAAATCCCAGCACGACCGCGCCCGCCAGATTACCGATTACATTCTGACGCTTTCGTCGCGGCCGAAATTTCCATCCGGCGATGCCGACGGATTTGCGCGGACGATGGATGCGCTCGACCTGATGTATGAGCACCATGCGGCCATCGAGGACACAGTCCTGTTTCCCGCGTGGAAGAAATCGCTGGGCGAGCACGAATATGATTCGATGGGCGACAAATTCGAGGACATCGAGAAGCAGACCTTCGGGCATGACGGTTTCGACGATGCGGTCAAGCAGATCGCGCAGATCGAGGAAGCCTTTGGGCTGTCCAACCTGTCGCGGTTGACCCCGCCGCCGCCCCCACAGATCTGACCGGCTTCGGGTTGCACCATCGCCGACGGTGGCTAAGCTTGCCCGTGCAAGCAGGGGACGTTTTCATGCATTCTTTCGCCGCCGGTCTCGGCATGGCCATTCTTGTCGCCGCCGCAATGGTGCCCGCCCAGGCGGCTTCTCCGAAAGGCTCGAAGATGAGCGCGGACGCGCAGTTCAAGGCGCTCTACACCAAAGAGTGGAAGTGGCGCGAAGAGCAGTTTCCCGGCGGCGAGGACGACAGCCACAAGGGCGTCGTCGATCATCTGCCCAAGGTCGATCGCGCGACACAGGATGCGCGCCAGAAATATTGGGAAGAGGTGCTGACGGAGGCCAAGGCCATCCCGCGCGACAAGCTCTCGCCCAAGGAGCAGATCAACTACGACGTCTACATTCCGCAGATCGAAGTGCTGATCGCGGACCAGAAATTCCGCACCTATGAGATGCCCGCCAATTCGGACACCACGTTCTGGACCGATCTCGGCTACACCGCGCGCAGCGATTTCAAGAAGGAGCAGGACTACAAGAACTGGATCGCGCAGATGCGTGAGGTGCCGCGCTATTTCCACGAGCAGATGGACGAGATGCGCGCGGGCCTCAAGCGCGGCTTCACGCCGCCGCAGGTGACGCTGCAGGGCCGCGATGCCTCCATCACCAATGTGACCAACGCCAAGCCGGAAGAGTCGCTGTTCTACGAGCCGTTCAAGAAGATGAACGGCAGCGTCTCGCCCGATCGCCAGGCGGCGTTGCGCGCCGAAGCGGTGACGGTGATCCGCGACACGGTGCAGCCCGCCTATCGCGAGCTTCTGAAATTCTGGAACGAGGAATATGTGCCGGGTGCCCGCAAGACGCTGGCGGCGGACGATCTGCCGGACGGCAAGGCGTTCTATCAGGCGCAGATCACCGAATACACCACGCTCGACCTGACGCCGGAGCAGATCCATCAGATCGGCGTGGACGAAGTCGCCAAGCTGCACCAGCAGATGCTCGACGTGATGAAGCAGACCGGCTTCAAGGGCGACTTCGCGGCGTTCCAGCAATTCCTGCGCACCGATCCGCAATTCTACGCAAAGACGCCGCAGGAGCTTCTCGACAAGGCGGCGTGGATCGCCAAGACGTTCGACGGCAAGGCGTCCACTTATTTCGGGATGCTTCCGCGCTCGCGCTTCGCGATCAAGCCGGTGCCGGCGGATCTGGCGCCGTTCTACACGTCGGGCCGCGGCGGTCCCGGCGTCTATCTCCTCAACACCTACGACTTGCCGCATCGGCCGCTGTTCAACCTGCCGGCGCTGACGCTGCATGAATCCGCGCCGGGGCACGCGTTCCAAATTCCGCTCGCCGCGGAAGACAAGTCGCTGCCGGATTTCCGCCGCTACTCCTACATCTCCGCCTATGGCGAAGGTTGGGCGCTTTATTGCGAATGGCTGGGCGACGAGATGGGCATGTATGAAACGCCGTATGACCGCTTCGGCATGCTGGGCTACCAGATCTGGCGCGCGGTGCGCCTCGTCGTCGACACCGGCATCCATTCGCAGGGTTGGACGCGCCAGCAGGCCATCGACTACATGCGCGAATACACCGCGCTGCCCGATCACGAGATCGAGACGGAAGTGGATCGCTACATCGCATGGCCGGGGCAGGCGTTGTCCTACTATCTCGGCGAGATGACGATACGGAAGGTGCGTGCGAAGGCGGAAGCCGCGCTCGGCCCCAAGTTCAACATCCGCGCCTTCCACG
>JBQCFD010000205.1:0-21368 GCA_051959625.1 Rhizomicrobium sp.
GCACCAAGATGGTCGGCGGCACCTCGCCCGGCAAAGGCGGCTCGACGCATCTGGGCCTGCCGGTGTTCGACACCGTGCGGCAGGCAAAAGAAGCCACCGGCTGCGATGCCACCGTGATCTATGTGCCGCCGCCGTTTGCAGCCGATGCGATCCTCGAAGCCATCGACGCGGAGCTGCCGCTCATCGTTTGCATCACCGAAGGCATTCCGGTCCTGGACATGGTGAAGGTGAAGCGCGCGCTCGGCGGTTCGAAGTCGCGCCTCATCGGCCCCAACTGCCCCGGCGTCATCACGCCCGGCGAATGCAAGATCGGCATCATGCCGGGACACATCCACAAGCGCGGCAGCGTCGGCATCGTGTCGCGCTCCGGCACGCTTACTTATGAAGCCGTCGCGCAGACCACTGCTGTCGGTCTCGGCCAGACGACCTGCGTCGGCATCGGCGGCGATCCGGTGAAAGGCACCGAGCATATCGAAGTGCTCGAGATGTTTTTGAAGGACCCGGAAACCAAATCCATCATCATGATCGGCGAGATCGGCGGCAGCGCCGAAGAAGACGCGGCCGACTTCCTGAAGCACAACAAGGTCAAGAAGCCGACCGTGGGATTCATCGCGGGCGTCACCGCGCCGCCGGGCCGGCGCATGGGTCATGCCGGTGCGATCATCTCCGGCGGCAAGGGCGATGCGAACTCCAAGATCGAGGCGATGAAGAGCGCGGGCATCCGCGTGTCGCCGAACCCCGCAGCGCTCGGCACGACGCTTGTTGAACTGCTGAGCGGCAAATAGTCAATTCGTCATGGCGGATTTGATGGTCGCGACCATCTTGTCTTCGGGAACGCGCGCAAGCTCCGGCAGCGTCTTGCCGCTGTCGATCAATCTGCCCATGACGAACCACGCCGCGCAGTAGGCTTCGCGCTGCATGCCGGTGTTGCCCTGCCCGAAGGTGTATTTCATCGCGATCTCCCGGCCGGACTTGTCGAGGTCCGGCAGGATGTCCTTCAGGATGACGTCTTTCTTCGCCGCGCAATTGGCGAACCACGCTTCGTCGCCCGGCATGGCGACGTAAGCCGCATCGGCGAGTCCGGGCACCGCGCGCTGCGCGGTGCGCATCGCGAGGCCTTCCAGGAACATCGTCTCGCCGACCGGCGCGCCGAAGGAATTCTTCACCGGCACGAGCTGAAGCTCGATCGAATGGGTCAGCTCATGCGCCAGCGCGATCTTCAGATTGATGTTCTCCACCGGCATGAGGACAGTCGCGGGCTTGCCGTCCATCGGCGGAACCGTGAAGGCGTTGTTGTCGAACTGGCCGACATAAAGGATCAGCCGGGTGTGCACGGCATCGTTCGCCGTGCCGAGGATGGCGTTGTCCTTCGCGAACATTTCGCGCGCGGTGTTTTCGGCCGTCTTTTCCAATCCATCCAATTTCGGCGTGAGCGCGGGATATCGACTCCATGCCGCATCGAGGAGTTTGCGCGCCATCGCGTCGCCATCGGGCCCCGGCGGCACGGCAGCCAGCCCGTCGTCCTTCTGCCAAAGCTTGAAGCGGGTATCGGCGTCGAGCGGCTTAACGGAGGCTTCGCGATAGAACGTCTCGAATCGGGGAACGCGATTGTCGATGTCCAGAACATGGCCGGCGGCAAAGACGGGGGAGGACGCGAGCAGCAGTAGTAGTGCGCCCGCGCAAAACGGCGTCCGAAAGGACATGGGGCTCTCCGAACAGAATCGGCCGGGACCGGCCGGTCGTCCCTACATGTGTCGTGGAATTGCGGGATCAAGGGCGATGCCTCGAAACCGTCAAAAGTAAATCACATATTAACCCTGCGGCCCTTTGATCGGGTTCGGGAAAGGCCGTGCATTCGTTGCCTGAATGCGCTAAAGCCCCATCCCTTCGCAGGCGCGGAAATCGCGCGCCGGGCTCTCAGGAACGGGCGGCCCAAAAGCCGCTCAAGTCATTGAAATGACAAGTCAATCCCCATCAGACCGCGTCAACAGGGCCTCCAACGAGATCCTGGATGCGACATCCTTCCTGTCCGGTGCCAACGCGCATTTCATCGAGCAGCTCTATGCCCAGTATCAAGAGAACCCCGATGCGGTGGATCCGTCGTGGCGGCAGTACTTCGCCGATCTGGGAGAACGCGGGCTGAACGCGACCCAGCTCGGACGCGGCCCCGAATGGCGGCGCGACTCCAAGCTCGCGCTCGAAACCAGCGACACGGTGGGCGCACTCACCGGACAATGGCCACAGCGCAAACAAGCGGGCGTCAGCGATGCCGACTTCCACGGCGCCGCGCACAAATCCATTCGCGCCATCCAGATGGTGCGCGCCTATCGCGTCACCGGCCATCTCGCCGCCGACCTCGATCCATTGAAAATCGTGCAGCGGCCGCCACAGCCGCAGCTCGATCCGCAGTTCTACGGCTTTCACGCCGAAGACATGGACACGCCCGTCTACATGGATGGCGTGCTCGGTTTTGCCACCGCCACGCCGCGCCAGATGGTCGATCTCCTCAGGCGCACCTATTGCGGGCGCATCGGCTACGAATTCATGCACATCACCGATCCCGAACAGAAGGATTGGCTGCAGCGGCGCATCGAGGGCCCGGACAAGGAGATATCCTTCACGCCCGAAGGCAAGCGCGCCATCCTGAACAAACTCGTGGAGGCGGAAGGCTTCGAGAAGTTCGCGGGCGTCCGTTTCCTCGGCACCAAGCGCTTCGGCCTGGACGGCGGCGAGAGCACCATTCCCGCGCTGGAGCAGATCATCAAGCGCGGCGGTCAGCTCGGCGTGAAGGATATCGAACTCGGCATGGCGCATCGCGGGCGCCTCAACGTGCTCGCGAACGTGATGGAAAAGCCCTACCGGCAGATCTTCCACGAATTCCAGGGCGGCGCGGCGAAGCCCTCCGACGTCGAAGGTTCCGGCGACGTGAAATACCACCTGGGCGCATCGAGCGATCGCGAATTCGACGGCAAGAAAGTTCACCTTTCGCTTGCTGCCAACCCGTCGCATCTCGAAGCCGAGGACTCCGTGGTGCTCGGCAAGGCGCGCGCGAAGCAGCAGCAATTCGATGACGCGAAAGAGCGCATCAGTGTTCTTCCGCTTCTGCTCCATGGCGATGCGGCATTCGCGGGCCAGGGCGTGGTCGCCGAGTGCTTCGCGATGAGCGGCACCAAAGGCTATCGCACAGGCGGCACGATCCATTTCGTCATCAACAATCAGATCGGTTTCACCACCGCGCCGATCTATTCCCGCTCCTCGCCCTATTGCACCGATATCGCGCTGATGGTGCAGGCGCCGATCTTCCACGTGAACGGCGACGACCCGGAAGCCGTCGTGCATGTGGCGCGCATCGCCACGGAATTCCGCCAGCTGTTCCACAAGGACGTGGTGATCGACATGATCTGCTATCGCAGGTTCGGTCACAACGAGACGGACGAGCCGGCCTTCACCCAGCCGCTCATGTATCGCGCGATCAAGGACCATCCGACGACGCTGGAACTCTATGCCGCGAAGCTGGTAAGCGAAGGCACTCTGACCGAAGACGACATCCGCGCGATGATTGCGGATTTCAACAAGCGCCTTGATGAGGAATTCGACGCCTCCAAGTCCCACCTGCCCAATCGCGCCGACTGGCTCGACGGCCGCTGGGCCGGGTTCGAAACGGCAAAGGCCGGCGATCGCCGCGGCGAAACCTCGGTGTCGCTGGACAATCTGAACCTCGTCGGCAAGGCGCTCACCAGTGCGCCTCAGGGCTTTCACCTGCACAAGACCATCGCGCGCCAGCTCGATGCGAAAGCCAAGATGTTCGAGACCGGCGGAGGCTTCGATTGGGCCACCGCTGAAGCTCTCGCATTCGGCACGCTGGTGAACGAGGGCTATCCGGTTCGTCTTTCGGGCCAGGATTCCTCGCGCGGCACTTTCAGTCAGCGCCACTCCGCGCTGATCGATCAGGAAACGGAAGAGCGCTATTACCCCCTGAACCATATCCGCGAAGGTCAGGCGGAGTACGAGGTCGTGGATTCACTTCTCTCGGAAGAAGCGGTGCTGGGCTTCGAATATGGATACAGCCTTGCCGAACCCAAGGCGCTTGTTCTGTGGGAAGCCCAATTCGGCGATTTCGCCAACGGCGCGCAAGTCGTGATCGACCAGTTCATTTCCTCCGGCGAGATGAAATGGCTGCGCATGTCCGGCCTCGTGATGCTGCTGCCGCATGGCTACGAAGGCCAGGGCCCGGAACATTCCTCCGCGCGGCTTGAGCGTTACCTGCAGCTTTGCGCGCAGGACAACATGCAGGTCGCCTGCCCTACGACGCCCGCGAACTATTTCCACATCCTGCGCCGCCAGATGCATCGGCCGTTTCGCAAGCCGCTCATTCTGATGACGCCGAAGTCCTTGCTGCGCAACAAGCGGTGCGTGTCGTTCCTGTCCGACATGGGGCCGGGATCGTCCTTCCACCGCGTGTTCCAGGACCAGGCCGAATGCGTGCCGGGCGCGACCAGCGTGACGCTCGTTCCCGACGAGCAGATCCGCCGCGTGGTGCTGTGCAGCGGCAAGGTCTATTTCGATCTGATGGACGAGCGCGAGAAGCGCGGCGAAGGCCGTATCCAGATCCTGCGCATCGAGCAGCTCTATCCGTTCCCGCGCGAAACGCTGGTGCAGGAGCTTCGCCGCTTCGGCAAGGCCGACATCGTGTGGTGCCAGGAGGAGCCGAAGAACCAGGGCGCATGGCACTTCGTCGAGGAACGCATCGAAGATGTTCTCTCGGAACTGCCCGGCGATCGGCGCCCGCATTATGTTGGCCGTCCGGAATATGCCTCCACTGCGGCCGGGTTGATGAGCCAGCACACTGCCGAATTGAAAGCCTTCCTCAACGAGGCGCTGACCCTTTAAGTTCGAAAGAGATTGCCATGAGCATTGAGATCAAGGTCCCCGCAATGGGCGAAAGCGTGACGGAAGCCACCGTCGCGCGCTGGTTCAAGAAGGAAGGCGAAGCGGTCAAGCGCGACGAGCCGATCCTCGAGCTGGAAACCGACAAGGTGACGGTGGAAGTCCCTGCGCCGGCCGATGGCGCGATCGACTCCATCGCCGTGCCGACCGGATCGACGGTGCAGGTCGGCACGGTGCTCGGCCAGATCGCCGAAGGCAAAGCCGGCAGCGTGTCGGCAACGCCGGCGAGCAATCCGCAAGCAGCTGCGCCGAAGCCGGCGGCCCAGCCGCCTGCGCCTCCTCCCGCGGCGCCCAGGCCGGCGCCGCAACCGGCCGCGCAACCTGCGCCGCAAGCATCGGCGCCGGTGATGCCGAGCGTGCGCCGCATCTCCGAGGAGACCGGACTCAATCCCGCATCCGTTCAGGGAAGCGGCCGCGACGGCCGCGTGCTGAAAGGCGACATGCTGTCGGCACTGGAATCGCGCAGCACCGCGCGCCCGGCGGCGCCCGTTTCGATCCCATCCGGCCCGCGTCCGCGCGCCGAGCGCGAAGAGCGCGTGACGATGAGCCGACTGCGCAAGACGATCGCCTTGCGCCTGAAGGAATCGCAGAACACCGCCGCCCAGCTCACCACCTTCAATGAGGTGGACATGAGCGCCGTGATGAAGCTGCGAAGCGAGTACAAGGACAGCTTCGAGAAGAAACACGGCGTGCGCCTGGGCTTCATGGGCTTCTTCGTAAAGGCGTGCATCGCCGCGCTGAAGGAAATCCCCAACGTCAACGCCGAGATCGAAGGCGACGATGTCGTCTACAAGAACTACTACGACATGGGCGTGGCGGTTTCGACCGAGCGCGGCCTCGTCGTTCCGGTGATCCGCGATGCGGATCGGCTGTCACTGGCGGGCATAGAAGCGGCGATCAATGATTTCGGCCTGCGCGCGCGCGACAACCGGCTGAAGCTCGAAGAGCTGCAGGGCGGCACGTTCACCATCTCCAACGGCGGGGTATTCGGCTCGCTGATGTCGACGCCGATCCTGAACGCGCCGCAATCGGGCATCCTCGGCATGCACAAGATCCAGCAGCGCCCGATGGTTGTGGAAGGCGGCAAGATCGAGGCGCGGCCGATGATGTATCTGGCGCTGTCCTACGATCACCGCCTGGTCGATGGCCGCGAAGCCGTCACCTTCCTGGTGCGCGTGAAGGAAAATATCGAAGACCCCGAACGCCTTCTTCTGGACGTCTGATCCATGGCTGATTCATTCGACGTCATCGTCATCGGCGGCGGACCCGGCGGTTACAACGCCGCCATTCGCGCGGGCCAGTTGGGCCTGACGTCGGCCTGCATCGACAAGCGCGGCGCGTTCGGCGGAACCTGCCTGAACGTGGGCTGCATCCCGTCCAAGGCGCTGCTGCATGCCAGCCACCTTTACGACGAAGCGCGCACCGAATTCGCCAAGCTGGGCATCAAGGCGAGTGTCGAACTCGATCTGCCGGGCATGATGGCGCACAAGACGAAAGTCGTGGGCGAACTCACCCGCGGCGTGGAATTCCTGCTCAAGAAAGCCAAGTCCGAAGCCATCGTCGGCGAAGCGCATATCGATGCGCCGGGCCAGATCACGGTGAAGCTGAAGGACGGCTCGACGCGCGCCATCACCGCCAGGAACATCGTCATCGCCTCCGGCTCGGACATCATGAATGTTCCGGGCGTAACCGTGGACGAAGAGGCGATCGTTTCTTCCACCGGCGCGTTGTCACTCAAGCAGGTGCCCAAAAGGCTGCTGGTGGTCGGCGGCGGCTATATTGGCCTCGAACTGGGTTCGGTGTGGCGCCGTCTCGGCAGCGAAGTGACGGTGGTGGAATTTCTCGATCGCATCACGCCCGGCCTCGACGGCGAGATCGGGAAGAACTTCCAGCGCATCCTCACCAAGCAGGGCATGAAATTCCAGCTTTCGACCAAGGTGGTTGGCGTCGAGAAGACATCGAACGGTCTTTCGGTCACATTGGAGCCCGCGCAAGGCGGCGCACAGACCAAGATCGAGACCGACATCGTTCTCGTCTCCATCGGCCGCAAGGCTTACACCGAGAACCTCGGCCTCATCTCCATCGGCGTGAAAGTCGATCCGCGCGGCCGCGTGATCACGGATGCGCATTACAAGTCCAGCATTCCCGGCATCTGGGCCATCGGCGATGTGCGCGAAGGCGCGATGCTGGCGCACAAGGCCGAAGACGAAGCCGTTGCCTGCATCGAGAACATCGCCGGCAAATCCGGCCATGTGAATTACGATGCCATCCCGGCGGTGGTTTACACCGCGCCGGAAGTGGCGAGCGTCGGCAAGACCGAGGAAGAATTGAAGGCCGCGGGTGTGCCGTACAAGGTCGGTAAATTTCCGTTCACAGCCAATGCGCGCGCCAAGACCATCGCGGCGACGGATGGTTTCGCCAAGATCATCGCAGACGCGAAAACCGATCGCGTGCTCGGCGCCCATATCCTGGGCGCGAATGCCGGCGAGATGATCGCCGAATGCGCGCTCGCCATCGAATTCGGCGCGGCGAGCGAAGACATCGCGCGCACGAGCCATCCGCACCCGACTTTGTCCGAAGCCATCCGCCAGGCATCCATGGGTGTCGAAGGCTGGACGATGCAGATGTGATCCGGGCGGGCGGATTTAGAAGTGAAAACGGCGGGACCCCGGTCCCGCCGTTTTCTTTTCAGTGCCGTGCGGCGTCACGGATGACCGTCGTAGCCATCATGATCCCAATCGCCGTCGCGGCGATCGCCATCATGCCAGTCGTGATCATCATGCCGGTCGCCGTCGCGCCAGCCGCCGTCCTCATGCCGTTCGCGATCGTGCCAGCCGCCCTTGTCATCGTGCCAGCCGTCGCGCCAGTGACCGTCGCCATCGCGCCAGCGCTCCCAGTTGTGCCAGTGATGGCCATCGTCGTAGAAGCCACGGTTGTCTTCTTCGTAACTCGCGGTCTCGTAACCGTCGTGGAAGCCGACGCGATAGCCATGCCGGAAACCGCGGTTATAGGCGCGGATCCGCGCGCGATAGCAGCCGCAGCCATCGTCCCAGTAGCGATCATAATAGCCGTGGCAGCCAGAGCCACACTCGCCGACGCGCGGGATATAGAGCGCGGACTCGTACCGGCAGTCATATTGGCCCGCATTGCAGGAATACACTTCGCGGCCATCGTAACCGCCGTTGCAATATTCGCACGCCATCGCGGTTCCGCTGGCGACAACTGCGCCCAGCGCAACAAGGATCAATTTCAGGAACTTGGACATCGGATCATCCCCCCAACGCCGCAAACGGCCGACTCGGCCTCTTGTGGATGATCTTAAACGATTCCGGCGACGTCCGGTTGCGTGAACGTGACGCGGCGCGTCAGCGTTGAGAAAGCCAAGCTCTCTCAGCCGCTTGCACGATCGGGCGAATGAATATGCTCCGGCCTGACGCCAATCCCCACGGCATAGGCCGGCAACACCCGCAACGCCGGAACGGCCTTCAACAGCTTGAGCAAAAAGGGCGGTTTCACGGGTGCGGTGCTTTCCAGCGTCGGAGCGATGATGCGGTCCTGGATCGCCACCTGCACGGCTTGGGTGACCTTCACGGGAAACGCGCGACGCGCCTGAACCTTGTCCAGCTCGGCGAGGGACGGCCTGCCGCGCGCAAGCGGCCGCCACAGAAGGTTGGCGGTGGCGATAGCATCCTGGATGGCGATATTGATGCCCACGCCCCCCACGGGCGACATGGCATGCGCGCTGTCTCCGATGCAGAGAAGGCCCGGTTTCGCCCATTGCGGCAACCGATCCACGGTCACGGTGAGCAGGCTCACATCTTCGAAATCGCGGATTGCTTCGATGCGATTGCCCGCGAATCCCGCCGCCTTCTTCAAACGCGCATGGAACGCCGCGATCCCTTCCGCTTTGATCTTCTCGAACGCTCCTTTGGGAACGACGAAGGCGCATTGCCAATAATCGCCTCGGTCGATCATCACGAACAGATGTCCCGCCGAAGCACGGCCAAGCACGGCTTCGGGATCGCCATCCTTGCGCGGCAGTTTCAGCCACAGCACGTCGATAGGCGCACCCAGCTCCCGCGGCACAAAACCGGCCTTCTGGCGGATAGTCGAGTGGCGCCCATCTGCACCGATGACGAGATCGGCCGCGATCTCGATCGTGCCGTCGCTGGTATCGGCAACAAGACCTCTCGCCGTACCGCCCGATTCAATGAGGTCGGCGGCCTTGGTTTCCATCATCAGATGGAACTGCGGAAACGCCCTGGCCTTGTCGGCGAGGAAATTCAGGAAATCCCATTGAGGCATGAGCGCGATGAATTTCGCGAAGCCCGGCAGGTGACGGAAGTCTCCCGCAGGATACGTCACCCCCTCGATTTCGGCGGCAACGTCTTGCAACTCCTGGTGCGGCACCTTTCGAAATTCCTCGAACAGGCCAAGCTCGTGAATCGCGTTGAGCGTCGCCGGATGGACAGTGTCGCCGCGAAAGTCGCGCAGGAAGTCCTTGTGCTTCTCCAGCACGATCACGTCGATCCCGGCGCGGGCCAGGAGGATACCGCACATCATCCCGGCGGGGCCGCCGCCGGCGATGACGACACGCGTCGACAAGACCCGGTTTGCCATCTGACCTTCGATTGCGAAGAACGGCCAACCTAGCCAGGACAAAGCGGCGCGCAACCGGAAAGTGGTTCAGCAATGCGCGAGCCTCTTAAATTCCGGCGCGACTTCGCCTATATTCGAGTCGCCACAACTATTCGAAAGGAGGTGATCCAGTGTCTCATTGTCATGACCTGCGGCCCGTGAGGTGCGCGAACTGGATCGTTCCCATGTCGGAGGTCCTGAGCGCCTGACCGCTCGATAGCGGTTCGCGGGACGCGAACTGACAATGGAAGGGTCGCCCGCTTGCACGCGCGGCGGCCCTTCTTTTTGCGCGTTCGGTAAGACTTTTCGCGAAAGCGTGATCGCTCCCCCGGCCAGTGCGTTGTGCTAGAACCGGACCGCAAAAGAGCGCGTGTTCGCGCCGAATTCAGGGGAAGTTCCCATGCGTTTCCGTTCCTTCGTTCTTGCCACCGCCACGCTCGCGGTGCTCGCGAGCGCCGCCATGGCCGCCGAGGCCGTCCACGGCATTGATCCTTCCGCGATGGATCTGTCCGTCAAGCCGGGCGACGACTTCTACACCTATGCCAATGGCGGCTGGATGAAGACGGCAGTGATTCCCCCCGATCTGTCGGCATGGGGCTCCTTCGCCATGCTGGCGCGCGAGGTGCAGCAACGCAATCGCGGCCTCATGGAGGACGCGGGCAAGGCAGCCGCCGGGAGCGAAGAGCGCAAAGTCGGTGACTTCTATGCGGCCTTCATGGACCAAGCCGCGATCGAGAAGGCGGGACTCTCGCCGCTGAAGGCCGATCTGAATCGGATCGCCGGCATCGGTAACGCGACTGATCTCGCGCGCGAAATCGGCGCCTCGCAACGCATCGATGTGGATCCGCTGAACAACACCAATTTCCACACTGCCCACCTTATCGGCGTATGGGTGGCGCCCGGCTTCAACAACCCCGGCCACTACACGCCCTATCTCCTGCAGGGCGGCATCGGCCTTCCCGACCGTGACTATTATCTGACCGACAACGCCAAGATGGCGGACATCCGCGCGAAGTACATTTCCCATATCGCCAAGGTGCTCACGCTGATGGGCATGGGCGATGCGGACAAGAAGGCGCAAGCGATCTTCGAACTCGAGAAGAAGATCGCGCAGGCGCAGGAAAGCCGTGTCGAGTCCGAAGACATCCTGAAAGCCGACAATCCGTGGACACGCGCCGATTTCGCGGCGAAGGCACCCGGCTTCGACTGGACGACCTATTTCCAAGCGGCGGGACTTTCCGGGCAGAACAATTTCATCGTCTGGCAGCCCAAGGCACTGGCCGACGTGGTGAAGCTGACGAGCGAAGTGCCGCTGGCGACATGGCGCGATTACCTCGCCTATCACGAGGTGGACGAATATTCGCCATTCCTGCCGAAAGCCTTCGCCGATGAGAGTTTCGACTTCTACAGCCACATCCTTTCGGGCGTGCCGCAACAGGCGGAGCGCTGGAAGCGCGCGGTGAACGCGACCAATGCGGCGTTGGGCGATGCGGTCGGCCAGCTGTATGTGAAGCGCTATTTCCCGGCATCCGCCAAGGCGAAGGCCGAAGCCATGGTGTCCAACATCAAGGAAGCGCTGAAGCATCGCGTCGATGCGCTCGACTGGATGGACCCCGCTACGCGCGTCAAGGCGAAGGAGAAAGTGGATTCCTTCTATGTCGGCATCGGCTATCCGGAGAAATGGCGCAGCTATGCCGATGTGAAGGTCGAGCCAAATGATGCACTGGGCAACCAGATGCGCGCCGACGAAGCGGACTATCGTTACTGGATCGGACAACTGGGGCAGCCCGTGGACCGGAGCAGATGGTGCATGACGCCGCAGACCGTGAACGCGGTGAACCTGCCGCTGCAGAACGCGGTCAATATTCCCGCCGCGATCCTTCAGCCACCCTTCTTCGATCCCGCGGCGCCGGATGCGGTGAACTATGGCGCCATCGGCGTGACGCTCGGCCACGAGATCAGCCACAGCTTCGACAATCAGGGTTCGCAGTTTGGCCCACATGGCGAGCTGACCAACTGGTGGACGAAAAAGGACTTCGAGCATTTCACCGAGGCCGCCGACCGGCTGGTGAAGCAATATGATGGCTACAAGCCCTTCCCCGACCTGGCCGTGAACGGCCGGCTGACGCTGGGCGAAAACATCGCCGACCTTGGCGGCCTCAATGCCTCGCATGACGCCTGGGCCGCTACGCTCCACGGCAAGCCTGCGCCCGAGCAGGCGGGGTTCACCGGTGAACAACAGTTCTTCCTCGGCTACGCCGCGGTATGGAGGACGAAGATGCGTGACGCGGCGCTGCGACGTCAGGTTCTGACCAACGAGCATGCGCCGGGCATGTATCGGGCGGACGAAGTGCGCAATGTCGACGCCTGGTACAAGGCCTTCGACGTGAAGCCCGGCGAGAAGCTGTATCTCGCGCCCAAAGATCGCGTGAAAATCTGGTAGAGCGTCCGAGCGACGCTGCGGCAACGCCGGTCTTCTTGCGGAGGCCGGCGTTTTCGTTTGCTTGACGAGGATCGGCGGGCGGCGTTCAATTTCGGATGAAACGCGCCACGCATCGGCATTTCGGCGTGGCGAAGAACGACGCGGCCCATGGAAATCCGTCATCTGCCTGCCTCCGCATCGCCGGAGCAAGTAACAACATTGTTGAAAGAAGATGGTGCGGCGATCATCGATTCCGTTTTATCGCGCGACGAGATGGATTCCGTCGCAGCCGAACTGGCGCCGTGGATCGAATCGACGCCCTTCGGGCCCGACGATTTTTCCGGCCGCCGCACAAAACGCACCGGCGGCCTCGTTGCGCGGTCGCCCAAATGCCGTGCACTCGTGATGCACCCGCTCGTGTTGGGCACGGCCGAGAATTTCCTCGGGCATGCGACGAGCATTCAGTTGCATCTCACGCAGGTCATCGCCATCGGCCCCGGCGAGCCGGCCCAGACCATTCACCGCGATCAATGGGCATTCGATTTCTTTCCATTCCCAAAAGACTACGACGTGCAGTGCAACACGATCTGGGCGATGACCGATTTCAACGAGGAAAACGGCGCCACGCGGGTTATTCCGGGCAGCAATCACTTCGAGGACCGCATGACCTTCACGCCAGCCGACACGGTGCCTGCAGAAATGGTCAAGGGATCGGTGCTGATCTATAGCGGCAGCGTCTATCACGGCGGCGGCGCGAACCGGTCGCAACAGGTGCGCGCGGGCATCAACATCACCTACAATCTCTCCTGGTTGCGGCAGGAGGAAAATCAATATCTATCGGTGCCGCCCGACGTCGCCCGCACGCTGCCCGTGGAATTGCTGCGGCTGATCGGCTACCGGCGCGGCGCCTATGCTCTGGGGTATGTCGACGATTTGCGCGATCCGATCGAGGTAGTACGGCCCGATCTCGCCAGGCTCGGCCTTGGCGATCTCGCCGCCACGCAGGAACGGCTGCGCGAGAAGGCTTGACGTAACGGACGCGTCTTGCTTGACGGGCGCGGGCGCGCGGCGTTCAATTTTGCCGGAAACGCCACAACCCATAAGAACAATGTCGCGCGAAGAAATGCTCGAACTGGGCCTGAACGAAGCCCATCTCCCCGCTCTTTTGATGGCTCTGGTGCATGTCACCGGCGATGCGTCCATCCTCGATGAATTCCCGCGGCCGCTCTACGACTTTTTCGCCGAAGGCCGGCTCGGCGGCTACAACGAGGAGACCCAGGCGAAAATCCGCGCACGCGCCAAAGACGCCATTGAGACTTTTCTGGTGAACGGCCGGAAGCTGCCGCCAGCGCCGTCCAACGACACGCGGCACAAGATGATGAATTTCATCGCCGGCGTGGACATCCCTGCGCACTACATCCCCTTCATGGAGGAAGAGCTCGGCATCACCGGCGAAGATGCGAAGCATCCGCACTGGGAGAGCGCAAAACTGCAGGCCGCCCGCAAAGACATGCGCGTTGTGGTGATCGGCGCGGGCATGAGCGGAATCCTCTCGGCCATTCGCCTGCAACAGACCGGCATCAAGTTCGATGTGATCGAGAAGAATGCCGATGTCGGCGGCACATGGCTGGAGAACACCTATCCCGGCTGTCGCGTGGACAACCCGAACCACATGTATTCGTTCAGCTTCGAGCCGAACCACGACTGGCCGTATCACTACTCGACGCAGGATGTTCTGCTTTCCTATTTCCAGCGCACGGCCGAGAAATACGGACTGCGCAAGCACATCCGTTTTGAGACCCAGGTCGAAGAGGCCCGCTTCGATGCGAAGACATCGAAGTGGCACGTGAAGATCAAGGACAAGACCGGCAAGGAAGAGACGCTCGTCGCCGATGCGGTGATCAGCGCGGTGGGGCAGCTCAACCAGCCAAAGCTCCCCGACATCCCGGGCGTGGGATCGTTCGAGGGGCCGGCATTCCATTCCGCGCAGTGGCGTCACGATGTCGACCTGAAAGGCAAGCGCGTGAACGTGATCGGCACGGGCGCGAGCGCCTTCCAGTTCGTGCCGGCGATCGCGCCCATCGTGAAGGAAATGAAGGTCTTCCAGCGCACGCCCCCATGGCTGGGTCCGACACCCGACTATCACGAGAAAGTCGGCGAAGGGAAAAAGTGGCTGCTGGAGCACGTGCCCTTCTATGCGAAATGGTACCGCTTCTGGCTGTTCTGGATGCTGACTGACGGAATCTACGAGTTCGTGAAGACCGATCCGACCTGGAACGGGCCCGAGAACGCCGTGTCGCCGAACAATGCGATGCTGCGCGAGATGCTCGCGGCGGCAATCAAGCCGCAGACCGACGATGCACCGTGGCTCTTCGACAAGATCATCCCGGAATACCCGTTCGGCGGCAAACGCTCGGTACGCGACAACGGCGTTTGGCTGGCGGCGCTCAAGCGGCCGAATGTCGAACTTGTCACCGAACCGATCGCGGAGATCAACGCGACCGGCATCAGGACGAAGGACGGCAAGCAATACGATTCCGACGTGCTGATCTACGGCACCGGCTTCCATGCCAGCAACTTCCTGCGCACCTTCAAGGTCTATGGCCGCGGGGGCACCGAGCTGCACGATTGCTGGAACGGCGATGCACGCGCCTATCTGGGCATGACCGTGCCGGGCTTCCCCAACTTCTTCATGATCTATGGACCCAACACCAACATCGTGGTGAACGGCAGCATCATCTTCTTCAGCGAGTGCAGCGTGCGCTACATCATGGGCTGCCTGCGGCTTCTGGCCGAAACCGGAAACGCGACCCTGGAACCCAGGCAGGACGTCCACGACAAATTCAATACGCGCGTCGACGAAGCCAACAAGATGATGGCTTGGGGCGCGCCACAGGTAACGAGCTGGTACAAGAACGCGAAGGGCCGCGTCAGCCAGAACTGGCCGTTTCCGCTCGTGGACTATTGGAGCGCCACGCTGAAGCCAAATCCGAATGATTTCGAGCTTCGGAAAAGCGCCTAGCCATTTGCCGGAATTGAAAGTTCCCTTCGGGCAAATCCTTGCTGCGCCCGGCAGTCCTTCATGTGCATTTGCACATTCCTTAACCAGTACTAACCGAATACAGGTACGGTTAAGACTTCTTTAGCCTTGTCGGCATCCTTCGTGCTATAGTCCCAATAAAGGCGGGAAACTGGGGCACAAGCGACCTGTTATGGCGCGCCAATACCCAGCAGCAAGGACTGAGCCGATCTCTTTTGGGACAGTCCGGTGCAGCCGCCGCAGTGGCTGGGCGCATGATTGTAACGTTGGGCGTAGAAGAAGAACTGCAGGTCGTGGACGCGCAAACGCGCGCGCTGGCGGCGCACGACTTCGCTTTGAAGAAACTGAACCTCGCGGATAGCGCCGGGGGGATCGGCTGCGAAATCCACAGATGCGTCGTCGAATTGCAGACACCGATCTGCTCTCACCCCGATGACGCCATGGTCTCGCTTTCCCTGCTCCGCGGGATGATGCGCAAGCAGGCCGAAGAGAAAGGTCAAACGGTGATGGCCGCCGGCCTGCATCCGTGTTCGACCTGGCGAGAGCAGCTTCTCAACGAAAACAGGGAACGCTACCCCCATTACGCGCATCTGCTCGACGAATATGGTGACATCGCGCGCAGCGCCATGTCGTTCGGCCTGCATATTCACCTGGGATTGCCGGATGCGAAACTGCGGATGCCGGTGATGAACGCGCTGCGCAACGTGCTGCCCGAAGTGCTGGCGCTTTCGGCCAATTCGCCGTTCCATGAAGGTCGCGACACCGGCCTTGCCTGCTGGCGCCACAGCGTGCTGGGGCAATATCCGCGGATGGGCGTGCCCGAAGCCTGGCCCAGCGAAGAGGCCTATTTCGCGCATCTCGATCGTCTGCGCCGCGTCGGCAGTCTCGAGCCTGATCAGGGTATGTGGGACGATCTGCGCCTGCATCACCGTTACGGCACGCTGGAAGTGCGCATCTGCGACGCGGTGCATTCGCTGGAGCGAATCTGGCTGATCGCGGCGCTTCTGCAGTGCGAGGCGATGACGCTGGCCATGGAAGCCCAGCGTGGCCGTCTGCGCGAACCGGTTCCGCGCGCGCTGATCGTCGAGAACAGATGGCGAGCGCGCCGCTATGGATTGAGCGCCTCGCTGGTGGATTGGCAGCGCGACGAGGCCGTCAAGACATCCGAGCGATACGCGCGATGGGTGGCGCGGCTTCTGCCGGCGGCGGTCGAGCTCGGTATTTGGCCAGCTCTGGAACTCGCGGTCGCGCGGGCTTTGTCACAAGGCTCCGCGGCGGATCAGCAGCGGTCATGGCACAAAGAAGCCGGTTCGTTCGAAAGCCTCGTGGAGACTCTTGCCAATGCCACTGCCGAACCCTGGACCCCGCCGTCCAGGACAACCCGCCGCGACAGCGGCCGCGCGGTCGGAACTCGGCGTCCAAGAGCTCCTGCATCCGCTGACATTCGATCTGGCATCGCGGCACCCGCAGCCGCGGGCGGCGTTGCTCTCGAACTGGCTGCATCTCCTCAACCAGCCGCGCTTTCCAATCAATCCGAACTGGATCGGTGAAACACCGCTTGTCGCATCCCGCGCGCTCATAGCAGCGCTCGACGACAGGATTCACGATCTACTCGGCTGGTTGAAGCCCAGGCTCGGCCGACAAGACGATTCCGATTGGCCGATGGCACCGGCGGCGGATGTGCTGAGCGCCGATCTTGCCATCGTGCGGGCGCCGGACACCGAGCGCGGATGGGATCTGCGCTGGGTCGAGCTGCAGACCTTCACTTCGCTGGTTTCGCTGATCTACACGCTCCACCGCGCGGGCGCAGAACTGTGGCCGGAGCTTGCTCCCTGCACATTTTGGGGAAAGCCGCCCCATGGACGCGACTGGCTCAGCGCGACAAAAACCTGGATGGCGCCGGCGCCGGACTCCATCCTTCTTGAGCACAATCCATGGTCGCAGCCCACACGCGCCGATTTCGAAGCCGCTCGGCACTGGTTCGGGTTGACCGTGACGGAACCCCAGGCGCTGCGGCCGCGCGCTGGCCGGCTCGAACGCATCGACGAGAGCGGCCGGTTGTTTGCCGTGCCCCACATCGCCAATCGCCTGATCCTGCATGAGGCTGAGAATGCCGAAGCCCTGACGCGGATGCTGTCATCCGCATCTGTAAGCTGGCACAGCCACCCCGTCTGGTATTACCGGATCAATAAGGGCGTGATGCCGGACCTCCCTTTGCCGCAGAGCCAGCGCTGTGCGCGCGGCGATCGCTGGCGCGAGCTCGGACATCCCGCCGAGGCGTTGGTTGCAAAAGCCTGCCGCAGCTATGCCGGCAAAAGCGTTTTGCTCACGCCCGATGCCAAGGCGCTGGACAGTCTCGATGATCCGCAAAGCTGGATCGTGCAGCCGCGCTTCTCGAGCGCGCCATTGATTCAGGCTCACGACGGCGCGCCCTTGCATGGCGAAATTCGCTGCGTGATCGCGTTGCCGCGAGATGGCGCCGATCCCTGGATCGTATGCCGCCTGGCGCGCATGACGCGCGGTCCGATGGCGTCGGCCAATGGCTGGTCCGGTTTGCCGGGCGAAGGTGCCGTCCCCGTCTATGCGCCGCCGGCATAGCGAGCGCGCATCCGCTGTACCGAAATGGAACCTCTCCGGCCATTGCAGGAATTTCATGGCACGGACCCGGTGACGCCGCGCCGTTAAATCACGATGTACGGTATAGTACTGAGACTTGTCCGTTCTTTGCCAAGCAGCGCGCAACATTTTTGGGTCACGCTGCGTTGGAAGGTGAAAGAGGACACGATGCGGAACGACGACCGGCATCAATTTCATCTCAAACGCGCCGACAAGCTCGCGCTTACGCTGACCGTGATCGTGTTGGCTGTCACGGTGCTCTTTTGGGCGATGATCGTCGTGGCAGCAGGCGTCGGCGGCGCCAATCATGTGCTCGCGAGCACCGGCGTTTCCTGGATCGAATATGGATTGTTCGGCATCGCGCTGTTGTGGGCAGCCATGCGCGCGATCGGCCATGCGCGCAGAGGCGCGGCACGGACGCCGATTGCGCGTCCTGCGAAAGCCGTGGAAGCGCGACATACGCTTGCGGCGGGCAGCGATCTTGCCGCGCATCATTTCTGAACTTGGTGCGGGCGGCCGGACTTGAACCGGCACAGACCTCTCGGCCCAACGGATTTTAAGTCCGGTGCGTCTACCAATTCCGCCACGCCCACGTGACGCGAAGCTGTATAGCTTCCGTATCCTTCCCCTAGAAGCCTTGCCGCCTTGCCCGGTCCCGCGATATTTTCCGGCCATCGTGGGGGGCTTCGATGCACCACTTCTTCAGCACGAACATCGCGATTGCCGGGCTAGTGGTCGCCGTTTTGGGCCTCATCATCCAGATATTGGCCTACCGCCGCGGGAAATGATCTCAACCAAGAGTTGAGCATCTCGCAAAAACCAAAACATTTCCAATGGTTAAGCGAGATTGACAGTGCATATTGCCCGACTATAGTGCGCGGCCTTCCGGGCACCCGCCCGCAAAACGAATTCGGAAAGACGAGAATGAGCAAGCGCGCATCCGCGAAATACAAGATCGACCGCCGCATGGGCGAAAGCATCTGGGGCCGCAACAAGAGCCCCGTGAACAAGCGCTCCTACGGCCCCGGTCAGCACGGCCAGCGCCGCAACAAGAAGCTCTCCGACTACGGCACGCAGCTTCAGGCCAAGCAGAAACTCAAAGGCTATTACGGCAACATCACCGAACGGCAGTTCCGCAAATACTACCAGGAAGCCTCGCGCCGGCAGGGCGACACCGGCGAGAACATGATCGGCCTGCTGGAGCGCCGGCTGGACGCGGTCGTCTATCGTGCGAAGTTCGTGCCCACGCCGTTCTCTGCGCGCCAGCTCGTCTCTCATGGCCATGTCAAGGTCAACGGGCGCCGCGTGACCGTGCCGTCCTATCAGGTGAAGGAAGGCGACACGATCGAGCTATCCGCCAGAGCCAAGGAAATGGCGCTGGTTCTGGAAGCCGCCAAGAGCCCGGAGCGCGATGTGGCCGATTACATCGAAGCCAATCACGACCGCATGACGGCGAAGTTCACCCGCACTCCCAAGCTGGCGGATGTGCCGTACGCCGCGCAGATGCAGCCGCATCTGATCGTGGAATTCTATTCCCGCTGATTTTTCGGGGTATTGCTACTGCACAGGGCTGCCGGCAAATCCCGGCGGCCCTTTTTCTTTTCCGCTTCGCACCTATCTGCGATGATGGCGCGCCTTCCTTCCAGGGATTCCCCTCCATGTTCACGGTCTATGGCGACAAAGGCTCGGGCGCGTTTTCCGCGGAGGCCGCGCTGGCCGAAGCGGGCGCGCCTTACGATTTCCATCTGATCTCGCTGGAGAAGAACGAACAGAAGAAGCCCGAATTCCTGGCGATCAATCCATCCGGCAAGATGCCGGCAGTGAAATTGCCGGAAGGCCAGATCATCACCGAATCCCTGGCGATATTGCTGACTATCGCCGATCACTTTCCGAACGCGCACCTGTTGCCCAATCAGGCGAGCGTGGAGCGGGCACGCGCGTATCGCTGGCTGGCCTTCATGTCGGCGGAGATCTATCCGATGGTGGAGGTGAGCGATTATCCGGAGCGTTTCGCATCGAAAGGCGAGAACGCCGAGGCATTACGCGCGAAAGCCCGCGAGCGAATCCGCGAACGCTTGCTGATCGTAGAGCGGCAAGTGGCGGGGCCGTGGTTTCTGCCCAGCGGGTTTTCGATTCTCGACATCTACGCCGCCATGTTCTCCCGCTGGCGCGGCTCGCTCGGAAAAGACTGGGCGGCAGCAGGGCACATCCCGAAACTGGATGCGCTGTCGAAAGAATTATCGCAGCGGCCTGCGCTGAAAGAAATCTGGAAGCGGCACTTCTGGAACGATTGATGCTTCGCGGCTCGCTTCGCGAGCACCTCAGCATGACGAACAAAACGACGTCATCCTGAGGTGGCCGCGCAAGCGGCCCTCGAAGGATGACTACGCGTTCTCGAGCGCGATGCCTTTTTCGGCGAGGAACGGCGCCAGCTCGTCGGCTTCGTACATTTCTTTGAGGATGTCGCAACCTCCAACGAATTCGCCCTTCACATAAAGCTGCGGAATCGTCGGCCAGTTGGAGAATTCCTTGATGCCCTGGCGGATCTCCGGATCCTTCAACACGTCGATCGCTTTGAACTTCACGCCGAGGTTGGAGAGGATGCCGACCGCCGCCGCGCTGAACCCGCATTGCGGAAACACGGGCGTGCCCTTCATGAACAGCAACACGTCGTTGGCGGAAACTTCGCTCTGGATGCGGTCGTGAACGGTCGTCATAGGGGCCTCGATTTCGATGGCACTGAGTTAAGCCTGGCTTCCCCAAGCGTCAAGAATAGGGCCGGTTCCCAAACCACCGAAAACACGGCGGATAATCACTCTTTCGCCGCCGTTTGCAGCGAAAGGGCGTGGAGTTCGCCGCCCATGCGGCCTTTCAGCGCCGCGTAAACCATCTGGTGCTGCTGCACGCGGGTTTTGCCCTTGAAGGCGGAGGTGGAAACCATGGCCGCCCAATGGTCATCGTCATCGGCCAGCGCGGTGATGGTCACCTCCGCATCCGGAAAGGCTTCGCGGATCAGCTTCTTGATGTCGGCGGCAGGCATACCCATGATGCTATTTTATCCCAATCACCCCCATTGTCATCCCGGGCGAGCACAGCGAGACCCGGGACCCATTGTGCCGCCTGCGCGATGGGTCCCGGCTCGGCGCGATGCTGGCGCATCGCTGGGCCGGGATGACAACGAGAGGTAGTTTGTGTGCGGCGCCGACATGTATTTCGGGAACCACTCCTCATGTGCTTTGCGCAAGGCGGCGATAGAGACCTCGCCTTCCCGCTCCACCCGCACCACTTTCTCCGCGATCGTCTTGCCGATCAGCGCGTGGATGATGCCCGCTTCGCGCAATTCGCCTTCGATCTTGTCGGCCTCCTTGGCGGGAACGGCCAGCACATAGCGCGCCTGATCCTCGCCAAAGAAGAACGGGATGGCATCTACGGTCGTGCCCGCGACGCCGACATCGACGCCGATATTCCCGGCCATCGCCATTTCCGCGAGCGCGGAGAGCAAGCCGCCGTCGGAGCAATCATGCACAGTGTCCACGCGGCCATCCTCGATGAGCTTGCGGACGAATTCGCCATGTTTGCGCTCGGCCTTCAGATCGACCGGCGGCGGCGCGCCCTCTTCGCGGCCTTCCACTTCGCGCAGATAAATCGACTGGCCGAGATGGCCGCGTGTTTCGCCGATCAGGAGCAGCGCATCGCCTTCGCGCT
>JBQCFD010000206.1:0-2393 GCA_051959625.1 Rhizomicrobium sp.
CCTGGTCGCAACCACCGAATCCGAACTCTATGGACCCGCGCACAATCCGTGGAATCTCGAGCATTCCACGGGCGGGTCGTCCGGCGGATCGGCGGCAGCCGTCGCGGGCGGCATCATTCCCCTTGCCCATGCCAATGATGGCGGCGGATCGATCCGCATCCCCGCATCGGCGTGCGGTCTTGTCGGGCTGAAGCCCTCGCGCGGCCGCATGAGCTTTGCGCCGGATTTCGGCGAGGTGATCGACGGGCTGGCGACGGATCTGGTCGTCTCAAAATCGGTGCGCGACACTGCCGCTGCACTCGATGCAACAGCCGGCCCCGTCATGGGCGATCCCTATTGGGCGCCGCCGCAGCCCAGATCCTATCTCGAATCCATGAAGCGCAAACCCAAGAAGCTGCGCATCGCGTTCGCGGGCAAAAAACTCGACGGCACGCCATTTCACGAAGACTGCGTCGCAGCGGTGAAACATGCTGCGAATATCTGCCGCGACCTCGGCCATGAGGTGGAAGAGGCTTCGCCCAATCTGGACCAAACGGTTCTCATTCCGGCATTCATGGCATTGTGGGGCGGCGGATTGGCGTCGGGCATCGACACCATCGCCATGCTGACCCAGCGAAAGCCCACCGAGAAGGATTTCGAAGGCACGACCTGGGGCCTCTACGAACAGGGCAAGAAAGTCAGTGCCAGCGAATATATCGCTGCCAAGGCGCAGCTTCAGATGGCCGGACGCGAAGCCGCGCGCTTTCACGAGAAATACGATCTGTGGCTGACGCCGACGCTTAGCCGCCCGCCTGCGAAGCTCGGCTTTTTCGACATGAACGAACGCGACGTGTCCAAATCGTTCGGCGCGCAAATCGATTATGTGCCGTTCACGGCGATGCAGAACGCCACCGGCCAGCCGGCTATGAACCTGCCGCTCTACTGGAACAGGGAGAACCTGCCTATTGGCGTGCAGTACGTCGGACGATTCGGCGACGAGGAAACGCTGCTCAAGCTCGCTGCATCCATCGAGAAGGCCGCACCCTGGGCGCATCGCTACGACAGCATCAAGGTCTGAACCATGGCATTTTCCGAATACGACAAGCATGACGGCCTGGGCCTGGCCGAACAGGTGAAGCGGAAGAACGTCACGCCGGCCGAACTGGTGGACGAAGCGATTGCGCGGGCGGAACGCATCAACCCGAAGATCAACGCCATCATATTCAAGGCCTTCGAAGCCGCGCGCGAGGCGGCCAAGAGGCCGATTGCCGACGGCGTGTTCAGCGGCGTGCCGATGCTGCTCAAGGACATGCGCGCGGGCGCGACCGGAATGCCCACGCGCAACGGATCGCGGCTCGTTCCGCATATCCCGGCGGATCACGACGCGACACTGGTGGCGTGCTATCGCGCGGCCGGCCTCATCCCGCTCGGCAAGACCAATGTGCCGGAATTCGGAATCCTGCCGATCTCGGAATCCCGGCTCTACGGGCCTGCGCGCAATCCCTGGAACATGGCACACACGCCCGGTGGATCGTCCGGCGGGTCGGCGGCAGCGGTCGCGGCCGGCATCGTGCCCCTGGCGCATGCAACGGACGGCGGCGGCTCCATCCGCATCCCCGCCTCCTGTTGCGGATTGGTGGGCCTGAAGGTTTCGCGCGGGCGCATCACGCAGGGGCCGGACAATGCGGACTCCACGGCAGGGCTCAGCGTCGACAATTGCGTGACGCGAAGCGTGCGCGACACCGCAGCGATGCTCGACCTGTCCTGCGCACCGGACTTCAGCGATCCCTATTTCGCGCCGGCACCGGAAGGTTCCTATCTGAAGGGCATCGGGACAGAGCCCAAGCCGCTCAGAATCGCCGTGTCGCTGACCAACTATCGCGGCGCGCCGTTTCATCCCGACGTGGCGGATGCCGTGGGCAAGGCGGTCAGGCTCTGCGAGGAACTCGGCCATACCGTCGAGGAGGCCAAGCCCAAGGTCGACAGCGAGGAAATGACCATGGCGTTCATGACGCTATGGGCCACCGCCACTGCCTACGCCATCGAGAGCCTCGTGCGGATGACGGGCCAAAAGCCTTCGCTCGACAATCTCGAAGGATTGACCCTTGGGCTCTACGAACGCGGCAAGTCTATTCCGGCGGTGCGGCAGATATGGGCGCAGCAGGTGCTCCACCGCGTCGCGCGCACAATGGGCAAGTTCCACGATCAATATGATCTCTGGCTGACGCCCACTCTGGCGCTGCCGCCGCTCAAGATCGGAACGGTGGACATCGACGAGCAGGACATGGAAGCGGCGTTCGCGCCGATCATCGACTATGTGCCCTTCACGGCGACGCAGAACGCGACCGGGCAACCTGCGATCAATCTGCCGCTGCACTGGAACAAGGCGAACCTGCCGATCGGCGTGCAGTTCG
>JBQCFD010000207.1:0-9249 GCA_051959625.1 Rhizomicrobium sp.
GCGCTAAAGTCCGCGCCATGACCCACACCCTCACCGACAAGCTCGCCGCAAAATTCGCCTCCGTCGCGCTGGGCCATGTCACCCGTGAATGGCCGAACAAGCTCGATCACGTGCTGACCGGCCCCGAAGACGTGAAGGGCCCGCGCGATCTGCATCCCATCTTCTATGGCAGCTTCGACTGGCACTCCTGCGTGCATTCCTACTGGACGCTGGCGCGCATCTATCGCCGCTTTCCGAAAGGCGCGGAAGCGCAGAACATCCGCAAGCTGCTCGACGAGAACTTCACGGCGGGGAATGTCGCGGGCGAAGTCGCCTATCTGAAGCGGCCCTCGTCGCGCGGGTTCGAGCGGCCATATGGCTGGGCGTGGCTTCTGATGCTGCAAGCCGAACTCGCGCGCCACGGGACACCGGAAGGCAAGCGCTGGGCCGCCGCGATGAAACCGCTCGCGGATGCTTTCGTGCAGCGTTTTCGCGATTATCTCCCGCTCGCCACTTATCCCACGCGCTCGGGCGTGCATTCCTCCACCAGCTTCGCGCTCGCGCTGGCGCTGGACTATGCCAACGCCATCGGCGACGTCGCCTTCGAGGAGCTTCTGACGAAGAAGGCCCGCGCCTGGCACCTGGGCGACAAAGGCGCCAACCCGTTCGAGCCGTCGCAATCGGATTTCCTCTCGCCGACCTTGATGGAAGCCGCATTGATGCGCGCAGTCGTGGGCGACGGCGAATTCCCCAAATGGTTCTCCGCGTTCCTGCCGAAGATTCCGGAGACACTGCTCACGCCCGCCACGGTGTCCGATCGCAGCGACGGGCAGATCGCCCATCTGGACGGTCTCAATCTCTCCCGCGCCTGGTGCTGGAAGCTCATCCTCGAAGGCCTGCCGCCATCGGATGCGCGCGCTGCGGCCATTTCGCCCGCCATCGAAACGCTGCTGGAATCCGCGCTTTCACACATTGCAGGCGATTACATGGGCGAACATTGGCTGGCCAGCTTCGCGCTTCTCGCCCTCGATCCGTATGGCTGAGGGTTCCCGTTAAGACTCCGTTTACCCATTTCGCAAGGTCTGTTGGCACCGAGATATGGACTCGCGGCGTTTCATGCGCATGGGTCTGCGCGTCACAGCCGAAGAATTGCGGGAGATGCTCTGCGTCGCCCGGAAACTGCGCGCCTGCGCGCAGGACGAGGCGGACGAGGATTATGTCGATCTTTTCCTGCGTGCGGCGGTGGCGCTGGAACAGCGGGCCCGGATCCTGGCGTTCTATCCGCTCGCCGAATCCGGCCGCGAAGGCAACGAGAACGTGCCCGTCCCGCCCAAGCCGGTCAATCTGGTGTGTTGAGACTCAACCCTCCCTCAAGGGGAGGGCGGATTCTTCGGGACGCGCGTCACTTCGGTGAAGATGACGCGCCACTGACGGTCGCGCTTGGCCCAGATGTCCGCGAAGCGGAATTCGCTCGCGCCCGGCTTGCCGTGATCGGTGAAGCGCATGACCACGCGTCCGCCCAGCACCGCGCCCTTGTCCCAGACCTTGATCACCTGGTCCTCGATGGTGAACGGCATCATCCTGAAATTGGGATCGGTGTAGTCGCGGATGAATTCGGCCTTGCCGCTCACCGTGGCCCCGCCGTTCACCAGCGTGTAGTCGTCGGCGAGGAGATCGGCCAGCGCCTTGCCGTCGCCGTGAAGCTGCGCTTCGTCGAAGGCTTTGGCGCGCGGCGCCAGATCGGCCGGCATCTTGCTGTAGTCCTGCGCTTCTCCGGCATACGCGGCAGTGGCGAAACACAACGCGGCGAGCGCGAGCGGCACAGGCTTCAACATGCGGGGCTCCCTCGGATCGAAAACAAAACCGGCCCTTCCGGGATGGTTGGAAGGGCCGGCATTCGCGCCCCCGGGCATGGGCATGCTGTCGGGCGCGTTGCCCGGCGCTTGGGGCACGCAATCGGGCGATGGAGTCATAAGCCGGTTCCGCCTCTGCCCGCGTTCACAGTCGCGTGCGCGGCTTGTGATTTGCTCGTTCGTTTGTGCGATGTCGCAAGCGCGAAATGACGAAGGCGTGATCGCGAACAGCGCCCGCGTCAGGCCCCGTCGCCCGGCCCGCCGCCGTCGGGATGATGCGCGCCCTGTTCGTCGTCGTCGTTTTCGTCGGCGGGCGGCGGCTGCTCGGGCGGAGGCGCGTGGATCACGGTGGGCGGCCGCGGCTGTCCGTCATAACCCGGCGGCGGCTGATCCGGCGGCGGATAGACGCGCTGCTGATAGGCGCCCGGCGGCGGATATTGGCGCTGCGGCGGCGGAGGCGCGGGTGGTTGCTGCTGCCGCTCGCGGTCGCGTCCGAACAGCCAGTCGAAGAAGCCCGGACGGTTCTGGCTGCGGTCGCCGCTGCTGCTCTCGTCGGATTGATCGTCGCTCTGCGAATTGTCGGAGCCCGAATTCATCATCACGCCGCTGTTGGCGTCACCCGACTCGGTGTCGATGCCCATGGTCTGATCCAGCGAGGTCACATCCGTCGCCGGTTGCGGCGGGCTTCTGTCGAGCGGTTTGGACGGCATGTCCTTCTCGGCATAGGCCATGACGTCGTGCCAGATCGTGGCCGGGATCGTGCCGCCGGTGACGTTCTTCATCGGCGAGGAATCGTCGTTGCCCACCCACACGGTGGTCACGTAGTCGGCGGTGAAACCGACGAACCAGGCGTCGTGATAATCCTGCGTCGTGCCGGTCTTGCCGGCGGCTTCGTGGTTGGAGATCTGCGCCGCGCGGCCCGTGCCGCTCGTCACCACGCCGTAGAGCATCGCCACGAGATCCTTGTCGACATGGCTCGCGATCACGCGCTGCGGCTGCGGCGGCGTGCGCTTGTAGAGGACATGCCCGCCGAGATCGTCCACTTCCGTCACATAATAGGGATAGACGCGGTAGCCGCCGCTGGCGAAGGCGCCGTAAGCCGCCGTCATCTCGATGGGGGTCACGTCGGAGGTGCCGAGCGCCAGCGCCGCGTTCTGCTCCAAGGGCGAAGTGATGCCGCAGCGCTTGGCCGCTTCGATCACGGTGGAGATGCCGACTTCCTGTCCCAGCGCCGCGGTGATCGTGTTCACCGAATGCGCGAGTGCCTCGGCCAGCGTGATCGTGCCGTATTGGCGATGGCCATAGTTGGTGGGCGACCAGCCATTGATGTCCACGGGCCCGTCGGTGCGAACGTCCCAGGGCGAGATGCCGTTCTCCAGCGCCGCCAGATAGACGAACGGCTTGAAGGATGAGCCCGGCTGGCGTTCGGCCTGCGTCGCGCGGTTGAAGGACGAGGCGTCGTAGTCCTTGCCGCCGACCAGCGCCACCACCGCGCCATCCGGCTTCATCATGACTACCGCGCCTTGCGAGGCATGCACCTTCCTGCCCTTCGCGTTCAGCACGCGCACCAGGGCATGACGCGCCGCATCCTGCAGCTTGGGCATCAGCGTGGTATGCACGACGAGATCGCTGGTCGGTTGCTGGCCGTTCACGCTGGCGAGCTTCATCGCCTCATCGGCGGCGGTGTCGAGGAAGAAGTTGCGCGAATCCACGATGGCGGGATCGGAGATCACCGCCGGATGCGCCTTTGCGTCTTCGGCCTGCGCTTCTGAGATCGCGCCGGTGTCCACCATCGCATCGAGCACATGGCTGGCGCGGGATTGCGCGCTGGCCAGGTCGCGCCTGGGCGAGAACACGCTGGGGGCGCGCGTCAGCGTTGCGAGCATGGCCGCTTCCGGCAGGGTGAGCTCGCGCGCGGACTTGCCGAAATAGACATGCGCCGCGCCGTCCACGCCATAGGCGCCGGACCCGAGATACAGGCGGTTCAGATAAAGTTCGAGGATCTGTTTCTTGGAAAGGGATTTCTGCAGGCTCTCCGCATCCACCAGTTCCGCGATCTTGCGGCTGAAGGTGCGCTCCTGCGACGTGAAGATGATCTTGGCGACCTGTTGCGTGATCGTCGATCCGCCGGCCACGACGTGACCGGCGCGGATGTTCTGGATCGTGGCGCGGATCAATCCGCGGATGTCGATGCCCGGATTGGTCCAGAAGCTGCGGTCTTCCACCGCGATGAATGCGTCCGGCAGATAGGCCGGCATCTGCTCCAGTTTCAGCCGCTCGCCCACCATGGCGCCGCGGTGGCCGACCGTATCTCCCGCCTCGTCGATGAAGGTGAAGGCGATGGGCCGGTTGACGGAGTAGAGATCTTTGCTGAGATCCAGCGGCGGCGCGAAGATGCCGATGATCGACGGCAGCAGCAGCACCAGCAGGATCGGCAACGCCAGAACCAGCGAGCCGATGGTGAGCACGAGACCGAAACCGCGCTGGTGGTGGTGCAGCCAGTCGAGCGTCTCATCAAGGAGGTCTTGGGATTTGCGTCGAGCCATGTCCAGCCTTTGGTGGCGGGCTAGGTGACTGATATTTTAGGCGGATTCAAGGCTGGGGATGTTTACGGTTGCGACAGACTGAAGGCCCGCGCCGCTCCTGGGAATTTCCACTAGTCTGATAGCGGGGCGAATCCCCGCGTTCGGACAACCGGGGGAAATCCGAAATGACACTCGCGGACTTGGCATCCATCGGCAGCCTGATCAGCGGCGTCGCTGTGCTGGCGTCGCTCGTCTATCTGGCGCAGCAGACGCGCCAGAACGTGCGCAACTCGCAGGCGATCATCCAGCAGGGGCGGGCGGCGCGCATCGCGGACACGGCGCTGCGCCTCGCGGAGCTGCGCGCCGATCCGGGCGTTGACCGCTGCATGATCGGAATGATGGACGTGAGCGAGCGCGATGTAGGCCGCTTTCTCAATGTCTGCCGCGCGGTGTTCGTCAGCGCGGAAGATTCCTTCTTTCAGCACAAGAGCGGCCTGATGGACGATCTGGCCTTCGCCAGCTTCGAGGCGAGCATTCGCGCCGGCATCGGCAGCAGCGGCTTGCGCGCGGGCTGGATGCTGACGCGCGAAATGTACGAGCGGGAATTTCGCGACTACATGGATCGCTTGCTGAACGAAGCGCGCGACGTGCCGGGAATGCAGTCGCGCACCCTCGCGAACTGGCACCTGGCGCTGGAGCAAGTGGGCAGCCTTCCGCAACCGGCGCCGCGCTAGCGCCGATTCAAGGAGAGAAGAATGGATTTCGCAAACACGGATCTGGCATTCGCCATCGGCCATCATGTCTTGATCTTCGCGCTGGCGGGGGTGATCGCTTTCGAGGTCGGCGTGGTGAAGCCCGGCATCTCCGCGCGCGATCTTGACCGCGTGGGCCGTGCCGACATGTGGTACGGGATCCTCGCGGGGCTCATCCTCGTCGTGGGCTTCGCGCGCGCCGTCTTCGCGGCCAAGGGCTGGACCTATTATTCGCACAATCATTTCTTCTGGGCGAAGATCGGCGCTTTCGCGCTGGTGGGCCTGCTGTCGATCCAGCCTACGGTGCAATACATCCGCTGGCGCCGCGCGCTGAGGGACAATCCCTCCTTCGTGCCCGCCGACGGCGCGGTGAGCACGGTGCGCCGGTTCCTGTGGCTGGAGGTTTTCTTCTTCGCCTGGATTCCCGTCTTCGCCGCCGCCATGGCGCGGGGATACGGAGAGGTTCAGTAGATTCTCCCGCCGGAAAATTCCTCTCGCCCTCCGCAATCTGCCGGCCTCCCCATGAGGGGAAGGTGATGGCCTGTGCTAGATCGCCTCTATCGAATCCACGCGGTCGGGATAGAAGGCGAGGTAGTCCTTGATCTGCTTCATCGCGTCGTGCGGGTGCTCGTAACTCCACACCGCGTTCACCGAGCGCTCGCCGCCGCCGGGGATGCTGTAATAGGAAGCGTCGCCCTTGTAGGGGCAATAGGTCGAATGACCGGTGCGCGAAAGCAGCGACATGTCGGCGTCGTGGCGCGGGATATAGAGCACCGCCGGATAGTTCGCCTCCTTCAGTTCGAGCGCCGCGGCCGTGTCGGCGATCTTGCGCCCGCCCACCGTGACGCGCACGCGGCCGGCATGCGGCTTCACGGTGATGGGATGATCGGGACCGGGCGTTTTCACGGGCATTTCGGCCATGGGTTGCACTCTTGCGGCTTCGTCCAGTTTAACGCGCGCCGCGCCGTGGCGGTTCATCCAAAGATGCGGGGCTAGGTCTGCGCCGCCGGAAACGGCACCAGCCTGTGATCCAGCGGATCGCCGGTGACCTGCGCCACCGAACGGATGCGCACGAATTGGCCGGGCGTGAAATTCACGCGCCCCAGCACCGCCACCGCGCCGCCGGCGTCCGGCGCGAAGGGAAAGAAGACCTCCTCGCTGATGAAATCCTCGCCGCTCAGCATGCCGATGCGCCGGTGCGCCACCAGGATCGCGCCGCGCGCGATGGCGGAAAACACTTTCAGCCGCGTGGCGCGATGGGTCACCGGCGCGGCTTCGATCCAGTCCGTGCCGGTCGGATCCTTCTTGAACACATAGGCATAGCCGGTGCCCGCCAGACGCACGGTCACGCGCCTGTCGGGCACGACCTCGAATTTCAGGAGACTCGGCAGGATGCCGCGCAGGGCCGACGGCTTGAAGCGCGACGACGGCGGCAGCGCGTCACCGTTCCAGAGCGAAAGCCAATGCGCGACGAACGCGCGATTGGATTCCTCCAGCGTCAGGCCGGCGACAATATCCTCTACGGCGGCTTTGCTGAACGAAGGCATGACCGCCGCGTAATGTGCCAGCCATGCACGCTTCCGTCGATAGATGGGGCGGGCCTTTGCGTAACAATTTGCCGTGGAACCGCGAAACGCAATTCATGAACGCTCTTCTCGCGCGCTGCGCCCGCCTGTTTCCCTCGCTCGCGCCCGGCTGGGCGGCGCTTCCACTGCGCCTCATCGTCGGCTTCGGATTCCTGCAGCACGGATATGCGAAGATCGCGCGCGGCGCGGACAATTTCGTCGGCATAGTCCACGCGCTGCACGTGCCGATGCCGTTCATGATGGCGTGGGCCACGATTTTGGTGGAAGTGCTCGGCGGCGCGGCGGTGCTGGCCGGGTTCTTCATCCCGCTGGCGAGCGTGCCGATGGCCGTCGTGCTGCTGGTGGCGATCTTCACGGTGCACCTGCCCAACGGCTTCAGTTCCATCAAGCTGCAATCGGTGACGGCGGCAGGCGCGCATTTCGGCCAGCCGGGTTACGAGACCGATCTTCTCTATCTCGCCGCGCTCATCGCGCTCGTCATCATCGGCTCCGGCCCGTTCGCGCTGGATCGCTGGGTGCTGAACAGGAATTTGCGAAATTTTTTTTGAGCGGCCCGCAAAAACTTTTGCCGGCAAATCCGCAAGCGGTAGAGGGCGATAGGGCATTTCCAAAATAGGATCAAATACTTAGGACTATTTCGACGGCGTGAAAATTATTTTCCCAATTTGCTTGACACCGTGACGGTGCCCCCGTACATTCTTTCCAACTCTGGAATTGCGTCCAACGCCAAGGCCTCGCGAAAAACCCGCGGGGCCTTTGGCGTTTCTGCGCTCCCTTTGTCATCCCCGGCTGAGCGAAGCGACAGCTTCGCGAAGGGAAGGGGACCCAGGTAGGAAACACCGTCACGAGGTCGACCTCCTGGGTCCCCTTCCCCTCGCTGCGCTCGGCCGGGGATGACAGCAATGTGCGTGGCGCAATCCACAACAACGAAGAAAGGACGCGGTGTGTCTCACACATGCCCGCCGGGAACGTACAGCGATGCAGCTCTGCAAAACGGCCTCATGCATCTCTACGCGATGAAGCTGGACGATCTCCAATCCGAAGGAATCGACATCATGGTCAAACGCTTGTTCGCGGAGTTGAATCGTCAGCTCTGCCAGGTGGAATCGAAAAAGGATGGCGAGCTGAAGGCGGGGGAGCGCATGGAGAATGCGCGCGTGCTCGCTTCCCTCCAGCACACGCTGGAGAGGCTCGCGCGCATGGAAGCGCAGCGCGAAGCCTATCGCAAAGGAAAGAACGTGGCGAAAGATGCAGACGCCCGAAAAGCATTGGAACGCAAGCTCGATCAGCTCGCTGCCGCGCGCGGATCGAACGACAATTCTGAACGCTCTCAGCGATAGCGAAGCGCGCCTGCTGCTCGGCGGTTGGGAATTCTGGGCGCGCGACGAACAGCGCGCGCCGCCCGGCGACTGGCGCATCTGGCTCCTCATGGGCGGGCGCGGCAGCGGCAAGACGCGCGCGGGCGCGGAATGGATCGCGGACGGAATCCGCAACAGGACAATGACCCGCGTGGCGCTTATCGCCGCCACGCATCACGAAGCAAGAAGCATCATGATCGAAGGACAATCCGGGCTGCTCGCGGTGAGCGAAGGCGCAGCTTACGAGCCGTCGCTCCGTCGCGTGACATGGCCCAGCGGCGCCATTGCCCATGTGCTCTCCGCCGACGAGCCGGATTCCATCCGTGGCCATCAGTTCGACGGTTGCTGGGCAGACGAATACGCCAAATGGAGCGAGCCGCAGAACGCGCTCGACATGATCCTCATGGCGCTCAGGTTGGGCGAGGATCCGCGCATGGTGATCACCACCACGCCGCGCAACATCGCCGCGCTGCGGGATCTCGTCGAGAACGAGGATGCCGTCACGCAGCGCATGTCCACGCGCGACAATGCGGGCAATCTGGCCAAGAGCTATCTGCGACAGATGGAGCGCCGCTATCGCGGCACGCGGCTGGGCCGTCAGGAGATCGACGGCGATCTGATCGAGGACAACGAGGACGCGCTGTGGCAGCGCGACTGGATCGAGCGCCACCGCGTCCGCGAAGTCCCGCCGCTGGAGCGCATCGTCGTCGCCATCGATCCGCCCGCCGGCTTGCGCGGCGACGAATGCGGCATCGTCGTCGCGGGCATCGCGAACGGGCAGGGCTATGTGCTGGCCGATCGCAGCAAGCCGAAGTTGACGCCCGCGCAATGGGCGAACCGCGCGATGGATGCGCATGAGGAGTTCAAGGCGGATCGCATCGTCGCCGAAGCCAATCAGGGCGGCGAGATGGTGCGCACCATGTTGTTGCGCGAGCTGGCCACCGCGCCGGTGAAACTGGTGCACGCCTCACGCGACAAGAAAACCCGCGCCACGCCCATCGCCGCTCTCTACGAGCGCGGCCTGGTGCATCATCAGGGCGCGATGCCCGAACTCGAAGACCAGATGTGCCAGTTCGACGGCACGGGAAAATCTCCCGACCGCATGGACGCGCTCGTCTGGGCGCTGACCGAACTCTTCCCGCTCGAGCGAAGAGCGGAGCCACGCATCCGATCGCTCGGCGACTAATTTTCCTCCC
>JBQCFD010000208.1:0-53411 GCA_051959625.1 Rhizomicrobium sp.
AGCTAAGCGTGGCGCTCCCACGGGGAATCGAACCCCGGTTTCAGCCTTGAGAGGGCCGCGTCCTAACCGCTAGACGATGGGAGCATCGCGGAGGTGCGGCTTATAGTTTGGCCGCCGCCTGCGATCAAGCAAAGCCGGTCAAGCCGATTTTCCGCCGGATTTCCCCATTTCGAGGCTTTGCCAGCTGCCCCCGTTGCGCCTGAAGGCTGAGAGGCCAACCTGCCCGTCCGCGACAGCCGCGATCAGCCAGAGGAATCCATCCTCGCTGTCGCCATCCCGCGCCGACGGCGTTGTGCGGCCATTGGGATGCGAGTGATAGCAGCCTACGATGTCCCGTCCGCGAGCGCGCGCGGCATGCAGAAGCCTGAACTGATCGGCAGGATCGATTTCGAAACGGTCGCTGTGCGCTGAAAGGTTGCGCGTGGAATGCAACGCGGTGACGCGGATCGTATCGCCATCGCATTTGCCTTCGAGCAGGCCGCAACATTCGCGCGGAAAGGCGGCACGCGCTTCGCTCTCGATCTGCGCGCGATGTGCGCGCGAAAGCAGAAGCGTGGTCACTGCGCCTGGGGCGCGATGCGGCCGATGAAGCGGCCGTCGCTGGCGTTGAAGATGTAAACCGCATCGCCCTGCGGCGTTTTCACGGTGAGGACGAGGTTCGAGCCGGCGATATCGGTGTGCTCGATCTTGGAACCTGCCGGCAGCGCATAGTTTCCGGCGGTGCCGCTCTGTCCGGGCACGTGACCCGACATGCGCATGGCGATGCCCACCACCACCATGATCAGCGCCACAAGCATCAGCACGCCAAGAATGATGACGGCGGCCTTCAACCCGCGATAACTTAGGGTCGATTTCGGGTCTACATTCGTGGCAACATCACTCACAGCTCAATCCTCTGGCGGAACATCGCGCTCCGCGACCGTCACGGAGGCGGACGCGGGCCAGCGCCTCGATCGCTTCCTGGCCACGGCGCTCGCCGATCTCAGCCGCGCGCGGATCCAGCAATTGCTCGCATCCGGCGCGGTGTCGAAAAGCGGCGCGACGATAAAAGACGCCAATAACAGGGTCAAACCGGGCGACGTCTTCACCGTGTTCGTGCCCGATGCCGAGCCCGCGGAACCGCAAGGCCAGGATATTCCGCTCACGGTGGTTTACGAGGACAAGGACCTCATCGTGATCGACAAGCCGGCGGGGCTGGTGGTGCATCCGGCGGCGGGCAATCCCGACGGCACGCTGGTCAACGCGCTGATCGCCCATTGCGGGAATTCGCTCAAAGGCATCGGCGGTGTCGCACGGCCGGGCATCGTGCATCGCCTCGACAAGGATACGAGCGGATTGCTGGTCGCGGCGAAGAACGAGCGCGCGATGACGAGCCTCGCCAAGCAATTCGCCAACCACACCGTAGAGCGCGCCTACAACGCCGTGGTTTGGGGCGCGCCGCGCGCGAGCGAAGGCATGGTGGAAGGCCAGATCGGCCGCAATCCGTTCGACCGCAAGCGCATGGGCGTGCTGCGCAGCGGCGGCAAAGAAGCCCGCACGCGCTACAAGGTGATCGAGCGTTTCGGCGATGGCCCAAGGCCATTCGCAAGTCTCATCGAGTGCCGCCTTGAAACCGGACGCACGCATCAGATCCGCGTGCACCTCACCCATCTGGGCCATCCGCTGATCGGCGATGCGACCTATGGCAAGGCGCATCGCCCGCCGCGCGCCAAGACGCCGGGGCAGGAACTCGCCTTCCGAACGGCAGCGGAATTCCCGCGACAGGCGTTACATGCATGGTTGCTCGGCTTCCAGCATCCGAGCCTGCACAAAACCCTGCGCTTCGAGAGCCCATGGCCAGACGACTTCAAGGGACTTGTCACGTCTTTGCGAGGGTTGAACTCGCAAGCCTGATACCCATATTTCAGACACAATCGGGGGCTGCTATCCGTTACTGCCAGCTTCCGACGGCGCCGGTAACCACGGCGCAAAAGGGGTTTAAATCATGAGTAGCCGTGGCCTTCCCGTCCTCCAGGGCGAAGGCGGTCTGTCCCGTTATCTCTCCGAAATCCGGAAGTTTCCGCTTCTGGCCCCGGAAGAGGAGTACATGCTCGCCAAGCGCTGGAAGGAGCATGAAGATCCGGAAGCCGCCCGCCAGCTCGTCACCTCGCATTTGCGTCTCGTCGCCAAGATCGCCATGGGCTATCGCGGTTACGGCCTGCCGCTGTCGGAGATTGTCTCCGAGGGCAATGTCGGCCTCATGCAGGCGGTGAAGCGCTTCGAGCCGGACAAGGGCTTCCGGCTGGCCACCTACGCCATGTGGTGGATTCGCGCCGCCATCCAGGAATTCATCCTGCGGTCCTGGAGCCTCGTGAAGATGGGCACCACCGCGAACCAGAAAAAGCTGTTCTTCAACCTGCGCAAGGCGAAGAACCGCATCAGCGCCATCGAGGAAGGCGACCTGACGCCGGAGCACACCAAGGAAATCGCCCGCCAGCTCGCGGTACCGGAGGAAGACGTCACCAGCATGAACCGGCGCCTGTCCGGCGGCGGCGACACCTCGCTGAATGCGCCGCTGCGTTCGGACGGCGAATCCGAGTGGCAGGACTGGCTTGCCGATGACTCGCTCGATCAGGAAACGCGCCTGGCCGAGGCCGAAGAGATGGGCGAGCGCCACGACCTTCTGGCCGGGGCCATGGGCGAATTGTCGGAGCGCGAGCGCGACATCATCCAGGCTCGCCGCCTGCAGGATGAGCCTGCCACGCTGGAAGAGCTGTCGCAGAAATATGGCGTCAGCCGCGAGCGCGTGCGCCAGATCGAGGTGCGTGCCTTCGAGAAGCTCCAGCAGCAGATGAAGCGCACGCTGGCCGAGAAGCATCGCGCGGGCGCGCAGGCTTCGGCGTAAGCGCTCCTCCCCTCTGGTATCGTCATGGCTGGGCTTGTCCCCGCCGTGACGGACCTGGATGAATGGGAAGAACCGGCATGCAATCTTGCGGGTTCCACGCCCGCTCGCATGCGCACATGATGGCCGCTATGGAGGCCGCATGGTGAAGCTCAAGCTCTGGCAGGTAGACGCGTTCGCGGAGAAGCCGCTGGAAGGCAATCCGGCAGCGATCGTTCCGCTCGACCATTGGACCGACGCCGGCCTCATGCAAAAGATCGCCAACGAGAACAATCTCGCGGAGACAGCGTTCTTCGTGAAGACCGCGCCGGGCAAGTACGACCTGCGCTGGTTCACCCCGACCGTGGAAGTTCCCCTCTGCGGTCATGCCACACTGGCGAGCGCCTGGACGATCTTCGAAATTCTCGATCCGTCTTTGAATGCGGTGTCGTTCGAGACCAAATCCGGCACGCTCACCGTTGAGCGCGGCGCGGACGGCCGCAACAGGATGTCATTGCCGAGCGATCGTATCGCACCGTTCCAGCCTTCACCCGACTATGCAGAGCGCATCGCCAGGGCGCTGGGCAGCGCTGTGCCTTCCGAAGTGCTGAAAGGCGCCAATATCGTCGCGGTGTTCGACAAGCCGTCGGAAGTGCGCGGACTTGCAGGCGCCAGCCGCATCGCGGACGCGATCACCCCCGATATGGGCCTCATCGCGACTGCACCAGGAGATGACGGCTTCGATTTCATTTCGCGCTATTTCGCGCCACATCATGGCATCGCCGAAGACCCCGTGACCGGATCGGCGCATTGCTCCCTTACGCCTTATTGGTCGAAGCGGCTCGGCAAGAAGACGCTAAAGGCGCGGCAGGTGAGCCCGCGCGGCGGCAATCTCATCTGCACGGATGACGGCGCCCGCACCGTTCTCGAAGGAAGATGTGCGCTTTATATGACGGGCGAAATTTCCATCTGACTAGAGCGCATCGGTCACAAGCACGCGTCCTTTGGCGCCAAGAGCCGTCTCGCCTCTTTCATTGCGGATGCGACCGCGCAAATCGACGATGTCGCCGCCGAGCCTCGCATTCGGTTTCACGCTGACCACGAGCCATTCCAGCCGGATCGTTTCATCCGCGAAGATCGCCTTTTTGAAGCGCACCCAGAATTCGAGTCCGATCATCGCGGAACTTTTCGAATAATGCTTGGCAGTTAACCCGAGAAGCAGTGCTGTCGTGTGCGTACCGCTTGCAATGAGACGGCCATATCGCGTGCCGGCCGCAAACGAAGGGTCGTGATGCACCGGATTGGTGTCTCCCGCGGCGGCGGCATAAGCGGCGACATTTTGGGGAGAAAACGAGACCTCCGCCGAGAAACGTTCATGAGCGAATGCGCGCATCGTCCAATCTCCAGACGGGCGGCATTCTACCACAGAAAGAGATCAGCGCTCCTCCTCTTCGTCCGCGTCGTTTGCCTCCTCGAATTCCTCTTCGGTCTGGTCGTCGAATTCCTCGCCGAAGGCTTCCAGGCCTTCCGCGAGATAATCGCCCAGAAGCGGCAGTCCGAGCAGATATTTCGCCGTGCGCTTGTTGTGCTCCGTGCGCGCGGTATCGACGGCCTCATTCCACTCGTCGATCCCATAAGTGCCGCGGCCGAGCCAGGCGAGCGCGACGAGGTTGATCTGCTCTTCCTCATCCATGCCGTTGATGAACTCGGTCAGCTCCTGCCGCACCGCATCCTCTTCCGGCTTGTCCTCCAGCACATCGCTCATGTCGTCGTCGATGGCATCCGAGCCTTCGTCCGGATCGGAGTCGGCCTCCTTCACGTCGAATTGACGCGCTTTCACGATGACGAAACGCACCTTTTCGGGCGCAATGCCGAGTTCCGGCAATTCGTCGGGATTTCCCTTTGCGGCGAGCGGCATGACGTTTCCTTTCCTTCGGAGAGCAAAACGATTGTTCCCCTCGCCCGTTCCCTGCGGCTTGATATGCGTCAATTGCGCGGCCGCCGATCAATTGACGTTTAAGGGGTGAGTCCGTATATCGGCTGCGGGCCACGCCTCCCCAACGAGGCGCGAACATTCTGGAAGGAATGTCGATATGACCGGTAATACGCCGGCCGTGCGCCCTGCACGGCCTTTTTTTTCGTCCGGACCTTGCGCCAAGCGGCCAGGCTGGACACCGCAAGCCCTTGAAGGTGCGCTGCTTGGGCGATCGCACCGCTCCAAACCCGGCAAAGCCAAGCTGAAAGAAGCGATCGACCGCACGCGCGCGATCCTCGCCATTCCTGCCGATTATCGCATAGGCATCGTGCCGGCGTCGGACACCGGCGCCGTCGAGATGGCGATGTGGTCCATGCTCGGGCCGATGGACGTGGACATCTTCGCCTGGGAAAGCTTCGGTGAGGATTGGGTGACGGACACCGTCAAGCAGCTCAAGCTGAAAGCCCATGTGCACAAGGCGGATTACGGCAAGCTGCCGGAACTCAAGACCGCGAAGAACCGCGATGTCGTGTTCCTGTGGAACGGCACCACCAGCGGCGTGCGCGTGCCGGATGCGAATTGGATCCCCGCCGACCGCGACGGCATCACGATCTGCGACGCAACCAGCGCAGCCTTCGCGATGGATCTGCCGTGGGACAAACTCGATGTGACGACCTTTTCATGGCAGAAGGTTCTGGGCGGCGAAGCGGCACACGGCATGCTCGTGCTTTCGCCCAATGCTGTGGCGCGGCTCGAAGCCTACACGCCGCACTGGCCGCTGCCGAAGATCTTTCGCATGACCAAAGGCGGCAAGCTGGTCGAAGGCATCTTCGAAGGCGAGACGATCAACACGCCCTCCATGCTGGCGCTGGAGGATTATCTCGACACGCTGAAATGGGCCGAAAGCATCGGCGGCCTGAAAGGCCTGATCGCCCGCTCCGAAGCCAATCTCAACGCGCTTGCGGCCTGGGTGAAGGACAGCACATGGGCTGCCTTCCTTGCCGAAGACCCCAAGACCCGGTCCAATACATCCGTGTGCCTGAAGATCGTCGATCCGGCGTTCACCGCGCTGGGCGCGGACGCGCAGGCCGAGATGGCGAAGAAACTCGTCTCCGTGTTGGAGAAGGAAGGCGTGGCGCTCGACTTGGGCGCGTATCGCAGCGCACCGCCGGGGCTTCGCATCTGGTGCGGCGCCACAGTGGATACCAAAGACATCGAAGCATTGACGCCGTGGCTCGACTGGGCCTGGGCGCAGGTGAAGGCGTAAATCCCATGCCCAAAGTTCTTATCGCAGACAAGCTGTCGCCCGCCGCCGTCGCCATCTTCAAGGAACGCGGCGTCGATGCGGATGTTCTTCCGGGCATGAGCAAGGAAGAGCTGCTCAAGGTTGTCGATCAATATGACGGCATCGCCATCCGCTCGGCGACGAAGATCACCGCGGACGTGATCAAGGCGGCGAAGAAGCTGAAGGTCGTCGGTCGCGCGGGCATCGGTGTGGACAATGTCGATATTCCGGCCGCCACCGCTGCGGGCGTGATCGTGATGAACACGCCGTTCGGCAACTCCATCACCACCGCCGAACACGCCATCGCGCTGATGATGGCGGTGGCGCGCGAACTTCCCGCCGCCAACGCCTCCACGCAGGCGGGCAAGTGGGAAAAGAACCGCTTCATGGGCGTGGAGCTTTACGGAAAAGTCCTTGGCCTGATCGGCGCCGGAAATATCGGCTCCATCGTCGCGGACCGCGCCAAAGGTTTGAAGATGCGCGTCGTCGCGTTCGATCCTTACCTCTCGCCGGAACGCGCCGCTGATCTCGGCATTGAGAAAGTCGAGCTGAACGATCTTCTGGCGCGCGCCGATTTCATCACCCTTCATGTGCCGATGACGGCGGAAACCAAGAACATCATCTCCGCCGACGCCATCAACAAGATGAAGAAGGGCGTGCGCATCATCAACTGCGCGCGTGGTGGACTGATCGACGAGGCAGCGTTGAAGGCCGCGCTCGATAGCGGCCATGTCGCCGGCGCGGCGCTGGACGTGTTCGAGGAAGAGCCGGCCAAGACCAACATCCTTTTCGGGAACGAAAAGGTGGTGGCGACGCCGCATCTGGGCGCCTCCACCAACGAGGCGCAGGAGAACGTGGCGTTGCAGGTGGCCGAACAGATCTCCGATTATCTGCTGACCGGCGCGATCACAAATGCGCTCAACATGCCGTCCATTTCCGCGGACGAGGCAGCGAAGGTGAAACCGTGGATCGCGCTTTCGGAGAAACTCGGCGCCTTCGCGGGCCAACTCACGGACAAGAGCATCCAGTCGGTCGAAATCCTCTACGAGGGAACCGCGTCCGAGCTCAACCAGCGCGCGTTGACACAAGCTGCGCTCGCCGGAATCCTGAAGCCGACGCTCGGCGGCGTGAACATGGTCAATGCACCGATCGTTGCCAAGGAACGCGGCATCAAGGTGAGCGAGACGCGCCAACCGCAGCAGGGCGTCTATGACGGCTACATCAAGATCACGGTGACCCTTGAAGGCGGCTCGACGCGCCGCGTCGCGGGAACGGTGTTCTCCGATGGGCGCCCGCGTCTCATCCAGGTAAAGGACATCAATCTGGACGCCGAGTTCGCGCCGCACATGCTCTATGTCGTGAACGAGGACAAGCCGGGCTTCATCGGAAGGCTCGGCACGATCCTTGGCGATGCGCAGGTGAATATCGCGTCCTTCGCGCTCGGCCGCAGCGCGCCAGGCGAAGAAGCACTCGCACTGGTGCAGGTGGATGGAGGGGTGGATGAAAAAATCCTCACAAGCATCCGCAAGCTGCCGCCGGTAAAGATGGCGGCCGCGCTCACCTTCTGACCGGAGCCGATATTGCATATTCTCGCCGCAGCGCTTTTGGCGCTCACCACCGCGACGGCAACGCCTGCGCATTCCGCGAAGCCGTCCGACCCGGCTGTCGACACCTGCGTGAAAGCGGCGGCAGTAACCGACCATGTCAGCGTCAAGGATGTGGACCGCGATGCCTGCGTGTGTGCAACGAAGCAGCTTCGCACACGGCTGAAAGGCGATGATTTCGACCTGCACGAGAAGATGCTGCAGATCATCGCCACGGGTGCGGACAAGAAGTCCTTCGACAAGCAGATGTCCGATATCATGCTGAAGCGCGGCATGAACCAGCCTATGGTGGACGCCTTCCTGTCCCGCAGCAAAAAGGCGGAAGATCAGGCGCAGGCGCTGTGCAATTCCCAGCCGCTGCTCGGCCCGTTGCCACTGAAGAACCCCTTGCAATAACCAACACATCTCCCACCTCTTGTGGGCCATCGAAGCTCTAGGGGCGCGGCATGTGGATGGGCATTTGGCCGGATACGGCCATCTATTATCCCTGGTGGATCTGGGCGATCACATGGATCGCCGCGGCGTTATGGGCGAACCGCACAGTGAAACGGCCGGGCCTCGGCCGCGAGAGCACCTATCGGATCCTGTCGCTGGCCGGATTCATATTCCTTCTGGGCGGCATGTTTCGCGAAACGCACGGCCAATGGACTTACGGCGCGTGGCCCGGGCCGTTGGGGCGGCCCTTCTGGTATCCGCCGATCCCGGTGGCCTGGGCGCTGGTCGGCGTAACCTTTCTCGGCTTCGCATTCGCGTGGTGGGCGCGCATCCATCTGGGACGGCTGTGGTCTGGATCGATCACGCGCAAGGAGAATCATCGGGTCGTGGACAGCGGGCCTTACGCGATCGTGCGGCATCCGATCTATACCGGCATTCTTGTGTCCGGCGTCGCTTCGGCGATCGTCATGGCGACACCGCATGCTTATATCGGTGCCGCACTTCTCATCGTTGCCTATACGCTCAAAGCCAGGCTCGAAGAGAACTGGTTGCGCGAAGAACTCGGTCCTGCCGACTACGATGCCTATCGCGCCCGCGTGCCGATGCTCGTGCCTTTTGGTCCCACCGCGTAGCCTGTTCACAAAAAAAATTGCACCCAAAAAGAGCCACCGCGTTAACCCTCCTCCAACGTTGACTCGATTCCGGCGCGAAGTTCAGCATCCGGATGCATCTTTTCGCGGAGATGCGGGGGTTGATACGAGGGGAAAGACGTGACTCGAACATTGCATCATGCGGCGGCGGCATTCATCGTGGGTTGTTTCGCGTTTGCAGCGGCGCCGGCAAGCGCGACGCCCATCTTTTCCAATCTCAATGCGACCGCGCCCTATTATCCCAACGACTACTTATTCATCAATTCGGGGCGGTCATTGGCGATGCCCTTCAAATCGTCCGGCGATTTCGCGCTCACGCAAATCGATCTCGGGCTCAGATTCTTGACCGGCACCAACAATGGAGCGCTGATCAGCCTCTATACCGATGTCGCGGGCAACCCTGGAACCTTGCTGGGGTCGTGGACGCTCGCGACCCTGCCCACCAGTCACAACAAACTCGCGACCATCGCCGGCATTACCGGCATCGACCTCACGGCGGGTACAAAATATTTCCTGGGGGCAGCATCCATCGGTTCGACGAGTGACGAATGGGGCCTGGCCATACCACTGGATGACCATGGCGGAAGGGCATTTCAGTCCGGTAGTTGGGGACCGGTCGCCGGTCTGGGTGCCTTCGACATCATCGGCAGCGCGCATGTGACCCCAGTACCTGAGCCGCCGGCGCTGGCGCTCTTCCTGACGGGCCTTGTGGTGTTCGGCGCGATGGCGCTTCGGCGAAAGCGCGGGGCGACCGCCTGATTTTTGCCTGCCGTTCCGCGTCAAAATCTCGCGACGCCGCCGGGCAAATGCGGCTATAAGTGGTCACCGTGCCTGACGCGATTCCGCGTTGCAGGCGGATTATTCCGGGTACGGGCCAATGGCAAATGTCGCCGTGATCGGCGCCCAGTGGGGCGACGAGGGCAAAGGCAAGATCGTGGACTGGCTGTGCGCGCGCGCCGATGTGGTGGTGCGTTTCCAGGGCGGCCACAATGCCGGACACACGCTTGTCATCGACGGCGTGACCTACAAGCTTTCGCTGTTGCCCTCCGGCGTGGTGCGGCCCGGCAAGCTCGCCATCATCGGCAACGGTGTCGTCGTCGATCCGTGGGCGTTCATTTCCGAAGTCGAGAAGATCCGCGCACAGGGCGTGAGTGTAACGCCGGATTCGCTGCTGGTGGCGGAAAACGCAGTGCTGATCTTGCCGCTGCACCGCGAGCTGGACGAAAATCGCGAGAACTCCAACTCCATCCAGAAGCTCGGCACCACCAAGCGCGGCATCGGTCCCGCCTATGAAGACAAGGTCGGCCGCCGCGCGCTGCGCGTGATCGACCTCAAGGATTTCAACTCGCTGACGATGAAGATCGAGCGATTGCTCGCCCATCACAACACGCTGCGGCGCGGCGCGAATCTGGAAGAGATCGACGCAAACGCGCTGCTGCAATCGTTGAAAGAAATCGCGCCGAAGATATTGCCGTTTGCCGGCTGCGCGTGGCGCAAGCTCGATCAGATGCGGCGCGAGGGGAAGCGTATCCTGTTTGAAGGCGCACAGGCCGTTCTGCTCGACATCGACCATGGCACCTATCCGTATGTCACCTCATCCAACACCGTGGCGGGACAGGCAGCGGCGGGTTCCGGCATTTCGCCGCGCGACATCGGCTATGTGCTGGGCATCGTGAAGGCCTACACCACGCGCGTCGGCGAAGGCCCATTTCCCACCGAGCAACAGAACGCGATCGGCGAGAAGCTCGGCACGCGCGGCGCCGAATTCGGCACGGTGACGGGACGGAAGCGCCGCTGCGGCTGGTTCGACGCGGTGCTGGTGAAGCAGACCGTCGTCACAGGCGGCGTGGACGGCATCGTTCTCACCAAGCTCGACATCCTTGATGCGTTCGAAACCATCAACGTCTGCGTCGGTTACGAGCTTGACGGAGCGACGCTCGACTATCTTCCCGCTGACGCTACGGAACAGGCGCGCTGCAAGCCGATCTATGAAGAGATGGAAGGCTGGAACTGCTCTACGCGCGGCGCGCGCTCCTGGGCGGATCTGCCGGCGCAGGCCGTGAAATATGTGCGCCGGATCGAGGAATTGATCGGCGCTCCCGTAGCGTTGCTTTCCACGAGCCCCGAGCGTGAAGACACCATCATGGTGCGCGATCCCTTCGTGGACCGCTAAGCACTTGCGCTGACCGATCAGCCCCGGCAGGCTTGGCCGAACAGCTATTAAGCCAAGGGGCGCGCGCCATGTTGAAGACCCGTTTCACCGAAATGTTCGGCGTCGAAGTGCCGATCACCTGCGGCGGCATGACCCGCGTGGGCAAGGCCGAATTGATCGCCGCCGTCGCCAATGCCGGCGCGCTGGGATTCCTCACCGCGCTGACACCAGGCTCGCCGGAAAAGCTCGTCGCCGAGATCAAGAAGACGCGCGACCTCACCGACAAGCCGTTCGGCATCAATCTGACCATCCTGCCGTCGATCAATCCGATCCCGTATGACGAATATCGCCAGGTGATTTGCGAAAGCGGCTGCAAGGTGGTGGAAACCGCCGGCAACAATCCGCAGCCGCATTTGCCCGCGTTCAAGGAAGCCGGGGTGAAGGTGATCCACAAATGTGTCACCGCGCGCCACGCGGTGAAAGCCGAAAGCATCGGCGTGGATTGCGTCTCGATCGACGGGTTCGAATGCGCGGGCCATCCGGGCGAGGAAGACATCGGCGGTCTCGTGCTGTTTCCGGTGACGACCGCGAAGCTGAAGATTCCAGTGATCGCGTCCGGCGGCATCGCGGATGCGCGCGGACTCGTGGCGGCACTGGCATTGGGTTGCGAAGGCGCGAACATGGGCACGCGCTTCATGGCGACGAAGGAAGCGCCGATCCACCAGAAGGTGAAGGAAGCGCTCGTTGCCAATGACGAGCGCGCCACCGACATGATCTTCCGCACGATGCACAACTCTTCCCGCGTCGCGAAGAACAAGATCAGCCAGCAGGTGGTGGAGATCGAAAAGCGTGGCGGCGCGAAATTCGAAGACGTGCGCGATCTCGTGGCGGGCACGCGGGGCGGCGTTGTCTACGATACGGGCGACACCGATTACGGCATCTGGTCCGCGGGCCAGACGCAGGGCCTGATCCACGATATTCCGACCTGCAAGGAACTGGTGGAGCGCATCGTCGCTGAGGCAGAGGCCATTATCCGCAAACGGCTGGACAAGCTCGTCGCCTGAATTGTCATGGCTTTCCGCGCGCGGCTCCGGCCGAACCGAGCCGCGCATATTCGATGATGACCAACGCCAGTGTCACCATGTCGAACAGCGCCAGCGCAAGAAGCCAGGCAGACCAGTGCTCGGCAAGGCGCGCGCCCATGAAAACGACGAAGCCCGTCAGGACGACAAACGCCGGGACGAAAATCCAGCGCTTTTCCAGCAACAGGTTGTAGGCGATACCGGCTTTCAGCAAGCCATGGATCAGCAGATAGGCGACCGCGAAATGTCCCGTCGCATGGGAAAAGTTCGTTGCGCCATGATCGGCAGCCTGGAGCATGCGGCTGCCGGGATGTTGTTCCAATTCCGGTACGATGAATTCCAGGATGAGTTCGGCTAGCCGGTGTGTACCGGCGATTGCGATCAGCAGACCGAGCGCCGTCTCGACAGCGCCGTCGGCTCCCTTGATTGCGACGGCCACCATATAGCCAAGATGAAAAAGGCCTCCCGGCCTCGCCGGCGCCTTCACGATTCTTGAGGGGGCATATGGTTGAGCGGGCCATGACCCTTGCCCAATCCCGGCGCCGTCGCGATGGCCTTCTGCACATATTCCCGCGCGCGGCCCACCGCGAGCGGCAGCGACCAGCCTTTCGCCAATCCGCAAGCGATGGCAGTCGACAGCGTGCAGCCTGTACCGTGCGTGTGCCTCGTCTTGATGCGCGGGAACGCGTAAACCTCCACGCCGCCCGTCCACACCATCACGTCGTCGATGGTCGATTTGGTGGCATGACCGCCCTTGATGAGCGCGGCATTCGCGCCCATCGCGATCAGCTTGCGCGCCGCAGCCTCGGCATCGTTTCGCCCGGCGCTTTTCAGATGCGCAAGTACCTTGGCTTCAGGAATGTTGGGCGTCACGAGCGCCGCCAGCGGAAACAGCGCCTGCACCATCGCCGAAACGGCGTTCGGCGCGAGAAGGCGGTGTCCGCTGCTGGAGATCATCACCGGATCGAGAACGATGGGGATTTTTGGGGCGCGCTTCTTCAGCGCGGCTGCGACAGCCTTCACGGTGGCGGCCGACCCCAGCATGCCGATCTTGACGGCGTCCGCACCGATATCGCCGAGAGTGGCCACGATCTGTTCCGACACGATGGTGGGCGGCACCATGTGAACAGCCTTCACGCCTCTGGTGTTCTGCACGGTGACGGCGGTGATGGCTGTCATCGCGTAGACGCCAAAGGCTGTCGCCGTCTTGATATCGGCCTGAATCCCCGCGCCGCCGCCGGAGTCGGAACCGGCGACGATCAACAACCGTTTTTGTGAACTCAAGCCGCGACTTCCCGGATCGCACCCGCGATCGTGCGCACGACGGCGCGGATTTCGCGCTCATCCTCGCCTTCCGCCATGACGCGGATGACCGGCTCGGTGCCGGATTTGCGCACCAGTATGCGGCCCTTTCCGTTGAGCTGGGCGCTGCAGGCCTCGATGGACGATTTCACGCGGGCATCTTCGAGCGGCATGCCGTTGCGGAAGCGCACATTCTCGAGAACTTGCGGCAAGGGCTCGAACACATGCGCGGCTTGGCTCGCCGGCGTGCCCTGTTCCGCCAGCACCGCCAGCACTTGCAGGGCCGCGATCAGGCCGTCACCGGTCGTCGAGAAATCGCTGAGAATGATGTGGCCGGACTGCTCGCCGCCGACGTTGAAATTGCCCTTGCGCATTTCTTCAAGGACATAACGGTCGCCCACCGCGGAACGCACCAGCTTAAGGCCCTTGCCTTCGAGAAACCGTTCCAGGCCCATATTGGCCATCACGGTTCCGACGACACCGCCGCCCGCGAGCCGGCCTTTCGCCTGCCAGGAGCGTGCAATCAGCGCCAGGATCTGGTCGCCATCGATGATGCGGCCTTCTTCATCCGCCATCACGACACGGTCGGCGTCGCCGTCGAGCGCGATTCCGAAGTCGGCACGCGTCTCGCGCACTTTGGCCGCCATCGCCTCCGGCGCCGTGGAGCCGCAGTCCTGGTTGATGTTGAAACCGTTGGGGTCGACGCCGATCTTGATGACCTCGGCGCCGAGTTCCCAAAGCACTTCCGGTGCTACCTTGTAGGCAGCGCCGTTCGCGCAATCGAGCACGATGCGCATGCCCTCCAGACGCAGATTCTTCGGAAAGGTTCGCTTGGCATATTCGATGTAGCGCGCCTGGCTGTCGTCGATGCGCTTGGCGCGGCCGAGCTTCGCGGGTTCGGCAAGGCCCGTCTCAAGCCCGTTCTCCATCAGCGCTTCGATCTTCTTCTCGGTCTCGTCGGAGAGCTTGTTGCCATCCGGGCCGAACAGCTTGATGCCGTTGTCATGATAGGGGTTGTGCGAAGCGGAGATCATGACGCCCAGATCCGCGCGCAAGCTGCGCGTGAGCATGGCGACGGCGGGCGACGGCAACGGACCAAACTGGAAGACGTCCATGCCGACGGACGTGAAACCCGCGACGAGAGCCGGCTCGATCATGTAGCCGGAGAGGCGCGTGTCCTTGCCGATCACCACGCGGTGGCGGTGATCACCACGCGTGAACAGACGGCCGGCGGCCATGCCGACCTTCATTGCGATCTCGGGTGTCATCGGAAAGGTGTTGGCCAGTCCGCGCACGCCATCGGTGCCGAACAATTTGCGTGTCATGTGTGAAACAGTCCCTCGGACCCTGAAGGCCCCTTTGCAGACCAATACTACCAAATCGCTGGCGACAATTGCGAGAGGGCTTTTCTCACAAGGGGTTACGCTTGGTTTCCGGACAGGGCCGACCACACCGCCAGCCCGTCCCGCAGGGCCCTGGGATCGTGGGTCCGGACAAAATCGGCCCCTTTGAGACCCGCGAACAATTCGGCGGTTAACGAGGCAAAACCTGACTCCTGCGGCGGCCGCCCCGTGATCTTGCGCAGGAACGACTTCCGGGAAACCGAGACCAGCAGCGGTAACCTGAATTCCGATTTCAGCGCCGGCAGGGCGCGCAATACGGCGAACGACGTCTCAGGATCGGTTCCCAGGAAGAAACCCATGCCAGGATCGAGTATGAGCCGGTCACGTGCGATGCCCGCGCCTGTCAGCGCCGCGACCCGCGCCTCGAAGAAGCGGCGGATACGATCGAGGATTTCGGATGGCGGGATATCGACGCGGGTCGCCCGCCCCTGCTCCTGCACAGAGTGCATCACGATCAGCTTTGCCGAGGAGGCGGCAAGTTCGGAATAAAGCGTGGGATCGGGAAAGCCATGGATGTCATTCAGATAGGCTACATTTTGCTTCAACGCCCAGCGCTGAACGGCCGGTGCGAAGGTGTCGACCGAGATCACCGCATCCTCTCGTTGAAGCGCGGGCAACACGCTTTCAAGGCGCGCGATCTCGATTTGAGGCGCAACCCCCGCCGCCTCGGGATTGGAAGACGCCGCGCCGATGTCAAGGATGTCGGCACTCTTCGCAAGCTCGCGCGCGTGGGCGAGCGCAGCGGATGGCTCCAGATATTTTCCGCCATCGGAAAAAGAGTCGCTTGTGATGTTGAGGATACCGAGGATTTTCATGGGCGCTCCAAAACAAAAAGGGAGGCCAAGGCCTCCCTTTTTTCAAGCGATTTGACGACGGCTCAGCGCGGCTGCGGCTCCGGGGCGATGATGCCGCCGCGGGGACGGCCGGCCGTGGGCACGCTGGGGCCGGGTCCGCGCTGGGGCTCCGGCTCGTCGAAGGGCGCGCGCACCGGCGCGATCCCCTTGAGCAGCGCCACGATCTCGTCGCCCGTCAGCGTTTCATATTCCAGCAGGCCGCGTGCCAGCACGTGCAGATCGTTGATGCGATCGGTCAGGATCTTCTGCGCGCGCTGGTAAGCGGTGTCGATGATCTTTCGGATTTCCGAGTCGATCTTCTGCGCGGTGGCTTCGGAAATGTTCTGCTGGCGCGACACGCTGTGGCCGAGGAATACCTCTTCCTGGTTCTCGCCATAGGCGATCGGCCCCATCTCGTCGGACATGCCGAAGCGGGTGACCATGGCGCGCGCCATGCGCGTCGCCTGCTCGATATCGCTCTGCGCGCCCGTGGTGACCTTCTCATGACCGAAGATCAATTCTTCGGCGATGCGGCCGCCAAAGGCCACGGCGAGATCGGCGAGCATCTTCTGGCGCGTCAGCGAAAGCTGATCGCGTTCCGGCAGGCGCATGACCATGCCGAGCGCCCGGCCACGCGGGATGATCGTGGCTTTGTGAATCGGATCTGAGCCCTGCACCGACAGCGCCACAAGCGCATGACCGCCTTCGTGATAGGCCGTGAGCTTCTTCTCCTCGTCGCTCATTGCGAGCGAGCGGCGTTCGGAGCCCATCATCACTTTGTCTTTGGCGTCTTCGAGCTCGAACATGGTGACGACGCGTTTGCCGCGGCGGGCCGCCAGCAGTGCCGCCTCATTCACCAGATTCGCGAGGTCGGCACCGGAGAAGCCCGGCGTGCCACGCGCGATCGTCTTGGGGTCGACATCAGGCGCCAGCGGAACCTTGCGCATGTGGACGCGCAGGATTTTCTCGCGGCCGGAGAGATCGGGATTGGGAACGACGACCTGGCGATCGAAGCGGCCCGGGCGCAGCAGCGCGGGATCCAGCACATCGGGGCGGTTTGTGGCCGCGATCAGGATCACGCCCTCATTCGCCTCGAAGCCGTCCATCTCGACGAGCAACTGGTTCAGGGTCTGCTCGCGCTCGTCATTGCCGCCGCCAAGACCGGCGCCGCGATGACGGCCGACCGCGTCGATTTCGTCGATGAAGATGATGCAAGGCGCGTTCTTCTTCGCCTGTTCGAACATGTCGCGCACGCGGCTGGCGCCGACGCCCACGAACATCTCGACGAAGTCGGAGCCGGAAATGGTGAAGAAGGGCACGTTCGCTTCGCCGGCGACGGCGCGCGCAATGAGCGTCTTGCCGGTACCCGGCGGTCCGACGAGCAGAACGCCTTTCGGGATGCGGCCGCCCAGCCGCTGGAATTTCTGCGGATCGCGAAGGAAGTCCACGATCTCCTTGAGATCGTCCTTGGCCTCGTCAACGCCGGCGACATCTTCGAACGTTACCCGTCCGGCGCGCTCCGTAAGCAGTTTCGCCCGGCTCTTGCCGAACCCCATCGCCTTTCCGCCGCCGGACTGCATCTGGCGAATGAAAAATACCCAGATGCCGACGATGAGCAGCATCGGGAACCAGTTGAGCAGAATGCCAAGCAGATTGAAGCCGTCATCCGTAGGCTTGACCGTGATCGGCACGTTCTTCTGCAGCATGTGGGGAACAAGCTGCGGGTCGTTGGCCGGCGACGTGGTGGTAAATGCCTGGCCGGTCGTGGTGTGACCGGAAATCTGATCGCCCTGGATCGTGACGTCCTTCACCGTCCCCTGATCAACATATTGGTTGAACTGGGTATAGTTGATCGCGCTCGTGTTCTGGTGCGAGCCGGAGCTCTGGAACATGTTGAACAGCGCCACCAGCAGCAACATGATGATGATCCAGAGCGCGAGATTGCGAAGGTTGTTCACGGTTATCCTTTCATGGCTGTCCGCGCGCCTGGCGCCAGCGCGGACTGCTCCCCACTCAGATAGGAACACTCTAGCCCTTTGTCAGCCAGCAAAGCGTTAAGAAATTTAAGGAGGGGCGGCAACTGCAGCCTCCAAATCCACTTAAGAAGCGCGGTTAATTGCGCTTTTTTTGCGGCGCCTTGCCCCCGCCGTGTTTACGTTCGGACGAAGGCGGTTGTTCCGCGGAACGGCCTTTCTCGCGCGTGACCGCCAGCGTTCCCGAGCCGAATGGCGCGGGATACCGGGCGGCGGGTGCGACAATGCAGCCATGGAGCGTGGCGCCGCCCGCGAGCGTGCCGTCCCGGATGGAATCGAACAGCCGCTCCAGCTTGCCGAAGCGCGGGCGGTACATTTCCCCAGATACACGCGAAAGTGTTGCGGCGAGCACGCGAAGCCCCAACTCGCGCGGCGCCATTTTCAGACGAACGGAATCGAGCAGTGCCGCGCCATCCTCGTAACGGGCTGCGCGAGCGAGAAGCGCAGACGTCATCTCGTCCAGCGCTTCCCGGGCGCGGCCAAGGTGATCGGCTGCATCGGATACGCGCTGGGCGGTGAGCCCCAAAGCCTCCAGTTGCGGCCATGCCGCGCGCAGCTTCGAGCGCGCAAAGCGCGGATCGGCGTTCATGGGATCCTCGATCCAGCTCCGCTTTTTGCCGCGCAGATAGTCGCGCAAGGGCCCGCGTGCCATGTCCAGCAGCGGGCGCACGACCATGAGCCCGTCAAAGCCGGGTGCCGGATACGGCGCGATGACCCGCATTGCCGACAGGCCGTCCAGACCGCTGCCACGTGCGAGCCGAAGCAGAAATGTTTCGGCCTGGTCCTCCATCGTGTGCGCGACGTAGAGGGCCGGCACTTTGTGCGCCACCAGCCAATCGCCCAAGAGCCGGTACCGTGCGTTGCGGGCTGCGGCCTCGATATCGGATTTCGGCGGGTCGCCCTTCCAGGCAAGCACATGCGCCTTCAACCCCGCATCCGCTGCCATGCGGGCCACCGCCTTGGCATCCTTCGCGGAATCCGGCCGCAATCCGTGGTCGACGGTGAGGACGACCGGCGGCACAAGCTTGGCCTGCTTGGCATAAGCCGCGAGCAGGAGCATCAGCGCCACGGAATCGCCGCCGCCCGAAACCGCGACCGCGCCGGGCCATGCTGCGCCTGCGGTGCGCAGGGCATCCATGCGCACGACGAACGATGCGGTGGGATCGTCGATCGATTTTGCCGGGGGAGATGCCGCGCTACTTGCAGTGCGCGGCTTTGCGGCTGCTGCGGGCTTGCGTGAGGATGGTTTTGGAGGCTTGCGGATATTTGGCCGGGAGCGCTTCAAGAGTCGTGCAGCCTTCCTGTTTCTGGTTCATTGCGACCAGCGATTGTCCCAGCTTGAGCATACTCTCCGGCGCGCGCGGACCGGAACCATATTTCTTCACCCCCTCGGCGAACGCCCGCGCGGCGTTGGCATAGTCCTTCTGCACATAAGCAATATCGCCCACCCAATAGAGAGCCTGCGGCGCCAGATCGTCCTTGGGATAGGCATCGGCGAAGTTGCGGAACGCCGCACGCGCCTCGTCGTACTGCGCCTTTGAGAGCAGATTCATCGCCGTGTCGAATTGCGCGCGCGTGGCACCCGACACCGAGCCTGCGGCATCCGCCGATCCGGGCGCCGCCAGCGGTAAAGGCTGGTTGGAAGGGATCGTGCCGAGGACGCCCGGCGGGGGCGCAAGATGGACCGCGCTTCCGGATTGCTGAACGCCGCTGCCCTGTGGCGCAGGCGCTGCCGAAGGCGCAGAGGCCGCGCCGCCACCCGCGCAGGGTAGTCCGCCCTGTGTGGTGTCCGCGCTTTCGCCCAACTGCTGCGCGGTCATGGTGCAGATCTTGTAGTCGAAATCCTTCTGCATCCGGTCCATATGGGCGTTTGCGTCGCTGAGCTTGTGGTTCAGCTGTTCCATCTGGCCGGTGAGGCGGCGGACCGTTTCCTGCAGATCGCTGACCTGCTGGTTGAGCTGATTGATCTGCGTGTCCTGATTCTGCTCATGGGCGAGACGTGCCGCCTTTTCGTCGTCGCTCTCGCCGAACAGGCCGGCAACCTGGATGGTGCGCGCGCGCACCTCATTGGCTTCCATTTTGCGCACGACCCTGGATCCGCCCGTCTGCACATCGGCGACCGCGCTCACAGCGCCCGCACCAATGCCGAGCGCCGCGATTACCGCGATCCAACACAAACGGGTCTCGGGTTTGCGCATTCTGACCATGCTCGCCTTCCGCTGCCGGAATTAGCCCAAATCATATAGGCCGAAACACTTAGCCAAAAATGAGGCCTGCCGGAATAAAGCGAAAGGCGCCCTTTTCAGAGCGCCTTTCCAAAGATTTTCTGCAATGCGTTAAGAGTTCGCGCCGCCGGTGATGGTGGTGACGCCGCGACGGTTTTGCGCCCAGCACGATTCATCGGACTCCGTGCAGATCGGGCGCTCCTTGCCATAGGAGATCGTGTCGATGCGGGCCGAGGGGACGCCGAGACTTGCCAGATATTCCTTAACGGCGTTGGCTCTGCGTGCACCGAGCGCGAGGTTGTATTCACGCGTGCCGCGCTCGTCGCAATGACCTTCGATGGTCACGCGCACGGACGGATATTTCTGCAGCCAGGCCGCCTGGCGCTGAAGCACGCTGCGGGCCTCTTCGGTGATGTTGTAGGCGTCGTAATCGAAATGGACGGTGTCGCCAACATTGACGCGCAGGTCTTCGGCGCTGCCGGGCACGATCGTGGACGTGGTGGAATTGGACATCGCAGTCGGCGGCGGCGCTGTTTCCACCGCTTTGGGCTTTTCGGTGCAACCGGCGAGAACGATGACGGCGGCTGCCGCAACAAATTTCAGGCTCGTGGAAATCTTGTTCATCGAACAGCACTCCAAAATAGCGATGCCCCGGTGCGCAGGAGCACGTCTCAAAACCGGCGGCGCACCGCCGTATAACCACTCAACCCCCCGATTGTTCCCAGTGATGAGGACAACTTTAGAAATCAGGTGCTACTGGATCAAGGGCGACCATGCGGGGTCTGACGCCGCACCTGGCGTTGTGACACGGCGTTCATTACGGCCAGTGACATCTACCGACCAGATTGACGAGCCGCGCCCGCCGCGCTCGGTGCGGCCGAACATCAGCACGCGGCCATTCGGCGCCCAGGTGGGGCCTTCATCCTCCCAACCGTCCGTAATCATTCGCTCGCCGGATCCGTCAGGGCGCATGACGCCGATGCGGAAGGCGCCGCCGGCCTGTTTGGTAAACGCGATGAGGTCGCCGCGCGGCGACCATACGGGCGTTCCGTTCTTGCCGCCGCCAAAGCTGATGCGGTGCTGGTTCGAACCGTCGGCATTCATGACGTAGACCTGCTGCGATCCGCCGCGATCGGATTCGAATACGATCTGCGTGCCATCCGGCGAATAGGACGGCGCGTCGTCAATGCCGGGATCGTTCGTGAGCCGCGTGACGCTGCGGGTCCGCAAATCCATGACATAGACGTCGGAATTGCCGCCCTTCTCCAGCGCCATGACGACCTTGTTTCCATCCGGCGAGAAACGCGGACTGAATGTCATGTTCGGGAAGTTGCCCAGCATCTCCTGCTTGCCGGTTTCCATGTCGAACAGATAGACGCGCGGCTTGCCGCCGATATAGGACATGTACGCGATCATCTGCGCTGTCGGATTGAATCGCGGCGTAAGCACCAGATAGCTGCCATTGGTGAGGAATTTGGGGTTCGCGCCGTCCTCATCCATCACCGCGAGCCGTTTTACGCGGTGCGTTGCCGGACCGCTTTCGGCGATGAAAACGATGCGAGTATCGAAATAGCCCTTCTCGCCGGTGACCCGCTCGTAGATCGCGTCCGACACCATATGGGCGATGCGCCGCCAATTGTCGGGCGTCGTGTAGTACTGAAGGCCAACCATCTGGCTGCCGCCGCCCACGTCCCACAGCCGGAAATCGAGACGCAGACGTCCATCGGGCTGCGCCTGCACCTGGCCGGTGACCAGCGCTTGCGCATTGATGACGCGCCAATTCGCAAAGTCCGGCACCGTGTTGATGTCGGTGACGTGGTCCACGAAGGACTTGGGATCGAGCACGCGGAACAATCCGGACCGGTCGAGATCGGCGCGTACGACGCCTGCGATCTGCGCGCCCTGGGCGCTGCCGATGAAATCGGGAATGGCGATGGGCAAGGGCTGAATGTTGCCCTGCGTCACGTCCACGCGGAGCTGGGCTTCCGTCGGCGCCGGCAAACCCAGCGTCAGCGCCGCAATGGCAACAACCGCGATCACAAACTTCTTCATGCCTTGCTCCAACTCATTGGCCCATCATCTGGCGTGGATCGAAATGGAAAGGATTGATCTCGCGCCACTGGCTGTAACGGTCCGCCGGCAGCTTGTAGGGCGCACATTCGAAGATCGCCCGCCTCGCCGCCTCTGCCGCCGCGCGGGTATAGGGATTCGTGGCGGCTGCGGCGGCCGAGTCTCCAGTCAATTGTGGCGGACGTGCGACCGAACCGTCCTGATTGAGCAACAAATCGAAATCGACGATGAGATCCGAAGCATTGGGCGCGCCGACCGGCGGGCTCCAGCACTGCGCGATCTGGCTTCTGAGCGCATCCTGCAGATCTGCCGTCATCGCGTTCTGCGCGCCGAAGCCTTTTACATTCCGGGAGCCGACCTTGGCATTGGGTGCGCTCGAGGCGACGGGCTGTTTCTTGTCGAGCAGCGCCATGATGTTGTTGATGTCGAACTGCTTTTTCTTCGCTTCCGGTTGCGGCGGCTGCTCTTTCGGCTTGAGCTTGGGCACCGGCGTGGGCTGGGGCTTGGGAATGACGGGTTCCGACGGTGCCTCATCCGGCGCGGCTTCCGGCTGGATCGCGGGCGGCGGCGGCGTCACAGGCTGCGGTGTGGGCGGGGCGGGCTGGGCTTCTTCCTTGGGCGGCGCCTTGGGCTGCTCCTTCACCATGGCGCGCAGATTCGTCTTTTGGCCAATGGTCACCAGATCGACCGGCACCACCGGCGAATCCTGGATCTCGAGATCGAGCTTGTGCGTGAAGGTGAAAAGCGTCGCCACGATGATCAAGCCGTGCAGAAGCACCGCCGCGATCACACTGAGCGGCGACATCCGTCCGCCGGCGCCAGAGGCCAGCGAGATCCTATTTTCGATCGCGCGGTTTCTGGACATCGGTGACAAGTCCGATATGCGTGAACCCCGCCGCGCTGATCTCCGCCATCACCTGCATGACGCGGCCATAATCCACCGACTTGTCGCCGCGCACGAAGATGCGCTGGTCGTAGCCGTTGGCGGCGATGGCCGTGAGCTTCGGGATGAGGTCTTCATCGGAGACCGGCGTGTTCTGCAGGTAGATGCGGCCATTGTTGCGGATCGTGACCGACAGCGGCTCGCGGTCCTGGCCCAAGGCCTGCGCTTTGGTCTTCGGCAGGTCGACGGGCACGCCCACCGTCAGCAGTGGCGCCGTCACCATGAAAACGATGAGCAGCACCAGCATCACGTCCACGAAGGGCGTCACGTTGATGTCGGACATCTGATGCGCGCGCCCGCGGCGGGCCCGGCGATCGATGCGCTTCATCGTCATGGCCATCAGCGCGCCGCCTTTTCGTCTAGCTGGCGCGACAGGATGGCGGAGAACTCATCGGCGAAGCCTTCGAGACGCCCGGTGTAGCGGCCGATATCGGTCGCGAACTTGTTGTAGAAGATCACTGCCGGGATGGCGGCCAGCAGACCCATCGCGGTCGCGAACAAGGCCTCCGCGATGCCCGGCGCCACGACGGCGAGCGTCGTGTCATGCCGCGCAGCGATGGCTGAAAACGAATTCATGATTCCCCACACCGTGCCGAACAGTCCGACGAACGGCGCCGTGGCGCCGACGGTTGCAAGGAATCCGAGATTCTTCTCGATGCTGTCGGTTTCGCGCAGGATCGTGACCGACATCGACTTGTCGATGCGCTCCTTGATGCCCGGCAGCAGCCATTCGCGCGGCGCGCCGCCTTCAAAGGCCCGGCGCCATTCCCGCAGCGCCGACACGAAGACCGCCGACATCGGATGGTCGGTCGATTTGGCGTATTGCTGATAAAGCTCATCGAGCGACAGGCCCGACCAGAAGGTTTTCTCGAACTTGTCGGCGCGGCGGCGCAGGGATGCCATCGCGATCGACTTGTTGATGATGATCGCCCACGACCACAGAGAGGCGAGCAGAAGCAGAAGGAACACCGCCTTCACGATGGGATCGGCGCGCAGGAAGAGCGAAACGACGGAGATTCCCGCAACATCGGGAGCGAGATCGCCGCCGGTCTGCTTCACCTGGACGTCACCGGTGGGCGCTGCGGCCGGTGCGAGATTCTGAACCTGGGCATTCTCGCCGGACGGCGCTGCGGCCGGCTGCGCCAGAGCCGGCATCGCCAAAGAAACAGCAAGCGCCGTCAAAATCGCGGCGATCCAACGCGTCAAATTCATCAGCAAACCTCTTCTGGTCCGGACCGGCGCAGCACAATGCCCCTGTGATACAACGCAAGCGCCAGCGAACAAGCGCCATAGGCGCATTCGAACGTGGCCGATATTGGACGCCGGAGCGTTAAGCACCTGGTTGCAAAAGGCAAGGCAACAGCTTATCGCGCGTTTCCTGCGGAATGCGCTTGGGCCTGCCGTTAAGCGAGATAATGCAGGCCTCGACGGTTCCATGCGTAAGATGACGGCTGCCGCAATAGATATCCTGCGACGCGATCATGCGCGCGCCCGAAAGCGAAGTTATCGCGCTGCGCACCTCGATGAGATCGTCCAGCCGCGCCGGTTGCTTGTATTCCAGCGCGGCGGTGCGCAGCGTCCAGGCGAAGGGCTCCGGCCCATCCAGCTCCGCGAGCTTCTCGATGCCGGCGGCGCGGAAGAACTCGGTTCGCCCGCGCTCCATGAAGCGCAGGTAATTCGCGTGATAGACGATGCCCGACAGATCAGTGTCCTCGTAGTAGATGCGGATCGGCAGGACATAGACCTTGCCGGCGAAGCGGCCGAAACTCTCGACGGTCATGGGCAATGCTGTTTCTCGGGATCGCAAGCGGGCTTGGGCGGGATGATCTTCATGGTCACCACGCCGCTGGGCTTATCGGGCGCGGTGTTCACCGAAAGATAATTATACATCGCGCGCCCGAAATCGCCCCAGAAATTGAAGACGAAAAGCGTGAATCCGAGCGCCACAGCAAAGAAGGCGACATGGAGCAGAACGCGCTTCATTCTTCCCCATCTCCGTTGAAGAGGCCGATCTGCGCGGGATCGCGCGGCGGCGCGACAAGTCCGAGGTGACCATAGGCCGCGCTTGTCAGCATGCGCCCGCGCGGCGTGCGCTGGATGAAGCCAAGCTGCATCAGATAAGGCTCGACGATCTCTTCCAGCGCATCTCTTGGTTCGCCGAGCGCGGCGGCAACGGTCTCGATACCGACGGGGCCGCCGGAAAAACTCTCCGCGATCAGCTTCAGATAGCGCATGTCGAACGCGTCGAGCCCGCGCTTGTCGACCTCGAGCCGCGTCAGCGCCGCGTCGGCGATCCTGGCATCCACCGTCTTGTGGTTGCCCACGGAAGCGAAGTCGCGCACCCGCTTCAGAAGACGGCCCGCGATGCGCGGCGTGCCGCGAGCGCGCGAGGCGATTTCCTTCGCGCCCTCCGTCGTCAGATCGAAACCCAGCACGCGTGCACCGCGCTCCACGATCGAAAGCAGTTCTTCAGGCGAATAGAAATTGAGCCGCACCGGAATGCCGAAACGATCGCGCAGCGGCGTCGCCAGCAGACCCGCGCGTGTCGTTGCGCCGATCAACGTGAAAGGCGCCAGCGTGATCTTCACCGATCGCGCGGCCGGGCCTTCGCCAATGACGAGGTCGAGTTCGTAATCCTCCATCGCGGGATAAAGGATCTCCTCCACCGCCGGATTGAGACGATGAATCTCGTCGATGAAAAGAACGTCGCGCGGTTCGAGATTGGTGAGAATGGCGGCGAGGTCGCCCGCCTTCGCCAGCACCGGCCCCGAGGTGGAGCGGAAATTCACCCCCAGCTCCCGCGCCACGATCTGCGCCAGGGTCGTTTTGCCTAGCCCCGGCGGACCGGAGAACAGCACATGGTCCAGCGCTTCACCGCGCTCGCGCGCCGCCTGGATGAAGATGGAAAGATTCTCCCGCGCCTGTTTCTGGCCGACGAACTCCGACAGCCGCTTGGGCCGCAGACTCGATTCCAGCGTATCGTCCTCGCCGCGCTCGGGCGCGACGACACGGTCAGGTTTGGTCACAGCACTCGCCATCTATCGTCCCATGGACCGCAAACTCTCGCGGATCAGCACATCGACAGGCACATCACCCATGTCGCGGGCGATGCGGGCGACGCTTTCGGCCGCGTGGCTCTGAGAATAGCCGAGCTTGACGAGCGCCGCGACCGCGTCCGCTTCGGGCCCGCGCGGTGCCACCAGCGGCGCAAGGCCTTCCTCTTCGTGGCCGCGCAGCATCATGGACGGCGCCTTGTCCTTCAGTTCCGTGACGATGCGCAAGGCGAGCTTGGGCCCGACGCCCTGCGCCTTGCCGATCATCGCCTTGTCGGATAACGCCAGCGCGCGCTGCAATTCCTTCGCCGATAAAGCCGATAGCACATTCAGCGCCACGCGCGCGCCGACATTCTGCACGGTTTGCAACAGGCGGAACCACTCGCGTTCTTCCGGTGCGGCGAAGCCATAGAGACGGATCGCGTCTTCGCTGACTTTCGTTTCGATCATCAACGCGGCGTGCTGGCCAATGGCAAGCCGCGACAGCGTCGAAGACGGACAGTGGACGAGATAGCCGACGCCGTTCACATCGAGGATGCAATGATCCTCGTGGATCGAATCCACGATGCCGGAGAGCTTTCCGATCATGCGATCGCGGCCATGATCTTGGCGCGCGTGCCGGATAGATGCGCATGCGCGATGGCGGCCGCAAGCGCATCGGCGGCATCGGCGGCTTGTACTTGCGCCGTGGGCAGGAGACGGCGCACCATCATGCCGACCTGGTCCTTGCCGGCGTGCCCCACGCCGACGACGCATTTCTTGATGTGGTTCGGCGCATATTCGGCGACCTCTAGCCCCGCTTGTGCCCCTGCCAGCAATGCGATGGCGCGCGCGTGGCCGAGTTTGAGGGCAGCACTCGGATCTTTGGCGACGAAGGCCTGCTCGACGCTGATCGCCACGGGCCGGTGCTCCTCGATCACGGCCTGCAGGGCCGCATGAAGAACCAGAAGCCGCGCAGCCAATCCGGCTTTCGTGTCGCTGGTGAGAACCCCGTGCGCCACATGGGCGAGACGGGTGCCCGTCATGTCGATCACACCCCAGCCCATCCGGCCGAGACCGGGATCCAGACCTAGAATGCGAATCGTGCCGCCCATGCGGAGTTTGTACCCTTTCCGTTCGGGCCTGTCTTATTCCACCGCGCGGGCATGATCCAGCATGGCGTGGGCGATTTCGCGCTCGCCCATGATCACCTCGCTGGCGCCGAGGCTGAGAAGGTGATCGACCCCGGCGTCGAAATGGGCGCGCGCCACGATCTCGAGACCGGGATTGGCCTTGCGCGCCTGCTCGACGATCTGCCCCGCCTCGAAGGCTTCCGGGATGGCGATGAACAGAAGCCTGGCGCCGGCGACGTTGGCCGCGTTGAGCACGCGATCCATCGCGGCATTGCCTTCGATCACCTCGATGCCTTCGCTTTCGAGTTTCTCCACCACATCGCGCGCATCCTCGATGACGAGGAAGGGGACGGCGTCCTGCTTCAGGCCTTCGCCCACAAGACTGCCGACGCGGCCGTAGCCCACGACGATGGCGTGGCGTGAAAGCCCGGTCGGCACAAGCTCGGCAGGTTTGTCTCGCGGCGCCTGCGGCGAAGCCGCCTCGGGACGGCGCAGGCGTTCGGCGGCGGACACCAGAAACGGGTTGACGAGAATGGTGAGGATGGAGGTGCCGAGGATCAGATCGCGCGCACGATCCGGCATCAATCCCTGGCTGATGCCGAGATCGGCGAGGATGAAGGAGAACTCGCCGATCTGCGCCAACCCCGCGCCGATGAACAGCGCGGTGGCAAGCGGGTAACCGAAGCCGCGGGCGATCAGAAATGCCACGCCGCCGATACCGAAAATGACGACGCCCAGCGTCATCGCCAGAATCGCGGGCTCGTGCAGGATCACCAGCGGATCGAACAACATGCCGACGGAGACGAAGAACAGAACCGCGAAGGCGTCGCGCAGCGGCAGCGTCTCTTCCGTCGCGCGCTGCGAAAGCTGGGACTCGCTCATGATCATGCCGGCGAAGAAGGCGCCGAGCGCGATGGACACGCCGAACAGTTCCGCGGCGCCGAACGCCACGCCCAGCGCGACCGACAGAACCGCAAGGCGGAAGAGCTCCCGCGATCCGGTGTGCGCGGTGTAGTGCAGTACCCAGGGAATGATGCGCCGGCCCACGATGAGCATGAAGGCGACGAAGCCGCCAAGCTTGAGAACGGTGATGCCCAGGGCTTCGAGCAGGCCGGATGCATCGACATGCCCGCCCTTCAGCGCCAGCGCGATGGGCGGCAGCAGCACCAGCGCCAGAACGGTGATGAGATCCTGCATCACCAGCCAGCCGACCGCGATGTGGCCGCGCTCGGTATCCATCAGATGGCGCTCCTGCAGCGTGCGCGTCATGACCACGGTGGAAGCGATGGCGAGCGCGAGACCGAACACGGTGCCGGTGCCGAGATTCCATCCGATCAGCAACGCCACGCCCTCGCCCAGCAGCGTCGCCGCCGCCACCTGCACCAGCGCGCCCGGCACGGCGATGCGGCGCACGGAAACAAGATCGCGCGGCGAGAAGTGCAAGCCCACGCCGAACATCAGGAGGATGACGCCGATTTCGGCGAGCTGCAGCGTGAGGCTGCGATTGGCGACGAAGCCCGGCGTGAAAGGCCCCACCGCCACGCCGGCCAGCAGATAACCCACGATTGGCGAGAATTTCAGCCGGTTGGCGATGGTGCCGAAGACGAAGGCGAGCCCCAGGCCGATCACCAGAATGGCGATCAGCGGCGAGGTGTCGGTCAGCGGCGCGTGCCCCATCGCGCCATCATGCACTAACCCGAGAGCTTCGCCATCAAGGCGTCGGAGAGTTCGTAATTGCCGTAGACGGTCTGCACGTCGTCGTGGTCGTCGAGCACTTCGATCAGCTTCATCAGCGTCTCGCCATTGTCGTCGCTGACCGGCGACATGGTTTTGGGGCGCCACTCGATCTTCGCGCCGGAAGGCTCGCCCAGTTTCTTTTCCAGCGCATCGCGAACCGCGCCGAAATCCTCCATCGTGGAGATGAATTCGTGCGCCTCATCCGATGACACGCACTCCTCGGCGCCGGCATCGATGGCGGCTTCGAGCATCGCATCGTCCGAGCCCCTGGACTTGGGATAGGTGATGACGCCGACGCGGTCGAACATGAAGGTGACGGAGTTGGGTTCGCCCAGCGCGCCGCCATACTTCGAGAAAGTCGAGCGGATGTCGCTGCCGGTGCGGTTGCGATTGTCGGTCTGGGTTTCCACGATCAGCGCAGCACCGCCGGGGCCGTAGCCTTCGTAGCGCACTTCCTCGATGTTCTCCGCGCCCGCGCCCGTCGCCTTGTCGATGGCGCGCTGGATGTTGTCCTTGGGCATCGACTGCTGCTTGGCGGCGATGATGGCCGCGCGCAGGCGGGGATTGTGGTTGGGATCGGGCATGCCCTGCTTGGCCGACACCATGATTTCGCGGGCGAGCTTGGAGAAGAGCTTGGACTTCTCCTTATCCTGCCGCCCCTTGCGGTGCATGATGTTCTTGAACTGACTGTGGCCTGCCATGCTGTGCTCTGCGGTTGTTTGTCGATTTTCCGCCGGCGGATGCGTGTCTGCGCCCGGAAACGGCGGCTGAGATAGCCGGGGCGGGCGTGGGCTTTCAAGGCCCGCATGCCGGCAAGGGAGAAAGGCCGCAAAACAAAGGCTCGCGCGGCATCCCGGCGAGCCCAACAGCCTCTAGCTACGCAGCCGGCCCTAGGAGGGCGGTTTCATCCGCACGACCAATGAGCGCCTTCGCTTCAACCTCCCCGGTTTCCTGCGAGCCGCCAACCGGAAAGCTGTTCTCTCAGAGCTGTTATCCAGCACCGAAACCGGCGGTCGCGCGGGGTATCCGCAAGTGGGTCCCCTTACCTGTCTGTCCTTGCGCAACGGCTACAGCATCGAACGAATCCTCCCGGTATGACGCGATAGAACAAATAGAGAACGTAGATAGGACTATCAAGCCGGGACAGGAAAAATATCTGACAGATTGTCAGTAGCGGCGCCGCATAGATCTCGGGACCCTCGCCGCGGCACAAGACAGATCCGCGCTATGCTTGCGTGCATGATTGGGCGGACCAGAGCGAGAACGGCGGTCGTCTTTTTGGCGATGGCGCTTGTGGCGGTCAGAGCGCAGGCAGCGGAGCATACGCCGTTCGCGAAAGCGTTCACATTTGTCGGCGATTACCCGCTCGGCGCCGCTGTCAGCCGCACCGACTATGAGAGTATCGATGCCGGCGCGCGGCGGCTCTACATCTCCAAGATGGGCGGCGGGCAGCTTCTGGTTTTCGATCTGACGAAGAACAGGCTCGCCGCCACGCTGGATGATTTTCCAAAGGCAACCGGCACGCTCGCCGTTCCCTCGCTTCACAAGATCTATGTCAGCGTTCCGGGCGGCGGGTTGTTGCGCTCCATCAGCGTGGGGCTCGGCATGGCGGGACTGACATCCGGCAAAGGCCAGATCGCCGTTCTGGACAGCCGGACTTTGAAGGAACATGTGCGATTGCCCGGTGGCGTCTTTCCGGACGGCATCGCCTACGACGGAAAGGATGAACTTGTGTTCGTCTCCGACGAGCTGGGCTCGGCGCTCACCGTCCTGGATGCGAAGACAGACAAATTCCTTGCACGTGTCGAAACGGGCGGCGAAGTGGGCAATGTCCGCTACAACGAAGGGAACGGGTTGATCTATGTGCCGGTCCAGTCCCGCGACGAGTTGATCGCGGTCAACCCGGCCACGCGCGCGGTGATGGCGCGATATCCGCTGAAGGGCTGCGATCATCCGCATGGATTCATTATCGCGCCGGACGATGCGGTGGGATATGCGGCCTGCGACGGCAACAACCGGCTGCTCGCGATCGATCTTCAAAGCGGCCGCGTTCTGCGCGCCCTGCCGGTTGCAGCGGACCCGGATGTGATGTTCCTGGATCCGGCGCTCGGCAGGCTCTATGTCGCCGCAGAGACGGGCAATCTCTCCACCTTCGACATTGCCTCCACCGCAGAGCCGGTATCCCTCGGCGATGTCTTCGTGGCGGAGGGCGCGCACACGCTGGCGGTCGATCCTGTCTCGCACCGCCTTTATTTCGCGCTGGCTAATCTCGGCGGCAAAGCCGTCTTGCGCGTGCTGACGCCCAGGCGCGATTAGAGTTTTGAAAATCCGGCGATGCGACGCCTGTTTCCCGGTCGCAAATATCGAAGCCGCGCGGCGCGCATTCGGAGCGCAGCGATCTCCCGCTGCGCTCCGGCACGCATCACATCCGATGCAACGCGCAGAGCTTGTTGCCGTCGGGGTCGCGCAGATACGCGAGATAGAGCTTGCCGTTACCGCCTTCGCGCACGCCGGGCGGCTCTTCGATCGCCGTGCCGCCGGCGGCGACGCCCGCCTTGTGCCAGGCATCGGCCTCGGCCGGCGTCTTGCACGCAAAGCCGATGGTGCCGCCGTTTGCGTGCGTGGCGGACTTGCCGTCGATCGGCTTGGACACGCCGAAGACGCCCGTGGGCGTCATGTAGAAAAGGCGGCCCTTCGGATCGATCACGCCGGGCGGAACGCCCAACGTGCCGAGCGTGGCATCATAGAATTTCCTGGACCGTTCGATGTCGTTCGATCCGACAAAGATATGCGAAAACATGCGCTCCCTTTCCCTTGAAGCATGACATTGATGGTGATCGCGACTTGATACCCATTGCGCCGGACTCTCAAGCCGCATGCTGACGCAACGTCTCTAGAGCAATATGCCCTGCAGCGCGCGCTTGGCGAATTCCATCGCGGCGATGAAGACCGCGCCGGCCGCAAGGCAGATGACGAGTTCGTCGAAATGCAGCGGGCCGAAGCCGAAAAGGCCCTGTGCCGGCGGCCAGTAGAGCGCTACCGCCAGCACCGCGAGCACCGCCGACACCAGAATCCACAACGCGCGGTTGGGGCGCAGAAGCGCATCGGCCAGCGAAGAGCCGAAGGAGCGGTTCACCAGAATGAGCCCGATATTCATCAGCACCAGCGTTACGAAGACGAAGGCGCGCAGATCCGATTCGGCCATTTCCATATGCGCGCCCAGCACGAGCGCGAGCGTCACGACGGCCAGCGCCACTGCGCCCTGCACGGCCGCCCACAGCGCGGCGGTCCGCGTCAGCACCGGCATGTCCGGACGGCGCGGCGGGCGGCGCATGACATTGGCCTCCGCGCCTTCGGATTCGAACACCACCGAGCACGCCGGATCGATCACCATCTCCAGCAACGCGATCTGCAGCGGCATCAGCATCAGCGGCAAGCCCAGCAGAAAGGGCAGCAGCGCCAGCCCGGCGATGGGGATGTGCACCGCCACGATGTATTCGATGGCCTTGCGCAGATTGTCGTAAATGCGCCGGCCGAGCCGGACGGTGGTCACGATGGAGGCGAAATCGTCCTCCATCAGCACGATGCTGGCAGCTTCGCGGGCCACATCGGTGCCGCGCCCGCCCATGGCGACGCCGATGTGGGCGGCCTTCATCGCAGGCGCGTCGTTCACCCCGTCGCCGGTCATGGCGACGACCTCGCCGTCCTTCTTCAGCGCCTCGACGATGCGCAGCTTCTGCTGCGGACGGATGCGCGCGAAGACCGACACGTCGCGGATGCGCCCGGCGAGATCGGAGTCCGAAAGTGAATCCATTTCGGCGCCGGTGATGACCGCGCCGCCATCAATGCCCGCCTGTTTCGCGATGGCGCGGGCCGTGGCGGGATAGTCGCCGGTGATCATGATGACGCGGATGCCCGCCGTGCGGCATTCGGCGACGGCGGCGGGCACGTTTGCGCGCAGCGGATCGGCGAAACCGATCAGGCCCACATAATGGAACGGGATATCGCGCTGCGATTTCGGATGGGTGTTCTCGCTGGCATCGAGCGGACATTCCGCCACCGCCAGGACGCGCAGCCCTTCGCCGGCCAGTTCGTCGACCTGTTTCAGCAGACGCCCATGCGCGTCATCGGGCAGGCGGCAGAGCTCGGCGATGGCTTCGGGCGCGCCCGTCGCATAGGCCCTCAGCGTCATGCCGGTATCCCACAGATTGGTGGTGGCGAAGAGATCCGGTCCGATGCCGTATGTGCGCAAGAGGTTGCGCTGGCCCGTGGTTTCGAACGCGACGGCCACTTCATGGATGGCGCGGTCCATCGGGTCGGTGGGCATCGGCGCGCTCGCGCCCAGCGCGGCATGCACCACATCGTGCAGCGCATCCGGCGGCGGCTGCTGCGACGCGCGATGCCAGCTTGCGCTGCCCGCGGCGATGAATTCCACGCGCATGTGGTTCTCGGTCAGCGTTCCGGTCTTGTCGGTGCAAAGCACGGTGGCCGCGCCCAGCGTCTCGATGGCGGGGGCGCGGCGGGTGAGTACGCGGGCGCGCGAGATGCGCCAGGCGCCCATCGCCATGAACACGGCAAGCACCAGCGGAATCTCCTCCGGCATCACCGACATGCCGATGGCGATGCCGCCCAGCGCGGCCTTCAGCCAGGACCCGCGCAACAGGCCGAACAGCACGACGACGAGTGCGGCGACAGCGAGCCCCATCAACGCGAAGTCGCGCACCAGCCACGACAGCTGCGCCTGCAGCCGCGGCTGTTCCAGATCGATGACTTGCAGCGAGCGCCCGATCTTGCCCATCTCCGAGGAAAGCCCTGTGGCGGTGGTCTGCACGACGGCGCTGCCATGGGCGACGAGGGTTCCGGCGAAGACATAAGGAAGATCATCGCCGCCGGGCGCGGCCGTCCCCTGTTCCGCCGCGCCCGCGCGCTTGCGCACCGCGACGGATTCGCCGGTGAGAAGAGACTCGTCCGCCAGCAGCTCGCTGCATTCCAGCACCGTGGCATCGGCGGGAACGCGATCGCCTTCGGAGAGGAGAAGGATATCGCCGGGCACCACTTCGCGGCCGGGTATGCGCCTCTGCGCGCCGTCGCGGATGACGAGGGCGCGCGGGCTCGCCAGATTGCGCAAGGACTCGAGCACGCGCTCGCTGCGGGCTTCCTGCACGACGCCGATGGAGACGGAGAGCGTGGCGAAAGCAAACAGCACGATGGCGTCGACCGGTTCGCCGATGACGAGATAGATCGCACCGCCCGCCAGGAGAAGCGCGAACATGGGCTGACGCACGACGCCGAAGGCGATGCGCGCCAAGCCGCGCCGGTCCTGCGCCGGAATCTCGTTCGGGCCGAATTGCTTCAGCCGCGCCGCCGCCTCGGCGTCGGTCAGTCCCTGATGAAAAGTGCCGGACATGCCTGTCATTTCCGCCATTTCGGCACGGCGGCGCATTGCGGCGGATCAAGGGGTTGACTCATTTCCATATTTCAGGAATCAATGAAATATGGATACGCAAGATGCCGTCAAACGGCTTTCCGCCCTCGCGCAGGAATCGCGCCTCGAAGTCTTCCGCCTGCTGGTGAAGGCCGGCCCGCGCGGGATGGCGGCGGGCGACATCGCGCGCAAGCTCAGGACCGCGGCAAACACCATGTCGCAGCAGCTTCTCGTGTTGTCGAACGCGCAACTCATCCGCGCGCGGCGCGAGGGCCGCTCCGTCATCTATTCCGTCGATTTCGAGGCGATGAGCGGGCTGCTCGTCTTCCTCACCGAAGACTGCTGCCGGGGTGCTGCGGAAGTCTGCGCGCCGCTCGCCGCCGTCGCCAAACGCTGTTGCTAACGAGGAGAGTGCCGATGAAGCGCCTGCATGTGCATATCGCGGTGGATGATCTGGAGAAGTCGATCGGCTTCTATTCCACGCTGTTCGCCGCCGAGCCTTCGGTGCGCAAGGACGATTACGCCAAATGGATGCTGGAGGATCCGCGCGTGAACCTCGCCATCTCGCAGCGCGCGAGCGTGACGAGCGGCGTCGATCACCTCGGCATCCAGACGGAGACGGACGGCGAATTGCGCGAACTGGCGACGCGATTGAAAGCCGCGGGCGAGACGACGCGCGACCAGGAAGCGGCGACCTGCTGCTACGCGCAGTCGAACAAGGCGTGGGTGGACGATCCCTCCGGCGTGCGCTGGGAAACCTTCTTCACCTTCGGCGATGCCACCACCTATGGCGAAGACGCGCCGCGCGTGGCGGACGCTAGGGCCCAGGCCTGTTGTGCGCCCGATATCGCCGCGCCGAAAGCCGCAAGCGGTTGCGGCACGGCCAATTCCACCTGCTGCTGAAGAGCGATCCATGCCAGCGACGAGAAAATTCAACGTGCTCTTTCTTTGCACGGGCAACTCCGCGCGATCGATCCTGGCGGAAGCGATCCTGAACCGGATCGGCGGCGGCAAGTTTGCCGCCTATTCCGCGGGTTCGATGCCCAAAGGCCAGGTGAATCCCAACGCCATCGCGCTATTGAAGCATCTGGACTACCCGACGGCGGCGTTCCGTTCCAAGAGCTGGGAGGAATTCGCGAAATCCGATGCGCCGCAAATGGATTTCGTGTTCACCGTTTGCGACAACGCGGCCCACGAAGCGTGTCCGGTGTGGCCGGGCCAGCCGATGACGGCGCATTGGGGCATTCCCGATCCGGCGGAAGCAACCGGCGGCGAGGCGGACATCGCCTCGGCGTTCCGCGATGCCTATCTCGCCCTGCAGCGGCGCATCGAATTGTTCATTGCGTTGCCGGTGGAGAAACTCGACCGCATGTCGCTTCACGCCAGGCTGCGCGACATCGGCAAGGCATGAACGGACACTCGCTCGCGCGCCGGCTTGCCGGCGAAGCGCTGGGGACGGCGCTCCTTCTCGCGGCCGTCGTCGGCTCCGGCATCATGGCCGAGCGGCTGGCGGGCGGAAACATGGCGCTCGCGCTGTTGTGCAACACGGCGGCGACGGGTGCGGCGCTTGTCGTGCTCATCAGCGTGTTCGCGCCCTTGTCCGGCGCCCATCTCAACCCCGCGGTGACGCTTTATTTCGCGCTGCGCCGCGAGATCGGCTGGCGTGACGCCCTGCTCTACGTCGCGGCGCAAATCGCCTTCGCGATCGCCGGCGTGTGGCTCGCCCATGCCATGTTCGCCGTGCCGATCCTGCAAGCGTCGGAAAAGCTGCGCGACGGTCCCTCGCAATGGCTTTCGGAATTCGTCGCGACATTCGGCTTGCTGCTGACGATCGCAGGGTGCGCCCGCAAGCCGGATACGACGCCCGCGCTGGTGGGACTCTATATCTCTGCGGCCTACTGGTTCACGGCGTCGACGTCTTTCGCCAATCCGGCCGTGACCATCGCCCGTTCGCTGACCGGCAGCTTCGCCGGCATTGCCCCCGGCTCGGTGCCGGGGTTCCTTGCCGCCCAGCTAGCGGCCGCGGTCCTGGCGGGGAGTACCCTGCCTCGCCTTTTCCGTGCCACGTCCTGACCCTTGCGCTACCGTTGGGATTACCCGAACGCGGAGGGTGGAACCGGCGAGACGGCCTCGCGTTCCCCTCGGTCGGGGAAGGGGGAAATCGTCCATGGCCGGCGGGAGTAGCGCGGGATCCGCCACCGGTGCGTCCGATCCGTTTCGCGCCGTCAGCGGCGAGATGGCGGAGCGCGTGCGCGGATTTGACTGGGCCGCAACCCCGCTCGGGCCGATCTCGGGATGGCCGCAAAGCCTGAAGACTGCCGTCGGCATGGTCCTCTTGTCGCCCGTGCCGATCGTGATGCTGTGGGGCGAGGACGGCATCATGATCTACAACGACGCCTATTCGGTGTTCGCCGGCGGGCGCCATCCCTCGCTCCTCGGCTCGAAAGTGCGCGAAGGCTGGCCCGAAGTCGCGGACTTCAACGACAACGTCATGAAGGTCGGATTGGCCGGCGGCACGCTCGCCTATCGCGATCACGAACTCAGTCTCAACCGCACCGGCACGCTGCAACGCGCGTGGCTCAATCTCGACTACTCGCCGATCCTCGATGACGGCGGCAGGCCCGCGGGCGTCATGGCGATCGTGGTGGAGACGACCGCGCGGGTGCTGGCCGACGAAGCGTTGCGCCGCAGCGAAGAGAAACTGCGCCTCGCCACGGAGAACGCCGGCATCGGCCTGTGGGACATCGACGCGCAAGGCGCGATCGATTTTTCCTATTCGCGCGAGCGCTCGCCTTTCGTCATGGCGCAGAACGAGCGCGTGCCGATGGAGCATCTGCTGACGCGGATTCATCCCGACGACGCCCAGCGCCTGCGCGAGGCTTACGACGCATCCCGCGATCCCGAAACGCGCCCGATGCTGGACGTGGAATATCGGGTGTTGCAGACCGACGATGCGCCGCTGCGCTGGATCAAGGTGCGCGGCCGCGGCGTGTTCGACGAAAACGGCAATTGCCTGCGCGTCAGCGGCACCGCTCTCGACATCACCCGCGAGCGCGAGACGCAGGAAGCGCTCAAGCAGAGCGAGGAACAACTGCGGCTCGCCACCGAGAACGCCGAAATCGGATTGTGGGACATGGACGTGCTCCACAACATCGCCTATTCCACGCCGCGCGTGAAAGCGATGTTCGGCTTTCCGCCCCAGTCCGACCCGGCGCCGGACGAATTCTTCGCGCTCGTCCATCCCGGCGACATCGTGCGCGTGCAACAGGCCTATGCGTCGGCCTTCGATCCGCTGAAGCGCGCGACCTATGATGTGGAGTACCGCGTCATCGGACGCGACGACGGCATCGAACGCTGGATCCATGCGAAAGGCCGCGGCGTGTTCGATGCGGGAGGCGGATTGCTGCGCGTGACCGGCACGGCCATCGACATTACCGCGCGCAAGGCCATCGAGCAGGAGATCCGCGACCTCAACGAGACGCTGGAGAAACGCGTGGCCGAGCGCACCGCGGCCCTCGAAAAAAGCCAGGCGGCATTGCAGCAGGCGCAGAAGATGGAGGCCATCGGCAATCTCACCGGCGGCATCGCGCACGACTTCAACAACCTGCTGCAGGGACTGACGGGGAGCCTCGACCTCATCCGCAACAGGCCGCAGGACGCCGAACGGGTGCGGCGCTGGGCGGAGGCCGGTCTGCAGGCGGCGGAACGCGGCGCGAAACTCACCGCGCAGCTGCTCGCCTTCTCGCGTTCGCAGAAGCTCGAGATGAAGCCGCTGGACATCTCCGGGCTGCTCGGCGGCATGCGCGATCTTCTCGGCCGCACGCTCGGGCCATCCGTCCGGGTGACGCTCGATCTGTCGCCGGAAATCCATTCGGTGCTGGGCGACGAGACGCAACTCGAAATGGCCGTTCTCAATCTCGCGATCAACGCCCGCGATGCGATGGATGGAACGGGGGCGCTCGTCATCCGCACGCGGCCCTATCGCGCCGCACCCGATGGCGAGATCGCAGCGGGCGACTATGCGGAACTTTCGGTGACGGACACGGGCTGCGGCATGCCGCCGGATGTCATCGCGCGCGCATTCGATCCGTTCTTCACCACCAAGGACGTGGGCAAGGGAACGGGACTGGGGCTTAGCCAGGTCTACGCGATGGCGCGCCAGGCGGGCGGCACCGCACGCATCGCATCGGCGCCCGGCGAAGGCACGACAGTCAGCATCCTGCTGCGCGCGACGCGCGGCGAAGCGGCGAAGGACTCGGGCGTCGTGCGCAAACAGGTGCGGCCGACGGCGCCGGCGACCATCCTCGTCGTCGACGACGATCCCGGTGTGCGCCAGTTCCTGAGCGAATCCCTGGACACGTTCGGCTATGCGGTACTTGCCGCGGAGGACGGCGCCGCGGGCCTCGACATGCTGGAACGGATGCGTCCCGATCTCGTGATCGTAGACTACGCCATGCCCGGCATGACGGGAGCGCAGCTGGCGGCCCACGCGCGCGCCAAACATCCGGATCTGCCGATCATCTTCGCCAGCGGCTATGCGGAGACCTCCGCACTGGAAAGCGCGCTCGACGCCAACGCGCAAATTCTGCGCAAGCCGTTCCGGCTTGAAGATTTGCACGCGGCGATTGCCAAAGTCCTGCGTTGAGCAGGCGCCGCCGGGGCAAGTCTCGCGCACGGGGCCCGTCATTCCACAGTAAATTGACTTGCCAATTCGCGCCGCTTCCCGGTAATTGCGCTCGCAGGGGCGGATCGATTCATCAAGCACAAGGGCGGACCAGACCCATGACTTCCACTGCCGGCGCTGCGGATACACGCGCGCCCGTGTCCCTGAGCGCATTTCAGGACAAGAACAAATCCGCCAGGTCGTTCATCGGCCATCCGCCGGGACTGGGCTGGCTGTCCGCGTCCGAATTCTGGGAGCGCTTCGCATATTACGGCATGCAGGCGCTGCTGGTGCTCTATCTCAGCCACTTCCTGTTCAAGCCGGGCGTCATCGAAAATGTCTGGGGCATCGCGCCGTTCAGCCACGCCCTCGAAACGATCTACGGCAAGCTCGACTACGAGGCGCTGGCATCGGCTGTCGTGGGCTTCTATGCGGCGACGGTTTATCTCACGCCGTTGCTGGGCGGCTATATCGCCGACCGCCTGATCGGACGCACGGCGACGGTGGCGCTGGGCGCGAGCATGATGGCAGCGGGATATTTCCTGCTCTGCGTCGAACAGACATTCCTCATCGGCATCTTCGCGCTTCTCTTCGGCGTGGGCTGCTTCAAGGGCAACATCGCGGCCCAAGTCGGCGATCTCTACACCATCGACGATCCGCGCCGCGCCGACGGATTCCAGATTTACTTCCTGGGCATCCAGATCGCTGTGATCATCGCCCCGCTCATCACCGGCACGTTGGGCGAGAAGGTCGGCTGGACATGGGGCTTCGGTTCGGCCGGCGTCGGCATATTGATCGGCCTGGCGATCTATCTCGTCGGCCGTTACGCCTATCCGCCCGAAGTGCTGGCGCAGAAGAAGCAGGCCACCGCGCCGGCGCGTCCGCCGCTGACCGGCCGCGATTGGGGCGTGGTCGCAATCCTGGTGGCGCTGCTGCCGGTGCTGGCGATGTCCGCCGTCGGCAATCAGCAGATCTTCAACGCCTATCTCATCTGGTCGGAGAAAAATTACGACCTGGCGCTGTTCGGCGGCACCATGCCGACAAGCTGGATGTTCTCCATCGATGCGGTGGTGAGCACCTTCCTGATGATCGGCGTGATCGCCTTCTGGCGCTGGTACGGACGGCGCTGGGAAGAACCGGCGGAGATCACCAAGATCGCCATCGGCACGGCGATCAGCGCTTTCGCGCCGCTGACGCTGGCGCTGTTCTCACAGATCGTCGCGCAGACCGGCCATCCCGTGCCGCTATGGTGGGCGATCGCGTTCCACGTCATCAACGACACCGGCTTCTCGATGGTCTTCCCGGTGGGGCTGGCGCTCTATTCGCGCGCCGCGCCCAAGGGCCTGGGCGGCATCATGATCGCGGTCTACTACCTGCACCTTTTCATCGGCAACAACCTGATCGGATATCTCGGCGGCTTGCTGGACAAGATGTCAGGCGCGCAGTTCTGGCTTCTGCACAGCGCGATCATCGGCGCTGCAGCGGTGCTTTTGATTCTGGCACGGATGTTCCTCGGCCGCTTCCTGGCGCCGACCAAATCCGATGTCGCGGAAGGTCAGGGGGCGGCCGAAGCCGCCGCCTGAAGGCCGTCAATCGCCATAGGCGCGAGCGACTGCGTCGTCGGCTTGCGCCATCGCGTCGTCCACCGCCTGGCGATAGCAGGACGGCGAGCCGTCCGACACGGCGATCGGATAGCGGTTGTCCAGCTGCCGGCACAGATGGCGCGCGGCGACGAAGATGCGGGTGTGCAGCCTGTGCACGTCGCGGTCGGTGGTGAGATCAAGATCGTCATAGCGAACCGGCGCGGAGATCGCGACATCCTCGATCGGAGCGCCGATGGCGCTGCGCCGCGGCGTGTAGTGATGGGAACGCGGCGCCTCAACGACGATGTTCTCGTCGGCCGGGCCGTAATCCTGCGCTATCGCCGGCAGCGAAAGCAGGCAGGCGCCAAGCGCCAGCATGGCGATCTTGATGGATGCGCGCGATGAGGAAACGGACATGGTGCAAACTCCTTTGCGATGGCCCCGCGCGGCGGTGCCGGCCCCGTGATGAAACGGCCGCGAACGGGACGCCGTTTCGGGTTGCATGATGAAGCCCGCGCGAGGCGGGCTTCATGCAAGATCTTCTAGTAATCCTCGTAGCGGCGGTCGCGAGCGCCGCGGATCGCGGCATCGGCGCGGACCATGCCGTCCTGGAGAGCCGTCTTGTAGCAGGACGTTCCGTTCAGCTGGTAGAACGGATAGGCATCGGCGAGCTGGTCGCAGACATCCTGCGCCGCATCGCGCACGCGAATGCGCAAGGAATGCGCGCCGCCCCGCGAACGCAGGTCGAGATCGTCATAACGCACCCGCATGGAGAGCGAGACTTTATCCGGCACCGGATTCATGGGGTTGCCTTCCGCGTGGAAGCGCGGCGCGGTGACGGTGATGTTTTCGTCGCCGGAATAGCCATAGTCCTGCGCCAGCGCGGGCATCGCGGCAAAGCCGAGCGCCCCCGCGACAAGGGCGAGCCGCAGCACGGATTTCGAAATGGCGGTCATGCTCTGGAACTCCTCTCTTTGAAGCCCCGTCGCCCGCGCGGACAGCCGCGCGGCCTTCTGCCTCCCGTCCTTAAACGGTTGCGCGCGCCGCCGGTTTCGCCCCACCCAAGGCAAGATTGCGGCAATTACAGGTTCTGTTGTGATCCGGTGCGATTGCAACCGCCAAAGACTGCGCGCACATTACCGGCGCGTAGGGGCAATTCACCGCTTTGGAGACTTTCATGACACGGTTTTTCGCTGTTGTGTTTGCCGTTGGGTTGAGTCTGGTGAGCGTGACGGCAGCAGACGCTGCAGGGGGCTGCGGAATGGGCTGGCATCGCAATGCCTATGGCCATTGCGTCCGCAATTGGGCGGACCCCGGCATGCATGCCTGCGCGCGCGGGTGGCACATGGGGCCGGGTGGCCATTGCATCGCCAACTGGGCAAACCCCGGCAGGCACGCCTGTGCGCGCGGCTGGCATTTGAACGGCTGGGGGCACTGCGTCCGCAACTGGTGACCTGGTTCGCCTTGTGACGATCAAACGGCGCTCCTTCGGGGGCGCCGTTTTTCTTTGACGAAGGGGCTTGCGCCCTTCGCGAGCGAAGCGTGAACAATCGTGCCTTAGTCTCGCCCGAATGAGCGTGATGATCGCGCGCGCACGGGAGAGGGCACCATGAAAATTCTGGCGACGGCAATCGTTTGCGCTTTCGGCGTGGCGGCATCGGCCGCCGCGATGGACATTCCCGCCGAATGGTCCGCGCCGCAAAAGCCTTTCCGCGTCGTGGGCAACACCTACTATGTCGGCACGCAGGAACTGGCCGTTTATCTCATCACATCCCCGCACGGCGACGTGCTGATCGACGGCGCGCTGACCGGCACCGTTCCGCAGATCGAGCAGAACATCCGCGCGCTCGGTTTCAAGCTGTCCGACATCAAGCTGATGGTGAACACCCACGCCCATTTCGACCATGCCGCGGGCCTCGCGCGGCTGAAGAAGGATACCGGCGCGCGTTTCGACGCCAGCGCCGCGGACAAGCCGATCCTCGAGACCGGCACCATCAACTTCGGACCGACCGCGAACGTCCATTTCCCGCCGGTCAAGGTGGACCACGTCGTCAAGGACGGAGAAACCGTGAGCGCCGGCGATGTGCGCCTCACCGCGCATCTGACGCCCGGACATACGCCGGGCTGCACGAGCTGGACGTGGAACGAGACGGAGGACGGCAAGAGCTATCGCGTGATCGACATCTGCAGCGTCTCGGTCGCAGGCAATCCGCTGATGAACAACAAGGCTTATCCGCGCATCGTGGACGACTATCGCGCGAGCATCGCACGGCTTTCGGCCATGCACGCCGATGTGTTCCTGGCTCCGCATGCCAGCTTCTACGATCCGCAAGCCAAGCTTGCCGCGCGAAAAGCGGGCGGGCCAAATCCCTTCGTCGATCACACCGCCTTGCAAAGCTTCATGGCCAAAGCCAAAGCCGCATTCGAGACAGAACTCGCGCGGCAACAGGCGGGTGCGAAGCCATAAGATTTACGCGGTATGGACGTGCGGACCCGCTAGTCTGTGCGGGCACCGCGATATGCGGTTTTCCGTCCTCAGAGGAATGTCCATGCCGTTTCGCCCTCTCGCGCTCGCCGCCGCTCTCGCCTTTGCCGCTCCTGCGGCAGCGCAAACCGCCGACTGGTCCAACGCGCAGACCGTCACGATCAGCATGAGCAACTATGCGTTTGCGCCCGCCACGCTGAACCTCAGGGCGAACCAGCCCTATCGCCTCGTCTTCACCAGCACGGTGACGAAGGACCACGATTTCTCCGCGCCGGCGCTTTTCAAATCCGGCGAGATCGCGCCGCAGGACAAGGCGAAAGTTTCTTCCGATGGCGACGTCGAAGTGGACGACGGCGGCACCGTCACCGTGAACTTCCTGCCGGAGAAGCCGGGCACTTATCCCTTCGAGTGCGATCATTTCATGCACGCGATGCTGGGCATGAAGGGCCAGGCGATCGTGCAGTAATCTTTCTCTCTCTTTTTTTTGGGGAGGAATTATCTGACCGGAATCCAGATGGTCACGCCGCCATTGCCGGTGCGCGTGTCAAAGGTTTCGTTGTGGCGATCGAGCGACGGCGCTTCGGCGACCACCCGCCCGCTTCTGGGCAGCCAATCGTTCCAGAACGCCTCATAGGTCTCGCGCAGCGTGGTGATGTGGCCGTCGTGCGCGAAGACGAGATAGGTCTGCGGCGCGAGCGTGACCTTGATGCAGCCCTCGGGAATCCGCCCGAAGCGGGTGACTTCCGCGGCGCAGACATACCGGATGCCGTCATCCGTCGATTCCAGCGCGATGCCCACCGGGATCGCGGGCGTCTTGTTCTCGGTCGTGGCGTAGGGCCCCGACATGAATCGGTGCCATTGGCCGGCGATGGTCTGCGTGTTGCCATAGCGCACGAGTTCGGGCAGGCCGACATAAAACTGTTCGGGCAATTTCTCTACGCGGGGCTCTTCGAGCTTCATGGCCTTGGACTCCAGGTGGCGGATGGCATCGACGAGCGACAGCGCCGCGATGGATTCGGATTTGCGGACCTCTTCGGGCGTCTTCGCGAACTGCGCCTTGAAGGCGCGGCTGAACGCTTCGTGGCTGTGATAGCCGGTGTCCAGCGCCACGCCGAGAATATCGGACGCACCGGATGCGAGCGCATAAGCGGCTTCGGTGAGCCTGCGTCCGCGCACATATTCCATCACGGACAGACCGGTGGCTTCGCCGAACGCATGTGCGAGGTGAAACCGCGACACATCGCAGGCCTTGGCGATTTCGGCGAGCGTCAGCTCCCGTGTCAGGTTGCGCTCGATGACGAATAGCGCCTTGTTGGTGACCGACATGGTCTTGTTCCTGTTCGACGAAGGAATGTTAGCGCGGCCGGCCGCGCCGCGCTTGACCGGGATTGCGGGTCAGGCGCGGATCGTTTGCGGCGCGCGCTCGGCCCTGCGCCGGGCATGCAGGCTGCCGTGATGGCGGGACCAGACGCGCGTGAATTCCGCGCCCAGCAGGAAGATCTGCGCGGTGTAATAGATCCACAGCAGCAGGACGAGAATGCCGCCGGCGGCGCCGTAACGCGCGCCGACGGTGGCGGAGCCGAGATAAAGACCGATCAGGAATTCGCCGATGTTGAAAAGCACCGTGGTGCCGATGGCGCCCACCATCACGTCCCGCCACTCGATGTCGCAATCCGGCAGGATGCGATAGATCGCGGCGAGCAGCAGCGCCACCAGCACGAACGAAACGATGAAGTTGAGGATGTGCGCGAGCGTGGCGCCGACGGGCAGCACGTAATTGATGCGTTCGCCCAGCGCATGGATCGCGGCCGACATGACGAGGGAGATCAGAAGCAGGAATCCCAGCGCCAGCACCAGCCCGAGGCTCGCCACCCGGCCGCGCGCCAGCCGCCACCACACCCCCGTCTTGGGCTCGGCGCGCCAGATCTTGTTCAGTGACGTCTGTATTTCGCCGAACATCCCCGAGGCGGTGACGATGAGGAGAACGACGCCGATGACGTTGGTCCAAACCCCGGTGTCGCTCGGATGGACGGAATTGTGGATGGCGGTATAGAGCAGCTTCGCCGCATTGGGACCGACAAGACGCCCCACTTCATGTGCGATGGCGGTGCCGGCGGCTTCGCGCCCGAAGACCAGGCCCGCGATCATCGCGGCGATATAAAGGACCGGAGCCAGCGCGGTCATCGCGTAGAAGGCGATCGCCGCGCCGCGCGACAATGCTTCATCCTCGTCGAAGGCGATGGCGCCTTCCTTCAGCAATCTCCAGTAATGGCCTGCCCGCATGGAAAACTAAGTGTTGGGTGGGCCATTGAGTTCCATCAGAGGATGGCGGCCCATCAGGAAGAAGGTGGGCCTTTCAACTCGACCGAATTTCCGTCGGGGTCAAGGATATAGATGGACGGCCCGTCGCCCCTGGCGCCATAGCGTTGACCGGAATCGGTGATGATGACGTTGTGCGCCGCCAGATGCGCGCGGATTTTCGCATCGTCGAACGGTTCGATCTCGATGGCGAAGTGATCGACGTTGCGGCCTTCCTTCGCAGGGCCTGCGCCGCCCAGGCTGCCGAGCGCTCCATCCAGCGGAACCAGATCGATGAGCGATGATCCCGCGCGCACCTGCCAAAGCCCGATCTTCTCCTGCACTTTATCCACCGGACAGCCGAGCACATCGCGATAGAAGGCGAGGCTCTTCTCCAGATCACGGATGCGCAAGACGACATGGTCGATATGCTTGAGCTTGAAGGGCGCGGTCATGCGATGTTCCCGGAGCGGCTGCCGTATCAGGTAGTCGCGGGAATTGTCTGCTTCAAGCGGCCGCCCACGCGTACAGGCTCCACCCGGCCGGCAAGGCCCATCGCATTCGTCTCCAGGAATACCGCGCACAATGTCGCCGGGCCGGTCGCCGGGGTGAAGCGGTTGCCGGGAAGCTTGCGGGTGAAGCGGTTGAGCGGCTCGAACTTCTCCATGCCGATCACGCTGTCATAATCGGCGCAGGCGCCCGCATCGGTCTGGTAGGCGGTGCCGCCCGGAAGGATTTGCGCATCGCCCGTCGGCACATGCTGGTGCGAACCGACGACGAGCGAGGCGCGTCCATCGCAGAAATGGCCCATCGCCATCTTCTCCGACGTCGCCTCGGCATGCATGTCCACCACGATGGCATCCGCGGCTTCGCCCAACGGACACGCATTCAATTCGGCATCGACGGCGGCGAAGGGATCGTCCTGCGGCTCCATGAACACCCGGCCGAGCGGCGAGACGACAAGAACATGCTGCCCGTTGCGCGCCTGAAACAGATTGGCGCCCTTGCCCGGCGCGCCGGCCGGCAGATTGCGCGGGCGCAGCACGCGGTCCTCGTCGGCGATGAAGGTGAGAATCTCGCGCTGATCCGCCCAATGATTGCCGGTGGTGATGCAATCGATGCCGAGCGCGAACAGCTCATTGGCGATGTTGCGCGTCAGGCCGAATCCATGCGCGGCATTCTCGCCATTGGCGATCACGAAATCGAGTTTCAGCTGGTCGATGAGACCGGGCAGTTCCGCCGCCACGACGTCGCGGCCCGGCTTCCCGACGATGTCGCCGATGAAAAGAATGCGCATGACAAGCCTTAAAGCATTGCAGCCATGCGCTGCGCAACCATCGCGGGAACTGTGCAAGAAAGGACGCAGAGGCCTACAATCGGTGCCGCAGGAGGTCCCCATGACCGTGCTGGCATTGAGAACCGGTGAGTTTCCCCTCACCCGGCGCCTTGCGTATCAGGAACAAGACAGTCCGCTCACCCTGGCCCAGGGGCTTGGCGAATATTATCGCGCCAATGGCGGGCGGGTTCTGCCGCCGGCATCGCTTCCGCCGGAAAGCGCGGCGCTCTTCAAGAGCCACGATATCTGTCACGTGATCTTCGGCCTCGACACCTCGCTTTACGACGAGGCGATGGCGGATACGCGCACGCTGCTCTCCTGCGATGTGGGCTTCGCGCGCTACACCGGCTATCTCGTCACCAACAAGGAAACGCAGGCCATCTTCAAGGAGATCGGGTTCGGCGCAGCCCTGTGGGGCACGTTGAAGACACTGCCGCGCATGGCACGCGCGCTGCGCGAGAATTTCCGCATGGCGAAGAAATGGCCCTGGGTGCCGCCGGAGGAATACATGGAGCGCTCGCTCGGCGATCTTCGCCGCGAATACGGAATCCGCGTGATCTGACGCCATGATGGTCCGCACGATCGTTCAATCCGCCGTCTGGATCGGGCTCATGGGGCTTTGCCTGCTGCTGGCGGCCGGAAACTGGAGCTGGCCGCAGGCCTGGGCCTTCATCCTGATCTATTTCTTCGGCTCCATCGGCTTCGGCGCCTATTACGCCAGGCGCGATCCGGCGCTGCTCAAGTCGCGCATGGAGCCATTGAAGGACAAGGGCGCGCCGTGGTGGGACCGCCTCTTCCTCCTCACCTTCATCGCCATCTGGTTCCTGTGGCTGATCTTCATGGGACTGGATGCGCAGCGCTGGCATCTCTCCGCGCCGGTGCCGGCAACGGTGAACGTGATCGGCGCACTACTCATCGTCGCGGGCTTTGTCGCGACACTGGCCGTCTTCAACGTCAACAGCTTCGCCGAGCCAACCGTGCGCCTGCAGCAGGATCGCGGGCAGCATGTGGTCGACACGGGGCCATATGCGCTGGTGCGCCATCCGATGTACGCCTCCGCGATCCTCTATCTGTTCGGGATGCCGCTTCTTCTGGGATCGGAATGGGGGCTTCTGATCCCGCCTCTCTTCATCGTCGCGGTATCGCTGCGCGCCATCGGTGAAGAGAACAAGCTGGCGCAGGAGCTTCCCGGCTACGCCGCCTACATGCAGCGCGTGCCGTATCGGCTCATCCCGTTCGTCTGGTGAATTCCCGCACGCCGGTCTCGGTGATGACGGCATCCAGCGGATGGTCGTGCTCCTCGCGCGGCAGCGCCTCCACTTCCTGGCCCGCGTAGGCGACGCCGATGGCGCGGACGGTGGAATTGGCGCGCAGGAAATCGAGCGTGCGATCATAGAAGCCGGCGCCATAGCCGAGCCGGTGTCCGGCGCGATCGAACGCAAGCAGCGGCACCAGCAGGATTTTCGGAAACGCGAGCGGCCAATCTTTTGACGGTTCGGGAATGCCGAACGCGCCCGGCTGCATCGCATCGCCCGGCTTCCAGCGGTGAAAGGCCAGAGGAGCATCCTTCGCGGCCACGCGCGGAAAGGCCGCGGTGCAATTCCGCAAGACAAGCTTCTTCAGGATCACATGCGGATCGGCTTCATCCCTCGTGGCGACATAGGCGCCGACGACGCTGCCATCCGGAATGCCCAGCGCGGCGACATGCTCCGCTGCGGCGCGCGCGAAATCCGGATGCGCCCGCGCCAGCATCGCGCGCTGCCGGCGCATGCTTTCGCGGAATGCGGACTTCTCAAGCATCCCGGAAGATTACGTAAGCCGGACGGTGGAGCCTAGCGGGCATAGGGCGGCGGCGATTGGCAGAAACGCACGAACGCCCGCAGCGATTGGGCGAATTGCGCCGCGGTCTCAACAGAGGAAGGCGCCGGGACGATATCGCCCAGTCCGCTGGGCGGCCGGCGCCCCCAAATGATGGAGACGTGCGTGCGCGGCACCGTCGCATCCACATCCCTGCCATAGCGGTCGAGAACATCAAGCCTGAAGTTCTGCACATTGTCGGCGCCGAGAAGGATCGCGACGGGCTCCTGCGCGGGATCGAAGTAGACGCTCGTTACCGCGCCCAGGGGAATGGATGTGCGCGTGTGCGCATTCAGCATCCAGCCGTCGGTCGTGTTTTGATATTCCGACGTGTCGAATGAAAACTCGCAATCCCGGTCGAACCTGATGTTGCTGTAGATGTCCTGGTGGCGGACACCGTCGTCATCGCGCCAATAACCGCCGGCATGTGCAAGAAACGGTTGCTCCACCGAAGCGCGCAGGCCTGCGAAAATAACCCAGGGCGGAACGGCATGCGGGCAATCTCCGTGGCATCCCCGGATGCGATGCCACCATCCGTTGAGGGCATGCTTGTAGTGAAAGCCCGTAAGGGCCAGCAGGCACAGGAGCACCGCGGCCAACCCGAAAACCGTGGCAGTGTCTCTTCTCACCGGATGACGCTCCGAGGCCATTCGCAGCAGCAAGCCGCTCGCGCGGCCTTTCGAACATCATACACGAGGGAGAGGGTTGACCGGAGATGTCGAGACCATCCCCGGAATGTCGCCGTTTTTTCGTTGAAAGCCGCGCGGTCCCCGGAAAACGGCGGACAGAACCACCTCCACCGTTGGAACTGGATCCTCACGGGCCTGCAAGTGCAGGTGGGCGCCATATGTCCGAAGCCACGGCTCCGGTCAGGGACAGCTCCCGGTGAGTACCATTAAGGCCCCTGGGCATCGCTATCCTGACGCATGGGGCAGTATCTGTCCGTCACCAATCTAGGCGTGACCGAGCTTTGCGGCAATGTCTTCGGCGCGTTTGCTGGCGCATTCCAGGAGATGGATCGCCTGGCTTTCGGACTGGCTGAGGCGGCCGCTTATTTCTTCGTGGGCGCTCGCAAGGTCGCCCGCCTTCTTCGCGTGGCCTTCCAGCCGCGCGCGCGCATCGAACAATTCGTCGGTGATGAGAACCGCGGCCATCAAGAGCAGGCGCTGGTCGCCCACCTGACCAACCGTCTCCAGAAGCTCGCGCACCTTGGCGTCGACATGCGCGGCGAGTTCCTTGAGATGGTTCTCCTCGCCGTCGTCGCAGGCGATGGTGTAGGCGCGGCCGTTCACCATGACGTTGACGAGCGGCATTCCTATCTCCCGAGCGCCTGGCGAATCTCAGCGATGGCGCCGTCGAGACGCTCTTCCACTTCCTCGGTGATTCCGGCGAGGCTGCGCGTTTCCTCTTCCAGCTCCGCCACCCGGCCGAGCAGGCTCTCGCGCTCCGCCGACAAGTTCGCGATCTCGATGGCGTCCTTTTTGGCGCGGGCGCGGGCCTCGATGAGCGGCAGCACACCGGCCTCCAGCGCATCCATGGCCTTTTCCAAGCGGGCCGCCGTGTCGTCGAGCCTTGTCATGGCCGGTATCTCTAATCCCAAGCGCGCAGAAACCATCGACTTCGTCGCCGCATCCCTCAACGAAACGCCTTGTTGGCCGTTATTTTCTGTGGGTCGGTGCCACCTTGACGGGTGGCTCGCCCCCTCGCTAAGGCCACACCCCAACCGGAGGTTCCCCGCTCATGACAAGCCCGATGGATCAGGCCGAAGTCCGCCGCCTCGCCAACGCCATCCGGGGCCTGTCGCTGGATGCCGTCCAGACCGCGAAATCCGGCCATCCGGGCCTGCCTTTGGGCATGGCGGATGCGGCAACCGTGCTGTTTTCGCGGTTCCTGAAATACGACCCCGCCGACCCCCAATGGCCGGACCGTGACCGCTTCGTTCTCTCCGCCGGCCATGGCTGCATGCTGCTCTATTCTCTTCTGTATCTGACGGGCTACCCGGGGATATCGCTGGAGGACATCAAAAGGTTCCGCCAACTGGGCAGTCCGTGTGCCGGCCATCCCGAGCATGGCCACGCACCGGGCATCGAGACGACCACCGGCCCGCTCGGCCAGGGGCTGGGCAATGCGGTAGGCATGGCGATCGCGGAGCGCCACCTCAACGCGCGCTTCGGCGACGATCTCGTCAACCACAAGACCTACGTGATCGCATCCGACGGCGATCTGATGGAAGGCATCAGCCACGAAGCGATCAGCATCGCGGGCCATCTCAAACTCAAGAACCTCATTGTTCTGTACGACGACAACAACGTCACCATCGACGGTTTTGCGACGCTGTCCGATTCCACCAATGCGGTGGAGCGCTTCGCCGCCGCCGGATGGCGCACCGATCGTTGCGACGGACATAACGCGGCGGAAGTCGCGCGCTGCCTGTCCGAGGCGCAGAACTCCGATCGCCCGGTGATGATCGACTGCCGCACCATCATCGGTTTCGGCATGCCGACGCGCGCAGGCACCCACAAGGCGCACAGCGATGCGCCCGGCGCGGACGAAGTGGCGGGCGCCAAGAAGGCGCTCGATCTTCCACCGGGCGCCTTCGAACTGGCGGACGGCGTGCTTGCGAAATGGCGCGAGATCGGCAAGCGCTGCGCTCCCGCGCGCGCGGAATGGGAAAAGCGCAAGACGGCAGCGAAGAACGCAAAGGAATTCGACGCCGCGCTTGCCGGCGACATGCCGCATGGCCTGCACGACGCGCTGAACGGCTTCAAGAAGAAGATGGTTGCCGAAAAGCCGGCGATCGCCACCCGCAAGGCCTCCGGCGAAGTGCTGGAGATCGTCAACCCTCTGGTGCCCTCGGTCATCGGCGGCTCCGCCGACCTCACGCCGTCCAACAACACCAAGTCCAAGGACATGACGGACTTCGAGCCCGGAAGCTATGGCGGCGACTACATGCGCTACGGCATCCGCGAGCACGGCATGGTGGCGGCGATGAACGGGATGGCGCTGCATGGCGGCGTCGTTCCTTACGGCGGCACCTTTCTCGTGTTCTCGGACTATTGCCGTCCGTCCATCCGCCTCGCCGCGCTCATGAGCCAACGTGTGATCTTCGTCTTCACGCACGATTCCATCGGCGTGGGCGAGGACGGCCCGACGCATCAGCCGGTCGAGCACATGGCGGCGCTGCGTGCGATCCCGAACCTGCTCGTGTTCAGGCCTTGCGACCCGATCGAGACGGCGGAAGCCTGGGAGATCGCGCTCAACAAGAAGGACGGGCCCACGCTTCTCGCGCTCACGCGGCAGAATGTGGCCACGTCGCGCGCCAGCTTCACCGACAAGAACCTCACGGCGCGGGGCGCCTATGAGATGGCGTCCGCGGACGGCGAGGCGAAGGTCACCTTCTTCGCCACCGGTTCGGAAGTGGAGCTTGCAATGCAGGCCCGCGAATTGCTCAAGGCTGACGGAATCGGCGCGCGCGTTGTCTCCATGCCGTGCTGGTCGCTGTTCGAGAAACAGGACGCAACATATCGTGACGCCGTGATCGGAAACTCTCCGGTAAAGGTCGCCATCGAAGCCGGCGTGCGCGAAGGCTGGGACCGCTATATCGGCCCGGACGGCACCTTCATCGGCATGCACAGCTTCGGCGCATCCGCGCCGTACAAGGATGTTTACAGGCATTTCGGCATCACCGCCGAAGCCGCCGCGGGCGCCGCGCGGAATGCACTCGGGAAAGGAAAGTAATTATGGCTTTACGTGTCGCGATCAATGGCTTCGGCCGCATAGGCCGGCTGGTTCTGCGCGCCATCCACGAAAACAAGCGTGACGACATCGTCGTCGTCGGCGTGAACGATCTGGGACCGGTCGCCACCAACGCGCATCTGTTGCGCTATGACAGCGTGCATGGCCGTTTCCCCGGCGAAGTGCAGGTCGATGGCGATCTCATGATCCTCGATGGTCACAAGATCAAGGTGACGGCGGAGAAGGATCCGGCCAAGCTTCCGCACAAGGAACTGGGCGTCGACATCGCGCTGGAATGCACGGGCATCTTCACCAGCAAGGAGAAGGCCTCCGCGCACCTTGCCGCCGGCGCCAAGCGCGTGCTGGTCTCCGCGCCCGCCGACGGCGTCGACAAGACCATCGTCTATGGCGTGAACCACGACAAGCTGACGAAGGACGACCTCGTCGTCTCCAACGCGAGCTGCACGACCAACTGCCTGGTGCCGATGGCGAAGGTGCTGCACGACGCGTTCGGGATCGAGCACGGCCACATGACGACGGTCCATTCCTACACCAACGACCAGCCATCGCTGGACCAGCTCCACAAGGACCTTTATCGCGCCCGGGCCGCGGCCCTGAACATGATCCCGACATCGACGGGCGCGGCGAAGGCCGTGGGCCTCGTGATGCCGGAACTGAAGGGCAAGCTCGACGGCGTGTCGGTGCGCGTGCCGACGCCGAACGTTTCGCTGGTCGATCTCAAGGTGGTGACGAAGAAATCCACCACTGCGGCGGAAGTGAATGACGCGATGAAGAAGGCCGCCGCCGGTTCGATGAAGCACATCCTGGCCATCGTGGACGCGCCGCTCGTGTCGCACGACTTCAACCACGACCCGCATTCCTGCTCCTTCATGCTGGACCAGACGAAAGTTCTGGGCGGCAACCTGGTGGCGGTGATGGGCTGGTACGACAACGAATGGGGGTTCTCCAACCGGATGAGCGACACCGCCGTTGCGATGGGGAAGTTGATTTAGTTTCACGCGGAGCCGCGGAGCTTCGCGCCTCTTCCTGCTATGTTTCGTCATGGCCGGGCGGGGCCCGGCCATCTATTTTCCAGAAGCAAAAGGCGCGTTAATGGATGGCCGCCACGAGGGCGGCCATGACGGTTGATAGAGAGTAGAATAACCTCCGCGCCTCCGCGTGAGAAACTTACGGAAGTCAACCATGCCGAACTTCTAGACTCTCGACGATCTCAACGTGTAAGGTAAGCGCGTTCTGGTGCGCGCGGATCTGAAC
>JBQCFD010000209.1:0-2686 GCA_051959625.1 Rhizomicrobium sp.
TCGCTACGCTCGCACCTCAGCATGACGAAGACCTGATGGCTGGTTGGACCTATATGCTGCGCTGTTCCGACGACAGCTTCTACGTAGGTTCGACATCGCATGACGACGTGAATGTTCGGCTCACTGAGCACAACGAAGCCCGCTATATCGGCTATACCTCGTCGAGACGGCCTGTGAGTCTTGTTTTGTCGAAATGGTTCGATGATTTGCGAGATGCGCATAGCACCGAACGTCAAATCAAAGGTTGGAGTCGCGCGAAGAAAATGGCACTCATCGGCGGCGATGTCGAAGCGCTGTTTCAGCTCTCTAGGCGCAGAGCCGGAAAGCCCAAATCCGCGCCACGACTCTCCAAACGGCAACTGGTTGACGGATTCCATTCTGTTGGGGTTCGTCATCCTGAGGCGGCCGCGCAGCGGCCCACGAAGGAAGACGAATGAAAGCGCGTGTGTTTGTCACTCTAAAAAACGGCGTTCTCGATCCGCAAGGCAAAGCCATCGGCAATGCGCTACACGGCCTCGGTTTCGGCGCAGTGGGCGAAGTGCGCCAGGGCAAGGTCATCGATCTGGAACTGAAAGAGACAGATGAAGCCAAGGCCCGCGCCTCGCTGAAAGACATGTGCGAGAAGCTCCTCGCCAACACCGTGATCGAGAAATACGAGATCGAGTTGAAGGCATGAAATCCGCCGTCATCGTATTCCCCGCTTCCAACTGCGACCGTGATGCGCAGGTTGCGCTGAAGCAGATGACGGGCAAGGACCCGCACATGGTCTGGCATCAGGACAGCGCGCTGCCGGATGTCGATCTGGTCGTGCTGCCCGGCGGCTTTTCTTACGGCGATTACCTGCGCTGCGGCGCGATGGCGAGCCAGTCTTCGGTGATGAAGGCGGTGAAGGCGCATGCGGAGAAGGGCGGCGCGGTCATCGGCATCTGCAACGGCTTTCAGGTGCTGACCGAAACCCACATGCTGCCCGGCGCGCTGATGCGCAATGCCGATCTGAAATTTGTCTGCCGCCCGGTGAAGCTGACGGTGGAAGAAACCCAGTCCGCCTTCACGCGCAAATATTCCAAGGGTCAGGAGATTTCGATTCCCGTGGCGCATGGCGAAGGCAATTACTTCGCCGATGACGAAACATTGAACCGCCTCGAAGGCGAGAACCGCGTCGCGTTCCGCTATGCGCAGGGCGACAACCCCAACGGCTCCGCCCGCAACATCGCCGGCATCCTGAACGAAAAGCGCAATGTGCTCGGCCTCATGCCGCATCCGGAACGCGTCGTCGATCCGCTGCTGGGCGGCGAAGACGGCAAGGCGCTGTTCCAGAGTTTGATTGAAAGTTTGGGATGATGCGGACAAGCCTGTCTGCCGTTCTGCTTCCGCTTGTTATAGCATCTAGTGCTGCAAGCTCTGCCGAAGTCCCAAGCTTGACGCCCAGCGAATTGAACTTGCACGCGGACGAATATGACGGAAAGACGGTTCGGGTTCGCGGCTGGCTATCACTTCAATTCGAAGATGTGGGGCTTTGGGATTCAAAAGAGGCCCATGATAGTCCGCACGAAGGCGGTGACAGCGCTGCTTTGAGCAAGATGAACGGAGTCTCGATAAGATGGCCAATAGCCTGTGTGACAGTTACGGGCGAGTTTCTGCATAAGATGACGAAATTGGAGAGTTACCCCGCAACCGTAGAGGGCGTTTTCCGGAAGCACATATTTCCCCCAGATGTTATTTCAAATCAGATCTGCAACGACACCGGCTTGGAAGTCACAAAGATAAGCATGCAGAACCAATGACCGCCATCACCCCCGAACTCGTCAAAGAACACGGCCTTACCGAGGGCGAATTCGCGCATATCAAGCGCTTGCTGAACCGCGAGCCGTCGCTGGTCGAGTTGGGCATCTTCTCGGTCATGTGGAGCGAGCATTGCTCCTACAAATCCACCCGCTTCCATCTGCGCAAGCTGCCGACCAAGGCGCCGTGGGTGATCCAGGGCCCCGGCGAGAACGCGGGCGTGATCGATATCGGCGATGGCGATGCCTGCATCTTCAAGATGGAATCGCACAACCATCCCTCTTTCATCGAGCCCTATCAGGGCGCGGCGACGGGCGTGGGCGGCATCATGCGCGATGTGTTCACCATGGGCGCGCGCCCCATCGCGATGATGAACGCGCTGCGCTTCGGCGATCCGTCCCATCCCAAGACGCGCCATCTGGTCGAAGGCGTGGTGCATGGCATCGGCGGCTACGGCAACTGCATGGGCGTGCCCACCGTCGGCGGCGAAGTGAATTTCCACAAAAGCTACAACGGCAACATCCTCGTCAACGCGATGTGCGTAGGCCTCGCCAAGGCGAACAACATCTTCCTCTCCGCCGCCAAGGGCGCGGGCAATCCCGTCGTCTATATCGGCTCCAAGACGGGCCGCGACGGCATCCACGGCGCCACGATGGCGAGCGCGGAATTCGACGATGCGTCGGATGAGAAGCGCCCCACCGTGCAGGTCGGCGATCCCTTCACCGAGAAGCTGTTGCTCGAAGCCTGCCTCGAACTGATGGCGACGGACGCGATCATCGCCATTCAGGACATGGGCGCGGCCGGGCTCACATCGTCCTCCGCCGAAATGGGCGACAAGGGCGGCAGCGGCATCGAGCTTGATCTCGACAAGGTCCCGCAGCGCGAAGCGAACATGACGGCGTAT
>JBQCFD010000210.1:0-2562 GCA_051959625.1 Rhizomicrobium sp.
TCCCGCTGGGCGCGTGTCTTTGCACCGCGAAGGCGGCGAGCGGTATCGAGAAAGGCAGCCACGGCACCACCTTCGGCGGCAACCCGCTGGCGATGGCCGTGGGCAATGCGGTGCTGGACGTGGTGCTGGCGCCAGATTTCCTGCCGCGCGTGCAGAAGGTGGCCAACTACGCCAAGCAGCAACTGGGTTCGCTGATCGCCGAATATCCCGACGTGTTCGAGGATGTGCGCGGGCAGGGCCTGATGCTGGGCCTGAAGATGAAAGTGCCCAACACCGAATTCCTCGACGCTTTGCGCGCGCGCCACATGCTCGCCGTCGGCGCGGGCGCAAACGTGATCCGCCTCTTGCCGCCGCTCATCATCGACGAAAGCCACGTCCGCGACGCGGTGAAGCTGCTGGGCGAAACCGCCGCGCAATTCCAGAAGAAAGCGGCGGCGGAATGAGCACCAAATTCACCCTCGCCCCCTTCAGGGGGAGAGGGCAGGGTGAGGGGGCGCTGGGCATGAAGCGATGCGCGCGCCTTTCACCCACCAGCCCAGCGGCACCGCCCCCTCACCCCAACCCTCTCCCCCTGAAGGGGTAGAGGGAGGATTTTTGAAATGACCAAACACTTTCTCGATCTTGCCGATTTCGATGCCGCCACCTTGCAGGCGATGATTGCCGATGCGCGGGCGCGCAAATCCGCGCGCAAGGGGTTGCCGCATGGCGCGCCGGATGCGGATGCGCCGCTCAAGGGGCGGGTGCTGGCGCTGATCTTCGACAAGCAGTCCACGCGCACGCGCATCTCCTTCGACGTGGGCATGCGCCAGCTCGGCGGCGAAACCATCATGATGTCGGGCAACGACATGCAGCTCGCGCGCGAGGAGACGACGGCGGACACCGCGCGCGTTCTCTCCCGCTATGTGGACGCGGTGATGATCCGCCTGCTCGATCACGAGATGGTGCTGGATCTGGCGCGCAACGCCACCATTCCGGTGATCAACGGCCTCACCAAATATTCGCATCCCTGCCAGATCATGGCGGACGTGATGACGTTCGAGGAGAAGCGCGGCTCCATCAAGGGCGCGACGGTGGCGTGGCTGGGCGACGCTAACAACATCCTCACCTCCTGGGTGCATGCGGCGGCCCGCTTTAAGTTCAAGCTCAACATCGCCTCGCCCAAGGAGCTCAGCGTGCATGACGACGTGCGCGAATGGGCGCAAGGCGCAGGCGCCGAAGTGCGCTTCGGCTCGGACCCGGAGAAGGCGGTGGCCGGCGCGAACATCGTGGTCACCGACACCTGGGTCTCGCTGGGCGACGAGGACACGACCAAGCGCCACAATCTTCTGAAGGCCTATCAGGTGAACCCGGCCATGATGGCCCGCGCCGACAAGGACGCGGTCTTCATGCACTGCCTCCCCGCCCATCGCGGCCAGGAAGTGACGGATGACGTGATCGACGGCCCGCAGAGCGTCGTCTTCGACGAAGCCGAGAACCGCTTGCATGCGCAGAAGGCGATATTGAAGTGGTGTTTGGGGTAGGTCAAAAAAAGCCCCAAAGTTTACACTTCGGGGCGAAGATCTAATGAGCGGTCACTCTCTTTTTGCGGGAAGCAATGGCGTGAAGTCGATTAGCAATACAACGCGATAGGGGTTCTCGCCGACTGCGTGGATCGGAGACACGTAGTGGGCAACAACATCATCCACAACTACGAATGTCGACATAAGGCTTTCAAGGGTAAATTTCGTCAAAACCTCAGTTTCGTCTATCTTGTCGAATTCAAGATTGCGTCCTTTTATTGTCGTTACCGCGTTGAACCCACCGGTGACGTCGTTGCGACCCAGCAAATGTGCGAACGTGATCGGTTCGCTATCGCAATGAACGAAAGGCGGAGAAGAAACAGAGTCTGATCCATGGGTGGGTACATAAGCGATCAGATGAAGATGCGCTTCTTGAATTGCATCGGGGTGCGGAGAAACGAGGCGCGCAATTTCTGCATCAAGGAGGATCAATTCTTTCAGGCTCGGAAGATTGCGCTGAATTTCTGTGAAGGCTTCGAATGGACGTTCTTTACCGCCCTCAACAGGATTATAGGCGGCGCTCTGTTGATATGACTGAACAGAATTGAAATTCGAGTCGCCGCGCCGAGGGAAGAAAATAATCTCCGTTGAACCGGGCACGACCAGTGCTCGCTCGAAACGACGGCGTCGAGTACCGTCGACGCAGTTCGCGTCGATCGGCGCCGCCAGCGCCGATTGCCCGAGGGCCGCAAGTTCTCTGAGTTGATCCTTGCTCAGACCGAAGCTGGCGGCATCCATCACGCTGTAGCCGCGCTTCAGCAACATGCTCATCATCGCGATAAACTTCGATTGTTCGCTCATGGGAAACTCCTACTGGAAGACACATGAACGAAACTAAATCCTGTACCGAGGCAGTCAAATTACCAATAGATACTGCTACTTCCCCATTATTTGGGGGTATCAAAGCGGGAATGGAGAATATTGCTCCTAACCCTTTGAACACCGAGTTGTTCTAATTCTCGACTTGCTCTCGAATGATATTTCTGAAACTTTTCGGAGAATT
>JBQCFD010000211.1:0-3439 GCA_051959625.1 Rhizomicrobium sp.
TCGATCTCGCCGCGGTCGAACTTGGCGCGCTTCTCCTTGTCGCCCACGATGTCGTAGGCGTTGGAGATCTCCTGAAACTTCTTCTTCGTCGCCGCGTCGTTTCCGGCGGTGTCGGGATGGTGCTTCTTCGCGAGCGCGCGAAAGGCCTTCTTGATCTCGGCCTCGGTCGCGGTTTTGGAAACCCCAAGAACTTTGTACGGATCTGCCATGCTGTCTCCGGCCGCCGGGAAAGGCTGAGTCGCGGCCCGGCTACAATATAGGTCTTACTTGTTCTGGATTAAGGCTCGCGGGGCGCCTGTCGCCTGGGGCTCCATCAGTTCCGGCGGGGTCGTTGTCCAACCCTTGAGCGCCTTCAACCGTTCCAGCGCGCCGGGAACGCCGTGTTTCGCGGCTTCGGCATAGAGCACCGCCGCCACGCCGGTGTCCCTGGGAACCACGCCGCCGGTTTCATAGAGCTGGGCGAGGCGGTATTGCGCGACGGGATGGCCCGCCGACGCCGCCATCTCCAGCCAGGGCAGCGCGGCCTTCGGATCGGGCGGCCCCGCGGCGCCGTCGAGCAGCATGATGCCGAGATCGGATTGCGCGGTGACGAGCCCGCGCTTGGCCGCTTCCTCCATCATCTCCTCGGCTTCTTCCGGATCCTTCTCGCAGCCGAGGCCGTCGCGCGTCATCAGCGCCACGTTGCGCATCGCGGCGATGTCGTATTCGTCGGCGAGTTCGGTGAAGAGCTTGTAGGCCTTGCCGTAGTCCTTCGCGTCGTAGGCGGCGGCGGCTTCGTCGAACTTCTTCTGATCGAGCGGCTGCGGTTCGATCACGATGGGCTGAGCGGTGTCGGGCGTGGCGGATTGGGCTTTGTCCGCGGGCGGCAGGGCCTGCATGGGCGGCGCGGTCGGTTGCGCCTCCTGCGCGGGAGCCGGAGGCGGCGTCTGCGCGTCTTGTGCAAAGGCTGCAAACGAGACGCAGGAAAGGGCCGAGACGATGAGGAATTTACGCATCGGCCATGAGGTTATCGCGCTCCGCTTGGTTGCGCAAAACAGAGGTGTTATTCGAGACTTATGAGCGAAATCGGCGGACCTCTCGACGACGGCGGCATCACGGCCAAGGACGATCCTCTCGCGCTGTTCGAGGCGTGGATGGAGGAGGCGAAGAAGACGGAGCCCAATGAAGCCAACGCCATGGCCATCGCCACGGCGGACGCGAGCGGCAACCCCAATGTGCGCATGGTGCTGCTGAAGGAAGCCACGCCCAGAGGCTTCGTGTTCTACACCAACACCGAAAGCGCGAAGGGCAGGGAGCTCACCGCCAATCCGCGCGTCGCGCTGCTGTTCCACTGGAAGACGCAGCGCCGGCAGATCCGCGTGCGCGGTCCGGTGTCGCTTGTGAGCGATGCGGAGGCCGACGCCTATTTCGCCACCCGCGCAAAGGACAGCCAGATCGGCGCCTGGGCGAGCCAGCAGTCGCGCCCGATGGAAGGGCGCTGGGTGTTCGAAAAGGAGATCGCGAAATACGCCGCCAAATATGGCCTCGCGAAAGTTCCGCGCCCGCCTTACTGGTCCGGCTTCCGCGTGACGCCCCTGGAATACGAGTTCTGGCGCGACCGCCCGTTCCGCCTGCACGACCGCCTCGTCTATCGCCGCAGCGGCGCGAACGCGGCGTGGACGACGGAGCGCCTCTTCCCGTGAGCATGGCGACCGGCATCCGCGAAGCTGTGGAGGATCACCCGCGATTGATGCGCAACGCCGCCTATGCGTCGCTGGCGGTTTCGATCTTCCTCGTGATCATCAAGGCGTTCGCCTATTTCGCGAGCAACTCGGTGGCGGTGCTGGCGGCGCTGATGGATTCGGCGCTCGACCTTTTCACCTCCTCGCTCAACATGGTGGCCATCGCGTCGGCGCTCACGCCGGCCGATGCGGAGCACCGCTTCGGCCACGGCAAGGCGGAGCCGCTGGCGGGGCTGGCGCAGGGAGCGTTCATCGCCGCCTCCGCGAGCTTCCTCACCATCGAGGCGGTGCAGCGCGTCATCGCTCCGGTGCCGGTGGAGCGCGGTTCGATCGCGCTGCTGAGCATGCTCGTCTCCATCGCCGCGGCGCTGGGGCTTGCGCTCTATCAGCGCCATGTGGTGACCCGGACGGGCAGCGTCGCGATCGCCGCGGACAACATGCATTACTGGGGCGACGTGGCGACGAATGGCGGGGTCATCGTCGCCATCGTGCTCGCCGCCGGATTCAAGATGGAGGCCGCGGACCCGATCATCACGCTGATCGTGGCGGGCGCGCTGGTGTGGAGCGCGTGGAGCGTGTTCCGCCAGAGCTACGACCAGCTCATGGACCGCGAGCTTCCCGATTCCGACCGCGAGCGCATCAAGGAGATCGTGCGCGGCCATGCCGAGGTGAAGAACCTGCACGACCTGCGCACGCGCGCCTCGGGCATCCACACCTTCATCCAGTTCCACATCGAGCTGGCGCCGGACATCTCGCTGATGCGCGCCCATGAGATCAGCGACCGGGTGGAGGCGGAGGTCTGCACCGCGTTCCCGCACGCAGAGGTCATCATCCACCAGGATCCCGCCGGGGTGGAACAGCCGCCGGCGCTGGAACGGACATAAAAACTCCGCTCACCCGCAAGGGGAGGGTGGGTGGAATGCCGCGAAATCGGTTAGCGTAGGCAAATGTCCAGCGACAAAGAACGCAAGTCGCCCCCCGGGCGCGTCACCGATCATGACCCGATCACCGGGCAGAAGACCGACGTCGTCTTCACCGAGATCGAAAGCCCGACCCACGAACAGGCCAGGGAGCTTCTCGCCTATTGGCAGGAGCGGATGGGCAAGGGCGGCTTCGTCATGGGCCGCGACATCCCCTCGCGGCAGATCGCGCATCTGATGAAGCACCTGATCGTGCGCGAACCGGTGGAGGGCGGACGCGATTTCCGCAACCGGCTCGTGGGCACGGTTCTCATGGAGCGGCTAGGGCGCGACGTCACCGGCCTTCTGATATCGGACGTTTATGCGCCGGCGAGCGCGCCGGCGTTCATCGCCGCGCTCCGGAAAGTGATCGACACGGGCAAGCCGGTCTTCCTGCGCGCGGAGGTGCACGGCATGGTCGACACGGTCCGCACCGCCGAAGGCGTGCTGCTGCCGATGAAAGCCCCCGACGGCGCGGCCAACTGGACGCTGAACGGCGTGTTCTATCTGTGAGAAGGCGCGCGCGCACATAGATCACCCTCTCCCCCTCAAAGAGGGAGAGGTCTAAGATAGACCATGCCCGACGCCGAACCCCGCAAGACCCTCATCCTCACCGGCGCCTCGCGCGGCATCGGCCATGCGACGGTGAAGCGCTTTTCGAGCGCGGGCTGGCGCGTGATCACCTGTTCGCGCCACGCCTTTCCGGAGAACTGCCCCTGGGCCGCGGGGCCGGAGGATCACATCCAGGTCGATCTCGCC
>JBQCFD010000212.1:0-2950 GCA_051959625.1 Rhizomicrobium sp.
GGGGATAGACGCTTTTGGCCCCCTGCCCGCCGATACCATGTTCCATGCCCAGGCGCGCGCGACATACGATGTGGCGCTGTGCATGTATCATGACCAGGCGCTGATCCCGCTCAAGACGCTGGCGTTCTGGGAGGGCGTGAACATCACGCTCGGCTTGCCCATCGTGCGCACGTCGCCGGATCACGGCACGGCGCTCGACATCGCGGGCAAGGGCAAGGCCGATCCGCGCAGCATGATCGCCGCGATCAAGACGGCCGCCGACATCGCGGACGCCCGGTTTGGAAAATAGCGATCCTTTGCCGCCGCTGCGCGACGTCATCGCGCGCTACGGCCTGGCAGCGAAGAAATCGCTCGGCCAGAATTTCCTGCTCGATCTGAACCTCACCCGCAAGATCGCGCGCGCGGCTTCGCCAGAAGGCGCGACGATCTACGAAGTCGGTCCCGGCCCCGGCGGCCTCACGCGCGCACTCTTGTTGGAAGGTGCGGCGAAAGTCATTTCGGCCGAGCGCGACGATCGTTGCCTTCCGGCGCTGGAAGACATTGCGCGCGCTTACCCTGGCCGCTTGCAAATCGTTCCCGCCGACGCGCTGGCGCTGGATGAAACGAAGCTTTTTCGGGAGCACGGCATCGCAACGCCGGTGCGCATCGCGGCCAACCTGCCCTACAACATCGGCTCGGCGCTGCTTGTGAAGTGGCTGACCGCCGAAACCTGGCCGCCGTTCTGGCAATCGCTCACGCTCATGTTCCAGCGCGAAGTGGCCGAGCGCGTGGTGGCGAAACCCGATACCAAATCTTACGGGCGTCTGTCGGTGCTTTCACAATGGCGAACCAGGCCGAAGATCCTGTTCGACGTTTCGCCGCGCGCCTTCACGCCGCCGCCGAAAGTCACTTCCTCTGTCTTGCATGTCGAGCCTCTGACCGAGCCTGTCGCGCCCGCCCGCCTTTCCGATCTGGAAGCGGTGACGGCTGCCGCTTTCGGCCATCGCCGCAAGATGCTGCGGCAAAGCTTGAAGTCCCTCACGCCGGATGCGGAAGCGCTGGTCCGCGCGGCGGGACTTGACCCCACGGCACGCGCGGAAAATCTCTCCATCGGCGATTTCACCGCGCTCGCGCGGACCTATCGCGCCCGCCTTTAGTTGGAGCTGCGACGTAGCGGTTGAGGCGCTCCCATCGTCATGCAAGACTGACAAAAGATCATAAGAACCCAAGGGAGACGCTCATGCGCAGTCAGGTGATCACGGAATTCGGCAAGCCGCTTCAGGAATTGGAAGCCCCGACGCCGACGCCCACCGGCACCGAGGTCCTCCTCAAGGTCCATAACGCAGGCGTCTGCCATTCGGACGTTCATATCCATGACGGCTATTTCGATCTCGGCGGCGGCAACAAGCTGCCGATGGCGAATGTGAAGCTGCCCCACACGCTGGGCCATGAGATCGAAGGCGAAGTCGTCGCGGTCGGCCCCGATGTGAAAGACATCAAGGTCGGCGCGCGCTATGCGGCGTTCCCGTGGATCGGCTGCGGCAAGTGCCCGTCCTGCCTGCGCGGCGAAGAGAACATCTGCGTCGGCGGTCCGCGCCAGCTCGGCTGCTCCAACGGCTGCCCCGGCGGTTACGCGACGCACGTGATGGTGCCGCATCCCAAATATCTCATCGACTACGGCAAGACCGATCCGGCGCTCGGCGCGGCTTACATGTGTTCCGGCGTCACTGCCTATGCGGCGATGAAGAAGGTCGGCAAGCTCGGCCCGAAGGACCAGGTGCTGGTGCTGGGCTGCGGCGGCGTCGGCATGATGGGCGTGCAATTCGCCAAGGCGATGTTCGGCAAGGGACCGCTCGCCGCCGATATTCTCGACGGACATCTGGAGGCCGCCAAGAAAGCCGGCGCCAGCGCGACCTACAACACCAAGGATCCCGAGGCCGCGAAAAAGCTCGTCGCCGATACGGGCGGCGGCGCCTATGCGGTGGTGGATTTCGTCGGCTCGGAGAAGACGTTTGCCTTTGCATCGCAAGCGGTGCGCCGCGGCGGCAAGGTGATCATCGTGGGCCTGTTCGGCGGCGCGATGTCGATGCCGCTGCCCATGTTCCCGTTCCGCACGATCTCCATCGGGGGCTCCATGGTGGGCTCGCTGGACGAGACGAAGGAGATGATGGAACTGGTGCGCGCGGGCAAGGTCGATCCGATCCCCTATCAGAAGCGCCCGCTTTCGGAAGCGAACAAGTCGCTGGAGGATCTGGTCGCCGGCAAGGTCACTGGCCGCGTGATCCTGACGCCATAGGCCCGCGCTTGTCATTCCCGGCCGAGCGAAGCGAGGGGAAGGGAACCCAGGTCGTGACGCTTGGTCGGTTTTCAGAATAAGCACATGCGGGCGAACATCATTTCGCTCAAGCACCTGGGTCCCCTTCCCTCGCATCGCATAAATGCGATGCTCGCCGGGGATGACAATGGAGGGATGGCATGGCCACAGAACAAATTCTCGAACCCGACCTGCCGATCGTCGACCCGCATCATCATCTGTGGGACCGGCCGAAGGAGGTGCTGCGCAACCTGCCGCCGATCGAGCACGGCTTCATGGACATCATCCGCGAAGTGCCGCGCTATCTGCTGGACGAACTGCTTGCCGACTTGCAGAGCGGCCATAACGTCAAAGGCACGATCTACATGGAATGCGGCGCGATGTATCGGTCCGACGGACCGGAGCTTCTGCGTTGCGTGGGGGAGACGGAATTCGTCAACGGCATCGCGGCGATGACGGCCAGCGGCATCTATGGCGATGTGCGCGCCTGTGCGGGAATCGTGGGCCATGTCGATCTGCGGCTTGGTGCGGTGGTGGAGGATGCGCTGCGCTCGCATATCGCGGCGGGGCATGGACGCTTCCGCGGCATCCGCCACAGCGCGTCCTATGACGACGATCCGATGGTGCTGGGGCCGCTACACGGCCGCACCACGGCCG
>JBQCFD010000213.1:0-20838 GCA_051959625.1 Rhizomicrobium sp.
GAGGCTCGTGGATATGCTGCGCGCCGCGCGGCCGGATGCGGTCGTGGGGTTCCTTCCGCTCGCCAACATCATGGGACTGTCCGCCGCCGCGATGGCGGGCACGCAACTGCGCGTGGCGTCGCAACGTTCGCCCGGTCCGACGTTCGGGCGGGTGATGCGCCTGCTCGACGAATTCCTCGGCGCGCGCGGCGTCTACGGACCGATCGTGTGCGTCTCGCAGGCGGTGATGCAATCCTTCGCCAACCATCCGCGCGCCTATCGCGATCGGCTGTCCGTGGTGAACAACGGCATCGAATGGACGCCGTCGGAAATGCAGAAGTTCCACGCGCGGGCGAGTTTCGATATTCCGCCGACCTATCCGCTGCTGGTCGGCAGCGGCCGTTTCGAGCCGCAGAAGAACTACGACCTTATGGTGCGGGTGCTCGCGACGACGCCGCGGGTTCGCCTCGCCATTGCCGGTGACGGACGGTTGCGTAACGCGGCGATGGCGCTCGCCCGCGAGCTCGGCGCGGAGCGGCGCGTCCATTTCCTCGGCAATGTCCCGCATAAGCGCATCAAGGACCTTCTGCGCGCGGCCGATGGCTTCGTGCAGACATCGTTGTTCGAGGGACAAAGCAATTCCATTCTCGAAGCGATGCATGAAGGCCTGCCCATCGTCTGCAGCGATATTCCGATGCAGCGGGAAACGCTGTGCGAGGAGAGCGGCCGTCCGGCCGCGATGCTGGTGCCGCTGGAGGATTTCGAGGCGTGGCGGAACGCTTTCATCCGCCTGCGCGACGATCAGGATTACGCGGCCGAGCTCGGCGCACGCGCCTGTGCTCTGGTGTCCCGGCGTTTCACGCTCGACCGCATGATCGACGGCTTTGAGAGCGTCATTCTCAGTTACGGTCAGGAGAAGAAGGAATGGATACCGGCTGGAAATCCCTCCGGCGTCGGGCACGCCGACTTCACACACTAGCGCGCACCGCGCTTACAGGCGTGCGGACGGGGCAAGGCGCCATCGTGATGCCGGGCGCCGTCGTCAGCCGCGAGCATGGCGGCACCATCGCCATCGGCCCGCGCTCGACCATCCATACCGGCGCGATGCTCCTCTCATACGGCGGATTCATTCGCCTGGGCGCGCGCTGCAGCGTCAATCCCTACAGCGTGCTCTATGGGCACGGCGGCCTGGTTGTCGGGGATGATGTGCGCATTGCCGCGCATTGCGTCGTCATCCCCGCCAATCACGGCTTCGCGCTGGACGCCGGCCCGATCGGACGCCAGCCGCTCAGCCGGCGCGGCATCCGCATCGGCAATGACGTGTGGCTCGGCGCCGGCGTGCGGGTTCTCGACGGTTCGGTGATTGGCGAAGGCTGCGTCGTGGCGGCGGGCGCCGTCGTGCGCGGTGAGCTCGAGCCCTTTGGCATCTATGGCGGCGTGCCCGCGCGGCGCCTCGGCAGGCGCAAGGCAAACACGCTGCCCATGAAAGAGTTTTTGCATGAAGCGGATCACGCAGAGATTGCTCAAGCTATCGCGGCGTCCTGAAGCCCGCCATGTGGGCATTCTGACGTCGGGGAGCATCGCCGCGCAGATCGCGCTGGTGGCGACGGCGCCGCTGCTGTCGCGCCTGTTTGCGCCGGCGTCGTTCGGCGTGTTCTCGCTCATGCTGACAATCAGCACCATCGGCGGCGCCATTGGCGGCCTCTGCTACGAGGTGGCGGTGATCCTGCCGCGCAGCCGCCGCACGGCGACGGGTCTCTATTGGCTGTCGCTCTATCTGAGCTTCCTGACGCCGGTCGTGATCATGGGCGCGGTTCTGCTGATCCAGCACCGCTTCCCGCACATTCTGGGACGGCCGCTGCCGGCGGACTTCTACTACTATTGCTACGGCGGCATGGTGCTCACCACGCTCGTCAATGTGCTCTCCTACGCGCATTCGCGCGCGATGCAGTATGGCGCGGTTTCCGTTTCGAAATTCACGCAGACCCTGCTTCCTGCCGCCGCCCAGATCGTGCTTGCCTTCGCCGGCATGGCGTCGGAAGGATTGCTTCTGGGCCGCGTGGTCGGCATGGCCGGAAGCGTGGCGTGGCTGTGCCGAAAACTGCCCGAAGGCTTTCGCCCGCGCGATGCCGTCACGACGAGCTTCTCCTCCATATGGGTGGCAGGGCGGACCTATCGCGATTTCCTCGTGCAGGTGCCGCGGCAATTGCTTGTCCGCGGCGGCACGATGCTGCCCGCAGCGCTGGTGCTCGGCTCCTACGGCCCGACGATCGCGGGTCTGTATTTCTTCGCCGCGCGGCTGATCGAGCGGCCGGGAATGCTGCTCGGAGATTCGCTCACCCGCGTGCCGATGCGCCAATTCGCGGCGCGCGTGCAGGACCGCAAGCATCTCACCCGCACGTCCTTGGTCTACACCGCGGTCATGGGCGCGCCGGTCGTCGGCGGCGTGGTGCTGCTGGCGCTATTCGCGCATCCTCTGTTCCGCATCATCTTCGGTGTGCGCTGGGAATCCGCGGCGGACTATTCCATCGTGCTGGCCTGGTGGGCAGCGGTGCGCCTGACCTCGCTGCCGATGGCGACGCTGACCACGGTGCTGCGCGTCCAGAAGGCGAGCTTCTATGTGGACGCACTGTTCTCGCTGCGCGTCATCGTGATCCCGATCATGGCGCATTATCATGCAAGCGCGCTCGAAGCCGTGGCGGCGTTCTGCGGCCTCAGCATCGTCTATCACCTCATCATCGTGAGCGTCGGTCTGGTGGCGGCAATGCGCTACGACCGCGCGCTGCGCCCCCGTAAAGACGCGCCCGAAGGATTCGGCGCCATCCCGACAGGAGAAACCTATGGCTGAAGCGGTTCTTTATGACGCGGCCGGCTATCTCGACACCAGCTTCGCAGCCAAGGGCGTGGGCGGTTGGCGCGCCCTTTATCTTGCCTTCATCGTCGAGCTTGCGCCGCGCCGCGTGATGGAGCTTGGCGCAGGCACGCCGGATTTCCTCGAAAACATTGACGCGGAGCGCCGTGTCGCGGTCGATATCGGCTTGCGCTTTGCCGACGCCTTCGAGAAGCGTGGCATCGAATTCGCCTGCCGCAATCTGGAGCAGGACAAGCTCGACGATCTGGGGCCGGTGGATGTGGTGATCTGCTCTGACGTGTTCGAGCATCTCATCAATCCCGCCGCGGCGCTGGAGAGCATCGCGGGCGTGCTGGGCGAGCGCGGCATCCTCTTCAGCCACGTGCCGAACGAATACCGCTTGTCGCATGTGTTGCGGGTGATGATGAACCGCGGCGATACGGTCCTGTTCCACAAGGAGAAGGGCGCCGCGGAGTGGGACGATCCGCATTTCCGGCGCTTCAGCGATGTCGGCTATCGCCGTTTTCTGGCGCGCTCTTTCCAGCACAATTTAAAACTGTCCGATCTGCGGTTCGGCAGAGCGGCGCGGCTGCTGAAACGCCTTGGTGTCGGCGTGCCTTATGCGCTGCAGGGCGGCCCGACCTATGCGAGCACCAACGACCCCCGGATCTTCGCGCGCTTGGCCGAACTGAAGAAGGAGCACGCCCGTGCGAAGAGATAGAATCTGCATGGCCGCTGCCGCATTGCTTCTTGCCGGACCGGCCAATGCGGATGTCATCAAGGCGGGAACCGTGACGCGTGGCGGCGCGGTGCCGGGCGGCCGCGTGATCCATGTCACCACGCTCGCCGATTCCGGGCCGGGCTCGTTGCGTGAGGCTGCGCAGGAGAGCGGCCCGCGCGTGATCGTGTTCGACGTCGGCGGCGTCATCCACCTGCAGTCCGATCTCAAGATCGGCTCGCCCGACGTGACGATCGCGGGTGAAACCGCGCCGGCGCCGGGTATCACCGTCACCGGAGGCTCGCTGCGTTTGCGCGCGAACAACCTGGTGTTGGAGCATGTGGCGGTCAGGCCGGGGCCGGGCGACACGCCAAAGATCAACGGCAATCGCGATTCCATCACTATCGGTGGCGGCAAGCATGAGGTCCACGATGTGCGCCTGCAGAATGTGAGCCTGAGCTGGTCGGTGGACGAGAACCTCGATGTCGCCGGCGGAACGCGCGGCGTCACCATCCGCGATTGCCTGATTGCCGAAGCGCTGAACCATGCGGGGCACCCCAAAGGGCATCACTCGATGGGCCTGCTGATCAACAAGGATAACCAAGGCATCGCCGTCGCCGACAATCTGTTCGTGAGCAACATGTTCCGCAATCCGGTGATCGCGCGCGGCTCTTCGGCTTTCATCGGCTACAACCACATCGTCAATCCGGGGCGCAACGCGATCCATTTCTACGATGTCGCCGCGCCGACGCCGCTGCGCGCGACCGTCATCGGCAATGTCGTGCAACCCGGAACGGATACGTCGATGACCATGACCGCCGTGCAAATTCCGGACGACATGAGCGCAAAGGTTCCCGATGCCCGGATATATCTGAAGGACAACTACGCGCCGAACGGCGCTCTCACCAATCGCGGCGATTTCAAGCTCGCAGCAGAGCCGCCTGTCGCACCGCTGGAGCAGGAAGCCGCGCCGAGCGATGTCCGCGCCTACACTCTGCGCTATGCCGGCGCGCGGCCGGGTGAACGCGACGCGCAGGACAAGCGTATTCTCTACGGGGTGATAAACGGGACGAGCCGCATCATCGACAACCCCGGCGACGTTGGCGGCCTCACCGACCAGCGGCCGGTGCACACGGCCCCCGATGTGCCGGACAAACCCTTCGAGCCTTCGCGCATCGCGGGCTTGCTGCGCATCGAGGCCTGGCTCTGCGAGCGGCATCTGGCGGTCGGCGGTCCCACGACGCCGGAATGTTCGCAATCGCCGGCCGCATACAGGAAATCGCTTCAATCCCAACTTTCCGACAGGAGATAGCATGGCCCAGATCGATGATTGCGTATGGATCGGTGGCGTGCCCGTGAGCCGGTACACCGCCGCGCAATGGTGCGACCTCATGGTCGCGGACTGGCAGCGCAAGCAGGCGAAGAATGTGCCGCCCAAGATCGTAACCACCGTCAACGGCCAGGTCATCTCGCTATTCGCCGAGAATGCGGCCTATCGCGAGGCGCTTCTGGCCACCGACCACATCGCGGCTGACGGCATGTCCGTCGTGTTCGCTTCCCGCCTGGCGACCGATGCACCGCTACCCGAGCGTGTGGCGACGACGGACTGGTTCCACGCCGCCGCCAAGGCTGCGTCGCGCCACGGGATTCGCTTCTATCTGCTGGGCGCGACGCATGAGATGAACGCGCGGGCCGCGCGGCGCGTGCGCAAGCGCTATCCGTTCCTGAAACTTGTCGGTTCGCGTCACGGCTATTTCGACCGCCGCGAGCTGAACGACGTGGCTGCCGAGATCGCGGAGAAGCAGCCGGATGTGTTGTGGATCGGCGTCGGCAATCCCGAGCAGCTTCTTCTCGCCCACAAGTTCAAGACGCTGCTTCCGGATCTCACCTGGATCCGCACTTGCGGGGGGCTATTCGATTTCCTTTCCGGCATGCGTTCACGCGCGCCCAAGGCGCTGCAGGCGGTCGGAATGGAATGGGCCTACCGCATGGCGCTGGAACCGCAGCGGCTCGGCTGGCGCTACGCCACGACCAACGTCACGTCGACCATTGCAATGGCGCGCGATTCCCACGGGCCGGCGCACTGAAGGTCAGAGCTGCCCGCGCAAGCCGATGGTGAAGAGATTATCGCTGAAATCGCGGCCCGCCGCGTTGGTGGCGCGTCGCTCGTAGGAATATCCGGCATAGGCGCTGAGATATTCGTTCATCATGTAGCGGACCTCGAGCCCCGCATCGGTGATCTTGTCGTCGCGGTTGATGCCGTCGAACTTGTAATCGGAATAGACGAACCGGGGTTGCAGGATCAGATTGCGCAGCAATTCGTAATCGGCGGAAACCTCCACGGCACGCACATCCTCGCTGGAGGCGCCGCTGATGGTGGTGTCCTCGATGGTGCGTTTCGCGGTCAGGTGCAGCGTCAGGAGCTGGGTGGCGAACCAGTCGATCTGTCCGTTGAAATCCAGCCCGCTCGCATCCTTCAACGGCGCCACGTAGTTCTGCTTGAGGTAGCCGGCATAGGCGGTGGCCTGGACGAGCGGCGTCAGCATCATTGCGATGCCGGCATCCAGCCGGTAGCCGTCGGACGTGCGGTCAAAGCCGTTGCGGTCGAGCGTCTGGTCGAAGTCGCGCTTGTCATAGGTGAATTGCGCGAACACGGCCTGATCCGGCGCGAACATGTAAGAGGCCTTGCCGGTGGCTTCGTAGACGTCGCGGTCGCGGTCACGATTGTCGATGAAGCCGCCGCCAATCAGCCTGGTGTCGTCGAAATCATAACGGTCGTAATCGAAGGTTGCGGACAATTGAAGTCGGTTGAGTGTGGTTGCCGCCGATGCGTCGGCATGCGCCTGGCGGTAGCGGGTCGGACTCAGCGCCGCGGTGGAGAGGTCCGGCGAAATCCGCGATTCATGCGTGTCGTAGTAGTAGGCATCGCCGCCGAGAAAGCTGCCCTGGCCCAGGCCGAGCTTGCCGCTGCCCCCGACGATCCAGTTGGTATGCGTTTCGGTGTCGTGATCGTCATAGGCGTAGTGATCGAGCTGCGCATAGAGCTGCACTGCGTCGTTCATCCAGTCCGACCGCAGATCGAGCCTCGGCGACAGGGTCCAGAAGGTGTCGCTCACCGCGCCAGTCCCGCGGAAGATGTTGTCGTCCGCAGAGAAACCGACCGCCAGCGTCGGGAAGAGGTGGAACCCGCCCACGGGTATCCCCAGCGCGTCGTATTCCGGGCGGGTGCGATCCATCACGCCCTGACCCTCCAGAAGCGGGCCGCTTTTCAGTTGTTCCGTCACCGGATTGCGCTCGGGAACTTGCGCCATCGCGTAGGGGCTGATGCTTTCGGCTTGCGCCGGCAGTACGAAAGGCATGGCGCCGCAAAGCACCACCCAACTCGCGGTCACAAGTGCCGTCTTCGAAGCTCTACTCAGGGCATCCCCCATTTAAATGCCCAGCCCACAGGTTGTGTCCCATGAAACCAAAAAAAGGGTCAATAGGCCTGGGCCGGTTGCTGCCGGGTCTCGTTCTGGTTGACGCCTTCGTCAGGGTCAGGGGCAGCGTCATCGGAAACCGGCTTGGCCAGGGGCGCGTTCCAGAAATGACGCTTCAGTCTGGAGATCGGTTTCTCGAAGAAGTGCCAGGACAGGCTGCAAACACCGAATGTGACGGCGAGGACGATCGGGCCTGCCTCATATTTCGGCATGGGCCCAAGGAACTTTGTCACGATGTCCGGTACCCAATTGTGCACCAGGTAAAGGCCATAGCTGATCCGGCCGATATATTGGAGCGCGCCATTGTCGAATACCGGCCCCCAGAATCCCTTGACCCCGATGGCGGCCTTGAGGATCACCCACGCATAGAAGACACCGACGAGAAGATCGTTGGTGAAATAACGCACGAGCCCGCCGTCTTTCGGGAACAGGCACCAGGACGCGACGGCGCCGCCGACGCCGAGCCAGGCAAGGGTGTCGAACCGGCGCTTCGTGTCGCCCGTGTACCACGCGAAGCAGTTGGCGCGGCCATCGCGATAGCTGATTACGGCCAGCATGCAGCCGGCCCCGAGCAGCACCAGATTGCCGAACAGCAGCCGGTTCACATCGCGCGTGTTGAAGCCCGCGAGGAAGACGCCGAGCTTGAACAAAAGCGAAAAACCGATGAGCGCGAAGATCGCAGTCACGAGGTAACGCCGCGGCGCCAATGCGATGACGAAAGGCCAGAACAGATAGAATTGCTCTTCGACCGAAAGACTCCAGAACACGTTGTCGGGATGGCCCAGCGCGATCCAGACATTGGTCAGGTAGGCCGCGTGCCATGGCCATGAGCTTGCGATCGGTTCCACGTGCAAAAGCACAAGCGCGAGGATGACGGCGTAATATGCGGGAACCAGGCGAAGCAACCGGCGCGCATAAAAGTCCAGCCAGACCGCTCCCTTGCTCTCCACATGCGCGTCGAAACTTTCGAGCAGGATTCCGGTGATGAGGAACCCGCTCAACGTGAAGAAGCAGCCCACGCCCACGGAACCGGCGCCGATGGGAACGAAGGCATTGAGCGTGCTGCCGCCGTAATGCTCGACCATGACAAGCAACAGCGCAAAGGCGCGAAGCGTGTCGAGATGCTTCATGCGCATGTTGCGGAACTTGCCTCGCTTTTGTTTTCGGTGAGCGCGCCATCTCTACCATCATGAATTCACCGCGCTACATGCTCACGCGTGCGATGCGGCACATGTCACGTCTTTATCACAACCGCTTCATGGGCCGTCATCTACGGTTGCAGCGAAAACAATTCGGGAAGTTTCGCGATGCGTATTGTGATGATCGGTGCGGGCTATGTCGGTCTGGTGTCCGGCGCCTGTCTTTCGCAGTTCGGCCACGAAGTGGTTTGCGTCGACAACGATCCGGCTCGGGTGCGCGCGCTGGATGCGGGCGTCATTCCCATCTACGAGCCGGGACTGGAGGAAGTGGTTGCCGCGAACGTGCGCGCGAAGCGATTGTCCTTCACCACCGAAATGGGCGAAGCGCTGCGCCGCGCCGACGCCGTGTTCATCGCGGTCGGCACGCCCAGCCGCCGCGGCGACGGTTATGCCGATCTCAGCTATGTGTTCGAAGCTGCCGGCGAGATTGCGCGCCATCTGGACCGCTATGTGGTGGTGGTGAACAAATCGACCGTTCCCGTCGGCACGGGAAAGCGCGTCCACGACTTCATCCGCGCGGCGCGGCCGGACGCGGACTTCGATGTCGCCTCCAACCCCGAATTCCTGCGCGAGGGCTCCGCGATCGAGGATTTCCGGCGGCCGGACCGCGTGGTGGTCGGCTGCGACAGCGAGCGCGCCCGCGAAGTGATGCGCGAGATATACCGGCCGCTCTATATTAGCGAGACGCCGATGCTGTTCACGAGCCGCGAGAGCGCGGAACTCATCAAATATGCGGCGAACGCGCTGCTGGCGACGAAGATCACCTTCATCAACGAGATGGCGGACCTCTGCGAAAAGACCGGCGCGGATGTGAAGGATGTCGCGCGCGGCATCGGGCTCGACAAGCGCATCGGCTCCAAATTCCTCCACGCCGGACCGGGCTTCGGCGGATCGTGCTTCCCGAAAGATACGCTGGCGCTCCTCAAGACCACGCAGGAATGCGGCGCGCCGAGCCGGATCGTGGAGGCGGTGATTTCCGTGAACAACTCGCGCAAGCTGGCGATGGCGGACAAGATCGCCGCCGCATTCGGCGGCTTGCGCGGAAAGACGGTCGCGGTGCTGGGGCTCACCTTCAAGCCAAACACGGACGACATGCGCGAGGCGCCGGCGCTCGCGATCGTGCCTGCGCTGAAGGCGATGGGCGCGCAGGTGCGTGCCTATGATCCCGAAGGCATGGAACAGGCGCGCGGCTTGATGGATCTCGAAACCTGCGCCGACGCATACGAGGCCATGGCGGGCGCGGACGGGCTCGTTCTGCTCACGGAGTGGAACGAGTTCCGCGCGCTCAATCTCGTGCGCGTCGGCGAGCTGATGAAGCGCAAGCTGATCGTGGATCTCCGCAACGTCTATGAGCCCGAACAGATGCGCGCCTATGGCTTCGCCTATGTGAGCGTCGGCCGGAAATCCGCCATGCCCGAACTTCAGGACGTGCGCCCTGCGGGAGAGGTTGCTGCCGAATGATCCTGGTCACTGGCGCGGCCGGTTTCATCGGCTATCACGTGGTGCAGATGCTGCTGGCGCAGGGCGAGCAGGTCGTTGGCGTCGACAATCTGAACAATTACTACGATCCCGCGCTGAAGATGGCGCGCGTTACCCAGCTTGCTCGGCACAACGCATTCGTCTTTCGCAAGCTCGACGTTTCCGATCCGGATGGCATGTTGCCGCTCGCGCGCGAATTTCCGCGCATCGCCGCCATCGTCCATCTCGCCGCGCAGGCCGGCGTGCGGTACTCGCTGGAGAATCCGTTCGCCTATGTCCAGTCCAACGTCATGGGACAGGTGACGATGCTGGAGCTGGCGCGGCGCATCGAGGGCCTGTCGCATTTCGTTTACGCGAGCTCGTCATCGGTCTATGGCGCGAACAGGAAAGTGCCGTTCGACATCGAAGATGGCGTTGAGGCGCCGCAATCGCTCTACGCCGCGACCAAGCGTTCCGATGAGCTCATCGCCTATACCTATGCACATCTTTACGGCATTCCCTGCACGGGCCTGCGCTTCTTCACCGTCTATGGGCCGTGGGGACGGCCCGACATGGCGTATTATTCCTTCACCCGCGCCATCACCGATGGAAAACCCATTCGCATCTTCAACCATGGCGAGATGTGGCGTGACTTCACTTATATAGACGACATCGTGCAGGGCACCGTGCGGGCGCTGAACCGGCCGGCGCAGGGAGAGCCGCCCCACGCGCTCTACAATCTCGGCAATTGCCGCCCGCAGAAGCTGACGGACTTCGTCGCGATGCTGGAAGGACATATCGGGCGCAAGGCCGAGATCGTTCTGGAACCGATGCAGCCGGGCGATGTACCCGCCACTTATGCCGATATCGAAGCCAGCCGGCGCGACCTGGGGTTCGAGCCCGCCACGCCGCTGGACATGGGCTTGCGCAACTTCGTGGGCTGGTATCGCGAATACCACGCCGCAGCGTTCTGAGATCGCGCGGCATCAGCAAAGTCTATTGATTTCAACTGATTGCGATATAAGACGGCCGTCCGTTGCCGGCCGCGGCGGCGTGCTGCCCGCCGGGACGGACTTATGTATATAAGGTGTCGCGCATGTTGGGGGTCGGAAGAGCGTCTTGAGTGGTGAAACCAACAAGCCCGCGGCGAAGCCGGCCGCGGGGAAGCAATGGATATCGGTGGCCGATGCCATCGCGCGGGCGACGGAGCTGTTTCAGAACAATCGCCTGGCCGCGGCGGAAAAGCTGACGCGCGAGATCCTCGCGGCAAGGCCCAACAATTCCGATGCGCACAACATCCTCGGCGTGACGTTGTTTCGCCTTGGCAAGACGGAGGAGGGGCTCGAAAAGATACGCCGCGCGGCGGAACTCGATCCATCCAATCCGAACTATTTCGCCAACCTCGGCGAGATGGAGCGCAAGGCGAAGAATCTCGGCGCCGCGCAAACGGCTTTGGAACGCGCCATCGCGCTCGATCCGCAATCGGCTCCGGCCCACAACAACCTCGGCATCGTGCATTTTGACAATCGGGATTTCGAAAAGGCCGCGGCGTCCTATCGCACCGCAATCGGCCTGAAGGAGGATTATCCCGAGGCGCACAACAATCTCGGCAACGCGCTGCGCGCGCTCGACGACATCAACGGCGCGGTGGAGGAATATGAGCGCGCCATCGAACTGCGCGAGGAATATGCCGAGGCCTACAACAACATGGCGACGGCGCTGCGCGACCAGCAGCGGATGGAGGAGGCCGAGTTCTCCTATCGCCGCGCGGTGCAGATCCGCCCGGACTATCTGGAGGCCCTCAACAACCTCGCCAATCTGCTCATCTACGAGAAGCGCTACGACGACGCGCTGCGCACCCTGGGCGACACGCTCAAGACCTATCCGAACGACGTCGGCACGCTCGTCACAACCGCGCGGGCGCAGATGCACCGCGGCAATTCCGAGCTGGCGGAGAAGGCGGTGGAGCTGGCGCTTGCGGTCGATCCGCAAAGCGTGGACGCGCTGTGCCTGAAAGGCCAGCTCTACAACGAAATCGACCGCTGGGACGAGGCGGTGAAGGCCTATGAGACGGCGCTCGCGATCGACCCGGAATCGGTCGAGGCCCTCAACATGTACGGAGTCACGCTGAAGTCGCTGGGCCGCATGGAAGAGGCACGCAAGGCCTTCATGAAGGCCCTGGAACTGCATCCGCGCTCCATCGGCGCCTACTCGAACATCATCGACCTTGAGAACTTCACGCCGGACAATCCGCTGTTCCAGGCGATGAAGGAAATGTACGACAACGCCAAGGACAAGGACCACGAGCGCTTCATGTCGCTGCACTTCGCGCTCGGCAAGGCCTATGACGACGCGAAGGATTACGAGACGGCGCTGGAGCATTTCTCCGCCGGCGCGCGCATCAAGCGCGCCCAGCTCGACTACGATGAGAAGGATGCCTTTGCGTTCTTCGATCAGATTCGCGAGATCTTCGACGAAGACTATTTCAGGAATCTTCCCTTCGAGGGCAATCCCACCACCTTGCCGGTATTCATCGTCGGCATGCCGCGCTCCGGCAGCACGCTGACCGAGCAGATCATCGCCAGCCATCCCCAGGTGTTCGGCGCGGGCGAGATCAAGCTCTTGAGCGAATGCCTCGGCGCCATCCGCGCGCGCTTCCCCAATATCCAGCGATTCCCGCAGATGGCGCGGTCGATGAAGCCCACGCAATTCGCCGCCGTCGCCAACCAGTATCTGAAGGGGATCTCGTCGCTGTCGCCGACGGCAACGCGCGTCACCGACAAGCTGCTGACCAACTATTATTTCGTCGGCATGCTCGCGACGCTGTTCCCGAACGCGAGGATCATCCACACCATGCGCAATCGGGTGGACACGTGCCTGTCGTCCTATACCAAGCTCTACAAGGACGACATGCCGCATTCCTACGATCTGCGCGAGCTCGGCCGCTATTACTGCAAGTACCAGGAGCTGATGGCGCATTGGCGGCGTGTGCTGCCCAAAGGCATCATGCTGGAGACGCAATACGAGGATGTCGTCGCGGACAAGGAAGCGAAGGCGCGCGAGATCATCGCGTTCCTGGGCCTTCCGTGGGACGATCGCTGCCTGAACTTCCACGAGACGGACCGTCCGGTGAAAACCGCCAGCGTCAGCCAGGTGCGCAAACCCATCTACGCGACGTCGGTGGAACGCTGGCGCCGCTATGGCGACGGGCTTAAGCCCCTCATCGAAGCGCTCGACGCCGGCCCGCCGGCGTAACGCTGTAAGCCATCTTTTCGCACGCCGGATGCTCCTTGCCGGGCTCGTTTCGGCGGGAACTTATGGCCAAGGCCGAACCACACGTTGCGGGGCTGGGACGCCGGTCACAATGCCCGCTTTTTTCAGGTAAAAACTGCCTTTACGGCACGATTAACAAGGTCTTAAACGTCACCTTCGAATTTTACGAATCCAGCCGCGTTTTCGGCTGGCGAGGGTGTTCGCCCTTGAGGGGGGTATTGTGAACAAGTTGGTTCGGCGCCTGTTGTCAGGCGCTTCGCTTGCGACACTGCAACTTTGCGCCGGCACCGCGGCGCGCGCAGCCGGCACCACCATCAACACCACACGCGGCGCCTTCACGGTCACCGCCGGACAATCCTTCGACTTCATCCAGGTGACCGGCACCGGTCACATCACCGGCGACCTCACGAACGAAGGCACCATCGGCCCCTCCGGAACTACGATCGAAGTGCAGAGCGGCGGCATCGTCGACGGTTCGATTGTCAACGCCGCCGGCGGTCACGTCACTGCCACCCAAGTCGGCATCCTGATCCACAGCGGTGCCAGCATCGGCGGCATCAGCAACGAGGGCCACATCCTCGTCAGTGCGACGTCCAACGGCAATCGCTCCATCACGGGCGTCAATTACAACAGCGGGCCCAGCGCCCAGCTCACCAACGATGGTGAGATCACCGTGAAGCTGACGGGCAGCACGACGGGCGACAATGGCTTTGCGCTGCAGGGTTTCGGCGTCTTCCAGCAGGCCAATGGCGGCGGGGGCGCGGTGCAGGAAGCGCTCACCAACAACGGCTCCATCGCGGTCACGGTGCAGGCGATCAATCCCGCCCAGACCGGCGTTGTCACGAATACGCTGAAAGCGAATGCGGCGAGCGGCGTGTTCCAGAGCCTGCAGAACTTCACGAACGGCGTCGCCACGCTGACGAACAATGGCTCCATCGCGCTCAACGCCAAAGCCGCGGCGACGGCCACGGGAGGCCCCTACACGGTCGACGCCACGGCCCATATCGGCATGTCGCAGAATGCGCACGGCACGGCGTCGTCCGTCAGTCTCGGGATGACGAACAACGGCAACCTCTCGCTCGCGGCCACTGCGGCATTGAAGGGCGGTGCGATATCCGATGCGGCGAACGCGCTCGTCAGCAAGGTCTTCGTGCAAACCGCCGGTGACGTCACGGCAGCGAATCTCACGCTGACCAATTCCGGAACGGTAACCCTCAACGCCAAGGCATCGCTCTCGGGCTCGACGGGCAACGCCAACGCGCAGATTTCTCGCATTGCCAGTCAGGCCGCCAACGGAGGCGCGGGCTCGGCATACGAGTCGATCGACAATTCGGGAACGCTTATCGCGAACGCGACGGCGAGCATAAACGTCGGATCCGCCGGCAAGGCGGAAGCCGGCATCACCGGACTTTTCCGGCAAGGGGCCAACACGGCGGCGTCCATCACCCAGGCCCTCACCAATTCCGGCAACGTGACGATCAAGGTGCAGGCCAAGGCCGTGGCGACGGACACCGCCGAAGCGGGCGCGCGCCTGGACGGGTTGATCGACCAAGCCGCAGTAGGCGCAGGTTCGATTTCGCAAAGCCTGACCAACAATGGCACGATTGCGCTGGTGCTCGGCGCGGACGCCTCTGGCGTCAATGCGAGCGCGCAGGCATCCACCTGCGGCTGCACGATCGCAATCAACCAGTTTGCGGTCGGCAACACGGCCTCGCAGACCCTCTCCAATTCCGGTTCGATCTCGCTCGCCCTGAACGCCACCGCTGTCGCGCTGGCGGCTGCAACGGCAAGCGCGGCCATCGGCAGCGGTCTTCTCAATCAGGAAGCGCATGCGGCACAGGTCGCACAAGACCTGGACAACAAGAGCCTGACTGTGACCCTCGGCGCGAAAGCCAACGGCGCAGCCGCGCATGCCACCGCAGACGCAGACGGAACCGTGCTCCTGCAATTCGCCACGGGCACGAATGTCAGTCAGTCCATCACCAATTCCGGATCGCTCTCGCTCGCCTTCGCGGCCACGGCAAACGGCAAAACCGAGGCGACGGCGAATGCCTTCATCGACGGCGCCGCGATCCTGCAGCGCGGGTTCGGCACCACGAACACGACGCAGAGCTTGACGAGCAATGGCACCATCGCGTTGAGCTTCAATGCCGCCGCGGCCGCGCCTACGGGACCGGCGCGCGCGTCTGCCCTTGCGACCGACGCTCTGATCGAGCAGTTCAGCGCGGGCTCTGCCATCAAGCAGACCGCGAATAGCGGATCCCTCAACGTCAGCTTTGCCGCCACGGCGGTCGCCGGCAACGGTGCGCAAGCCAACGCGATTTTGCGGGGGCCGCTGGTCGACCAGGAAGCGCACGGCACCTCCGTCGTCCAGTCGCTTGCGAGCGCCGGGCCTGTGGTGCTGAAGCTTTCCGCGAATGCGACGGGCAGCCAGGCAACTGCATCGGCGGAAGACACCGCTCCATTGCTTGGCCAGTTCGGGACCGGCGACAAGGTCACCCAGACACTGAGCAATACCGGATCGCTCACCCTCACCGGAAGCGCCAGCGCGAAGGGCAATCTCGGCAGCGCCTCGGCGAACATGGATGCGATCGCCGCGCAACGCGCCGGCAGCGCCATCGATGTAAGCCAGACCCTCACCAACACCAATTCCGGCACGATCACGATCGGACTTTCCGCCAATGCCGCGATCGCGGCTGCGGCGACGCGCGCCGTCGCGGCGGCGAGGCTCGAGGATGCAGTGTTCTCGCAGTCGGCGGATGGCGGGGATCACATCGCGCAGTCGATGACCAATGCGGGCTCCATTTCGCTCAAATCCTTCGGGTCCATTTCCGGCGGCGGCGCGGGCGAGCTCAGCGCGGCGGTTGGGGGCGGGTTGTTCCGGCAGCGCGTGGACGGCGCGGCGACGCTGATCTCCCAGTCCCTCACCAACAGCGGCATCATTGCCGTTCAGAACACGGGAATCGCAAAGGGCGCCCACAGTGCGAGCGTCGGCGCCTTCGCGGCGATCGCGGGGCAAACGCTTACGGTCCCCGGCAGCGCAGTGTCGCCGCATGCGACCGTGTCGGTTTCAAACTCCGGCTCGATCACGATCGAGAACACCGCAACCGCGACGTCGCCGTCATATGCCGACGCGCAGGCGAATGCCGATGGTTTCGGTCAGCGCGTCCGCGTGAACAATGCCGCGGGCGGTGTCATGTCGCTGTCGGAATCCAATGACGGCCATATCGCGATGACGCTGCTGGCCAACGCCTCGGCCCCGGGCATTGCCCATGCCATCGCGAGCGTCACGCTTTTCCGCCAGGATGTGCGCAATTCCCCGACGGCGGCTGAAAGCGTTTCGAACACCGGAACCGTCTCGCTTCACCTGAACTCGATGGCGAAGAGCAAGGCGGCGGCGACGGTTGTGAGCGCGGTCGAGGCCAGCGTCGAGAACGATCTCATCGATCGCCAGCAATCCTTCGGCAACGTCAACGCCACGATTTCCTTCGACAACTCCGGCAGCATCGGAATCCAGGCGGCAGCCACGGCCAGCGGCTACGCGCATGCGGTCGCCAGCGCAGGCATGCCGCTGATATTCCAGTTCGCCACCAACAATGCCCTTGTCAGCCCGGGACAGGTGGCGATGGGTCTCACCAATTCCGGCACGATCGACGCGGCGTTCGATCTGACTGCCAAGGGCGGCGCGGCCCCCCGTGTCACGGAGACGGTCGTCGCGGTTTCGCAGCGGGGCGACAATGTCGATCTCGTCGAGACCTTCGACAATTCGGGTACGTTGAAGCTGTCGGGCAGTGCCGCCGGCATTGCCACGGCCGCGGCGCCCGCCGGTTATATGGGGCACGACGCGAAGATACGGCTGACCGGTCTTTACGCCGTCGCATTCGGCACCTCGGAAGTCGGACACCGTTTTGGCGGGACGACGACCGTTTCCAAGCCCGCCACGCTTTCCGCGACAGTCACAAACAGCGGCACCATGGATGTCGCGGCGGTCGCTTCCGGCCGTCGCGCTCTGGCATTCGCTTATGGCGCCGTCGTGAGCGCGCCGTCGCGGACAAGGCGGACGCAGACCAGCGTCAGCGCCGGAGGCGTTCGCAGTCGCACCGATCAGACGGGATCCGCTTCGCACGCGATCTCCGGCTCCATCAACAACAGCGGCACGCTGTCGGTCAGCGCATCGGCACCCGGCGGCCGCGCGCAAGCCGGTGCCCTCATCGTCGACAGCAGCGACGCCGATATGCCGGTCACCAGTTCGCACCAGATCGCGGCGAACGCCTCTGGCGCGATCGCCGATGCGCGCGGCATAAACGTGGCCGGCTTTGCGAGCGCCTACAATTTCAAAGGCACCACGCAGCTGACGGTGTCCTCCAACCGCATCTCCACGTCGATCAATCGGTCCGGTTTTGCCCCGGCGACCCTGATTGCGTCGGCGATGAACAATTCCGGCAGCATAAGCGTCGACGCGACGGGCACTCAAAAGGCCCAGGCTGACGGCATCGTGCTGGATGCGGAGACGGTCAGCGCGACCATCAAGAACAGCGGCAATATCTCCGTCGCGGCGGCCGGCCCCGACGCGCAGGCCGCGGGCATCAAGATCTTCGCGGGCAAATCCGGGACGGCGAACACGTCGCATTTCAGCGAGATTGGCGGCGTTACGGCGAGAGCCAGTCAGTCCCACACCTATGCGACGCAGCTCAACGGCAATGCGTTCACCGGCACGCTGGACAATTCCGGCACGATCGCCGTTTCGGCCGTCGGCACGGGCGTGTCGAAAGCCAACGGCGTCGAGATCGACGCGGATACCGTCACAGGCAAGATCCTGAACGAAGGCCTCGCTTGGGCCTATGCGTCGGGCAAGACGGCGACGGCGCATGCCGTGCTCATCGAGGGTGCGTCGTTCGGCGGCACCGTGACGAGCAACGGCACGCTGACCGCTGTTGCCAAAGGCAGCACCAAGGCAACCCCCGTCGGCCTCGACATTGATTCCACCGGCGCGGCAAGTGCCGCCCTCACGGTGCATGAGGTCAATGCGGTGGCATCCGGCGGCGCTGTCGTCGCGAAGGGCGTCGAGGTTTCCGGCAGCACCGTCTCCGGCAGCGTCCGGATAAGGGGTGCGGTATCCGCAATGGCCTCGGGCTCGGTGAGCGCTGCGGCGCAAGCCGTAGCCATCGATCCCACCACGATCAGCGGCTCCTTCGAGAACACCGGCGCCATCTCCGCGACGGCCAACGGTCCGGGCGCGATCGCGCAAGGCCTTGTGGTCATCGGCGGGGTGGGCAATTACACGGTCAGCAACGACGGCGGCTCGATCAGCGCGGTTCAGAACAGTGGCCATGGCACCGCGATCGATCTGAGCGCGGCGCCTTCGAGCGTCACCATCGGGCTGAACAGCGGCTCGATCTACGGCAACATCGTGGAGAACCCTGCCGGCAATGCCATCACGGTCGCCAACGGCAACACGCTCTTTGACGGCGCCATCAATCCGTCCGGCGCGCTGATAGGCTCGCTGAGCATCCAGGCAAGTGGGTCGCTGACTCTCGCGCCGGGCTCCGCAGTCAATGCGGGCACCTATTCGCAGGCCGGCGGCATTGCGTTCAAGGCGCTGCCTGATGCCGGCACCGTCGGCACGGTGCACGCCGCGAACGCCACGATCTCGGGTCCGGCCACGCTGGATCTCGACTTGGCGGGCGCGCCGTACGGCTTCGCGACGACGTACAAACTCGTTTTCGCCGCCAATTCGCTTTCCGGCACGTGGAGCGTGGTGGCGCCCGACCAGGCACTCACCTTCTTCTCCGCCACCGGCCAGTACTCCGCGCATGAAGCCGATATTGTGCTGACGCGCACGGCGTTCGACGCGATCGGCGGCCTGACCACGAACGAGACCTCGCTGGGCTCGGCGCTGGAAAAGATCTACGAGACTTCCGGCGGCACGGGTCCGCTCGGGCCGCTGTTCGGCGCGGTGTTCAATCTGACGCCGTCGCAATACACCGACGCGCTGGACAGCCTGTCCGGTGTCGCCGCGGGCGAGATGAGCGCGGTCAATCAGGCGACCGCGCAATCCTTCCTCGACCAGATCAACGGTCACCTGAGCGATCCGTTGACCGGCGGCGACACCGTCGCTTCGCTGCTGAACGGCGGCGGCCAGCAGCTCGCCGCCAACGCCGCGCCGACCGATGTGTCTCCGGCGCAGGCGTCCAGCTTCAGCGGCACCCATGTGTGGGGCGGTGGATTCCAGTCGGGCAATTCGGTCGATCGCACCGCCTCGGGTCCGGCCTATTCGAGCCACAACAACGGATTGCTCGCGGGCGTCGACGTGCCGCTCTCGAACACTGTGCTGCTCGGCGTGGCGGGCAGCTATTCGACCGGCGACCTGAAGACCGAGAAGTTCCTGGGCTTCGGCACCTTCAGCGCCGCCCAGATCGCGGGCTATGGCCGCTTCACTGCGGACAACGGCATCTATGCCTCAGGCGATGTCTCCTATGGCAGCTTCACCAACAGGCTGAACCGCTTCGTCTCCATCCCGGGCCTCGCCGCCGGCAATGTCCACGGCAAGTTCGATGCCCACAGCTGGGGCCTCTATGGCGAGACGGGCTGGCGTTTCAATCCGTCGGATTGGGCGACGAGCCTCACACCCTATGCGGCGATCAGCTATCTGGATGCGAAGTCCGACGGCTATACCGAAACAGGCAGCTTCGTGGCGCCGCTTACCATCGGATCGGCATCGTCGAAAGCAACGTCCTCCTATCTCGGCCTGAAGCTATCGACCGACTGGCAGCTTGAAAGCGCGACGATCACCCCGCGCATCACCGCGGCGTGGCAGCACGACTTCACCAAAAACGCGTGGGAAATGAGCGCGGCCTTCGCGGCGGTGCCCACTGTCGGCTTCGGATTGACCGGCAAGGATCTGGCGAGGGACGGCGCCTATGTCGACGCAGGACTGACCCTGCATGTCGCCGACCAGGCCGACATCCTGCTCGATTATCAGGGCCGCTTCACCTCCGACCGCTCCGACAACGCCTTCCTCGCAAGGGCAAACCTCAAGTTCTGAGGGCGGAATTCTCGACGGACACCGGCGCGGAGCTTCGTTCCGTGCCGGTGGCCTTTTCTTCGATAAAGCTTTGAATATACGAGGGATTTTCCCTTTCTTGCGATAGGGGTGGCGCGCACCGGCCCGGAGCGTTAGGACTGCCCCCGCGCGCCTGGAGACGGCATTGAGCAATCACGGAGAAATACCCCGCCGCCATTCCGTGGCGGTGAAGATCGGCGATGTCACCGTCGGCGGCGGCGCGCCCATCGTCGTCCAGTCGATGACGAACACCGACACCGCGGATGTGCGGTCGACGGCGGCGCAGGTGTTGGCTCTGGCGCGCGCAGGCTCCGAACTCGTGCGCATCACGGTCGACCGGGACGAGGCCGCGGCAGCGGTTCCGAAGATCCGCGACCGCCTGCGCGCGATGAACTGCAGCGTGCCGCTGGTGGGCGACTTCCACTATATCGGCCACAAGCTGCTGGCCGATCATCCGGCCTGTGCCGAGGCGCTCGACAAATACCGCATCAATCCCGGCAATGTCGGCTTCAAGGACAAGAAGGACAAACAATTCGGCGCCATCGTCGAAACCGCGATCCGTCACGGCAAGCCGGTGCGCATCGGCGTGAATTGGGGCTCGCTCGACCGCGAATTGCTGGCGCACCTGATGGACGAGAATGCGCGCGCCGCCGAGCCGGATGACGCGCGCGGCGTCACCCGCGAAGCGATGGTGCAGTCCGCGCTGCTCTCCGCCAAGCGCGCCGAGGAGATCGGGCTCGGCAAGGACAAGATCATCCTCTCGGCCAAGGTCTCGGCCGTGCAGGACCTGATCGCGGTCTACCAGGAGCTCGCGCGCC
>JBQCFD010000214.1:0-2982 GCA_051959625.1 Rhizomicrobium sp.
CCAGTGCGCACGGAAAAAGTCGTCCACACATTCCAAAGCGTGACGAGCGCCGCGAGCGGAAGCACGGCAATGCTGAGGAGATGCAGGACAAGCACCCACTTCTCCATCGCCGAACTGACGAAATAGGGCGCCCAGGTCCAATAGAATGTCGACATCATGCCGACGATCAGCGTCAGCCACCCCGCCATCACCAGAACTTCCGCAGCGATGGCGATATGCGTCCACCGGCGCGCGCGCAAGCCTTCCAGCGCGAGCGGCGCGCCATATCTCCGGCGCGTTACGGCGGCAACGGGCCATGCGATTGTTGCCAGCAACAGAGCAAGAAACGACAGCTCCAGCGCCGGCAGCAGCCACGCGGCATTGCGATATCCGGGCACCGGCGTGTAAGCGCCGGACGGATCGTTGCCCTCGCCCCACATGACGACTTTGCCATCCAGCACTTTCGCAGCCAGCAGGTCCTTGCCGCCCACCTGGCGCCACAAGAACGGTGCGATTTCCTCGAACGTCTTGGACTCGCCGTTAAGGCCCGTCATCGGTGTGATGAGATGGCCGGAATCGTTGGCGCTGATGGCAACCTGGGTGAGCAGGTTCACGAACGACGCGAACGTCGTGTCCTCGCGGCGCGAGCCGTCATACTGGCCCACCATCATCGCGGCATGCGCCTTTGCCATGGCCAACGGCACTTTCCCGGTTGGCGTCGGGCCGGGGAAATAACGGTCGGTAAAATCGTCGAACAGCTTTTCGCGCAGATCGAACGTGTCGGAGTTGCGGCCAGCGCTGTTCAGCGAAATGAACAAGCCGACATTCTCATCCAGAAACAGCGATACCGCGCTTTGGAAGAAACGCGTATCGCCATCGTGTCCGTTAATGCGCTGGCCGTTGCGGTTGAGCTGGAAGAATCCCAGCGTCATGCGATTGAGCGCCGGGCTGATGGTCGTGTAGGGCGAGTTGTGCATCTGCTGCGCCATCGCCGCCTGAAGAATGCGATGGCCCTCATATTCGCCGTTCTGCAGATGCGCGATCATGAATTTGGCGATGTCGGTGGCGGACGCCGACAATCCACCGGCCGGCGTCGCGCCCAGCATTTCGAACGGGCCGGGTTCATCCGCAGCCGACAGATATCCGCGCGATACCAGCGGCCCCAGCGCGCCGGGTGGCGGCTGCAGGAATGTCGAATGTGTCATGCCAAGCGGCGTGAAAATGTGCTGCGCGATGTAGTTCGGGAAAGACTGCCCGGAAATCCGCTCGACAATGTAGCCCGCAAGCGCGGCGCCATAATTAGAATAGGCCGGCACTTCACCCGCCGGAAAAATCCGCGGCGGCATCCAGCTTTTCAAAAAGTCGCGAAGCTGCGGGTGGGTCGGCTTCACCGCGATCACTTCTTCCAGCGCGTTCTCAAAGCCCGGCGTGTGCGTCATCAACTGGCGCATCGTGATAGGTTTGCCGTTAAACGGCGGAATCTTGAAATCGAGATAGATGTTGACGTCCTGATCGAGATCGATCCGGTGCTGCTCAACGAGTTGCATCACCGCCGTCCAGGTGAACAGCTTGGAGACGGAGCCGGGACGGAACAGCGTGAGATCCGGATCGACGGGGCGTTTCGTGGCGACGTCCGCGTAGCCATAGCCTTTCTTGAACAGGACGTTTCCGTCCTTAACGACAACCACCACCGCGCCCGCGATATCGGCGCGTTCGAGTGCGTAAGGCAGAAATCCGTCGAGCCAGGCGCCAACGTCTTCGCGATTGAGATCGTGTGCGGCGGATAATGTGGCGTTTGCCTTTGTGGGCTGGCTCGCTGGCGAGACATCTGCCGGCTGCGCCAAGGCCGAACCGGCCGCAAAACAGATCGCCAAAACGGCGCCAACCAACTCCTTCACGCCCATCCCCTTATATTTGCGGCCAAACGATCCGTATCCCGCATTTTTCTATTGCGCAACTATTTTCATATCTGCCATTAATTTCCCCAGTAGAAAATATCGGGCGGACCGCTGACTTTATGAACGATCGTGGGATTTCTCCGCACGCGGCCCAACACGCCGGCGGTTCGCTACCCAAAGCGGACATCGAACCGTTTCATGCGATTGCGATCAGCCGCCTCGCACACACGCTGCAAACCGAAGGCCGCTCCATCATTCATATGGAATTCGGCCAGCCCTCGACCGGCGCCCCGCGCGCGGCGATTGAAACCGCGCACCGGATTCTCGACACGGACCCGATGGGTTATTGGGAGAGCGTGCCGTTAAAGCAGCGATTGGCGCGGCACTATTCCGACAGCTACGGCGTCAGCGCCGATCCCGAGCAATTCATCCTGACAAGCGGCGCCTCGCCGGCGCTTGTGCTGGCATTGATCTCACGCTTTTCGCCGGGTGACCGCGTGGCGCTGGCGCGGCCGGGCTATGTCGCTTACCGCAACACGCTGAAGGCGCTTCATCTCGTCCCCGTGGAAATTGCCTGCGGTGAAGCCGAACGCTTTCAACTTTCGGCGGCGAGTTTGGCGGCACTGGATTCGCCCCCCGCCGGCGTCATCATCGCCAGCCCGGCAAATCCCACCGGCACGATCATCCCGCCGCAGGAATTAAAGGCGATCGTGCAGGTTTGCCGCGCGCGCGGCATTCAGATCGTCTCTGACGAGATCTATCACGGCCTCAGCTATGGCGAGCGCACGCATTCCATTCTGGAATTCGATCCCTCGGCCTTCGTGATCAACAGCTTCTCCAAATATTTCAGCATGGTCGGCTGGCGATTGGGCTGGCTGCTGGTGCCCAAGGAACATCTGCACCGCGCGCGCGCGTTTGTGGGAAACCTGTTCCTCACCGCACCATCGCTTTCACAACATGCCGCACTCGCGGCGCTGAATGCACACGAAGAACTGGATGGCCATGTCGCGGTCTACAAACGCAATCGCCAGCTGCTTCTGGATGCACTTCCGCGCCTGGGATTGAACGCCATCGCGCCCCCCGACGGCGCGTTCTACCTCTATGC
>JBQCFD010000215.1:0-2935 GCA_051959625.1 Rhizomicrobium sp.
AGCGGGTGTGCTGCTAGAGATTGGCAAAAGTCTCAAACGTCTGGCGCATCGACAGCACGCCCACCGATGCGCCGGTCAGCCCCACCCAAAGGATCAGGAAGCTCACGCGGATCAACGTTTCGCCCGGATGCTCGCGGAAGGTGGTCGAGACGTCCACGTCGCGGTCGGAATGATGGACGAGATGGAATCGCCACAGGAACGGAACGTTATGGGCGAGATAATGATAGGCGTAGTCGAGAAAATCGAGCATCACGAACGTCAGCGCGATGCGGGCCCACCCGTTGTGCGCGCCCGGCAAAAGCCAGACGAGGCCGATGTGATGCGCCGAGACATAGGCCGCAAACCGCAGGCAAATGGCGATGAGCGTGAGCTGGATGGGCAGCGCGCTCAGCATGAAGGCGGTGTTGATGGCGCTGTGTTTCGTCTTGGCGCCGAAAGTCTCGCCATGCGCGCGGCGTTCGAAGAACCACAACGTCATGAAGCAGAGAGCAAACAGGCTGCACTGGAAGGAGGCGGGGTCGCGGTTGGCAAGCGAAAGAATGGCGTTCAGCAAAATGGCGCTCCGCAAGCATGCCGCCGGCAGCTTCGTGACGTGGATGGAGGGACCGCGCGCGCCTGGCCGGCGCGCAAATATCGCGAGGTTTCGATGGCTATGAACTCACGGGTCCGGCGGGGAAAAAGTTCTGGACTTTCGGCGGCTTACGCATCGGCACCCCATAGCGACCCGGTTGTTTGCGGGATCGTGGTGCAGCACGCGTTTCCGCACCTATGCAGGTGAAATACAATTTCCCAATGCAGGCGGCAAAGGGGTTTCGCGGCCGATGGTTACCGCGGCACCGGCTGTCCACAACTGCTGCTCACGGGTCGAGGAAGGTCCAGCTTTCCGCGCCGTCAAAGCGGCGCACGCGGGCTTTCGCCAGGATCTCCGGCGGCAGGAGCCGCGCGTTCACGCTCATGCGGTCGGAGGAGATATCGACCGGCATGGAATGGGTGTGGCAGCCGCAGACCCGGCAGCGGTGGAAGACCAGCATCCGGTCACCCCAGACATAGGTGTCGGTCGCGCCGCTCACCTTGACGTCGCGCGGCGAGCAATGCGCCGCCAGCGTGCCCAACCGCCGGCAGATGGAGCAGTTGCAGGACATCACGATGTCCGGCGCGGCGGCGACTTCGATCCGCACGGCGCCGCAATGGCAGGTGGCTTCGATCATGCCGGCAATCTAGCACGGGCTGCTGACGGGATTTGTCAGCTACTGACGGCAGCGGTCAGAGATCGAAAGCGGCGCTGAGGAACCAGCCGCGTTTTCCGTCAGGCCCGAAGATCGGGACCGTGACCAGTTCCTGGCGCGAAACCTCCACGCCGCTGTCCAGCGCGCGATGATCCAGGACACGGCACCGGTTTTCGGCGACCACATCGCGTGTTTCGCGCAGAAGCTGGCGCAGCGTGCCGCTGCGGTCGCCCGCCTCCAGTTCGGAATAGAGCAGGCCAGTCACATCGCGCCCGAAATATTTGGCCGTGCCGAAACCGGCATAGCGGACATAGGCGTCTTGCCAATTCGCGAAGGGCTCGAAGACCATGATGTGGGTGAGCAAGGACGCGAGCGCGCGCGAGGGGATATCGCGGCCCATGCGCATGCCGTCCAGCGCCTCGCATTTCCGCCAATAGGCGATGAGCTTTCGTGCCGGGGCTTGCGTCGGAGCGGGCAGTTCCTCGAACCGGTGATCGAACTCGTAAAAGGAACGATCGACGTGCTGTCCGAGGACGAGGGCCATGTGCTTCTCCTTCCCCGACTTATCGGCCCCGGAGCGTTTCCGCACTCTTAATGGCGGCGCGCCGAACGCGGGCGATCGCTGCTGCCATGATCTGTCAGCAGCGTGTCAGGAGGACGGGTGCAAAATCGCGCCGTTCGTCCTATATTCGTTCCATGGCGCACAACAACGGCATGATTCCGCGGACGAGGAAGTCCGGCGGCAAAGGCCCGACCAATGGGATGACCGACAACGCCCGCAAGTTCCGCGGCGCCGTCGAACATGTCCCGGTTCCGGCCGCCGGAACTGCCTACGATCCTGCGCCGCCCGCCACGAGCGATTTCGATCTGCCGATGCATGGCGGTACGGGCGCGGAGATGGCGGGGTTCGTGCCGCATCGCCCGGCGCGGCCCGCGAAGTCCGAAGGCGGCAAGAAATTCAAGCTCGTTTCCGAATATCAACCCGCGGGCGATCAGCCGACGGCGATCAAGGAACTGGTCGGCGGCCTGACGAACAAGGACATCGTGAACCACGGCGTCATCGGCGAGCGCGACCAGGTGCTGCTCGGCGTCACCGGCTCGGGCAAGACGTTCACGATGGCCAAAATCATCGAAGCGACGGGCCGCCCTGCCCTCATCCTTGCGCCGAACAAGACGCTGGCCGCGCAGCTCTACAGCGAGTTCAAAGGCTTCTTCCCGGAGAACGCGGTCGAGTATTTCGTTTCCTATTACGATTACTACCAGCCGGAAGCCTATATCCCGCGCACCGACACCTATATCGAGAAAGACTCGTCCATCAACGAAGAGATCGACCGCATGCGCCATTCGGCGACGCGCGCGATTTTGGAACGCGACGACGTCATCATCGTGGCGTCGGTATCCTGCATCTACGGTATCGGCTCGGTCGAAACATACTCCGGCACCGCCGTCACCATCGCCAAGGGCCAGCGGCTGGATCGCAACGATCTGATGCGCGATCTCTCCGCGCTGCAATACCGCCGCAACGACGCCGCCTTCGCCCGCGGCACCTTCCGCGTGCGCGGCGATACCATCGACCTTTTCCCCGCGCATTACGAAGACCGCGCCTGGCGCATCGAACTCTTCGGCGATGAGGTCGACAACATCAGCGAGTTCGATCCGCTGACCGGCAAGAACGCGGGCCAGCTTCCCAGCGTGAAGGTCTACGCCAA
>JBQCFD010000216.1:0-8758 GCA_051959625.1 Rhizomicrobium sp.
GGCGGAGATGAGGGCGGCCGTGGATGCGCTGGGGCCGGTGGCGCATATCGTTTCGCCCAACAAGATCCATCACCTCTATATGGGGGAATGGCAGGATGCCTATCCCTCCGCAAAGCTTTACGCCTCTCCCGGGCTCGAGAAGAAGCGGATGGATCTGCGCTTCGAAGCGACGCTCGGAGATTCGCCGCCGGCGGTCTGGGCGGCGGATATCGATCAGGTGGAAATGGGCGGCAGCGCCTTTCTGACGGAGATCGTGTTCTTTCACCGAAAGAGCCGCACGGCGATCTTTGCCGATCTCATCGAGAATTTCCGGCCGGACTGGTTCAAGGGTTGGAAAGGCTGGCTGGCGCGGCTGGACGGAATCGTGATGCCATACGGCGGCGCGCCGCGCGAATGGCGCTTCACATTCAAGAAGAAAATCGCGCGCGGGGCTCTGGCCCGCATCCTCGCCTGGCAGCCCGAACAGGTGGTCATGGCGCATGGCGAATTGACGCGGACCGATGGCGCCGCGTTTATCCGCAAATCTTTCCGCTGGCTTGCGCGCGGCTGACGCGATTCGCCGGTTTACCGGGCGAGGGTGCCTTGCTAGAACCCCCGTCATCAAACCATCACACCGGGGTATGACTTCATGAGCGACGAACCGCAGCGCATGAAGGTTCTGGCCGGGAATTCCAACCGCGCGCTCGCCGACGCGGTGGCGCAATATCTCAAGCTCCCGATGACCAAAGCGGTGGTGCGCCGCTTCGCCGACATGGAAGTGTTCGTCGAGGTGCAGGAGAACGTGCGCGGCGAGGATATGTTCGTCATTCAATCGACGAGCTTCCCCGCCAACGACAACCTGATGGAACTGCTCATCGTGATCGACGCGCTGCGCCGGGCTTCCGCGCGCCGCATCACCGCGGTGATCCCCTATTTCGGCTATGCGCGGCAGGACCGCAAAGTGGGCTCCCGCACGCCGATCTCCGCCAAGCTGGTCGCCAATCTCATCACCGAGGCCGGCGCCAACCGGGTTCTGACGGTCGATCTGCATGCCGGACAGATCCAGGGCTTCTTCGACATCCCCACGGACAACCTCTTCGCCATGCCCGTCATCGTGAAGGACATCGAGGACGCGCTGGGCGCGGGCGATCATCTGATGGTCGTCTCGCCGGACGTGGGCGGCGTGGTGCGCGCACGCGCGCTGGCCAAGCGGCTGGGTTGCGATCTGGCCATCGTGGACAAGCGCCGCGAACGCGCGGGCGAATCCGAAGTGATGAACATCATCGGCGATGTGAAGGGCCGATCCTGCATCCTGATCGATGACATCGTGGATTCCGGCGGCACCATCTGCAACGCCGCGGACGCGCTGCTCAAGAACGGCGCCAAGGAAGTGTGTGCCTATGCGACCCACGGTGTTTTGTCTGGGGGCGCGGTGGCGCGCATCCAGGGCTCCAAGCTGAAGAGCATGGTGGTCACCGACTCGATCGCGGCGACGGAAGAAGTCTCCCGGTGCAAGAATATCCGCCGCATCTCGATCGCGCCCCTGATCGGCGAAGCGATCCGCCGCGTCAGCGCGGAAGAGAGCGTGTCGAGCCTGTTCGACTAGGAACTACGCATCCGCCTTGCCAAGCCGGCCGCGCGTGGCGATCACGGCAAGCAAGCCCGCGCCAAGCCACAGCCCTGCATAGATCCACCAGAACCGCGGCAGATCGTTCGCGGCGATGAAGTGAAACACATATCCGGAGCCGATTGTGTTCAGGATCGCGTGCATCGCGATGCAAGGCAGCACGCTGCCTCCGGACGCATTGTAGAGCCACGTCAGCACGAAGCACGCGCCCAGAAGGCTGACCAGGAATGCCGGCACAAGCGGCCACGCGAATTCCGTGCCCATCAGCGGCAGATGCCACGTGGCCCAGATAACCGAGAGAACCAGTGTCGCGGCAACGGGCGCAAAACGCCTCTGCAGCAGCGGCAGCAGAAAGCCGCGCCATGCCGGCTCTTCTCCCAACGCGACGAAGACAGTCATGATGATGATGCGGTCGAGCAGATCGCTCCATGGCGGCGGCTGAATTGCGATCGCAATCCCGCCAAAGCGCGCGATGACAAGGGCAAGAAGGAGCGTCGCCGCCGGCAGCAGCAACGCCGACATCCAGACCCGCGCGGGCGCCGCGATGCGCACTATGCTGCCCAGAAGCTTCACCGAGGCCCGCCAGCCGCCGATCAGTGAGGACGCAATGAGCGCGGCAAGCAGCAGACCCAATGGATTAGGTCCTGGATTGCCGGGATGGCCCAGCGCATGGAGCACCCAGGGATACCAGGACAGCGCAAAGCCCAGCGCGAGAAATACGGCAACTGCGCGCCGGTCGCTGCGCGGCTCGGCCATGTCCGTGACGGTCATCGGCGATCTCCTCGCCTCGAAAGATGGCGCCAGCCGATGCCCGGACAAGATGCGGGCACCATCGCTTTGGTGGAATAGGTGTAAACTGTCGCAAATTCGCACTAGCGAAGGAGCAGCCATTGGCTACGTCGCGCGAGGTCCGCAGCATTGCGTTGTCGCTGGAAGGCGTGACGGAGATCGATCACTTTGCGCGGCCAGCCTGGCGCACGACCAAGCGCATATTCGCGGTGATGCGGCCGGACGGGCTCTATCTGAATCTGCCGGACGAGCGGAAGCAATTTCTGTTCGAGGCCGATCCCAAGACGTTCGTCAAATATATGTGGGGCAAGACGGCGAATGTGATCGTGCAGATCGATCGCGTCTCCAGGAAGGAGCTGGAGGCGCTGATCCGCGAAGCCTGGACGCACAATCTGCCGCCGCCCAAGAAAGCCAAGAAGAAAACGAAGAAATGATCTTCCTCCCGTAAGCGGGGCGGAAAATCAATGCGCGGCGATGAAGTCCAGCATGTCCTGATAGAGCGTGGTGCGCTTGCGGAAGCCGGGTGCCAGCGAGAGCAAAATCCCGATATGGCCTGTGCCGTGGTAGTAGCGCACGACGACTTCGCTGCCGAATGATTGCAGTTTCTGCGCCAGGCGCTTGGAGTTGCCGGCGCCGACCGTCGTGTCGTCGCGGCCGTGCGCCAGGAGCATCGGCGCGCGCTTGCCGTCGACGAAATTGATGGGCTGCGTTTCCGGCACGTCGTCGCCGCCGAAAACTTCGATCAGCACAGGGTCCTTGAGCGGCAGGAAATCGTAAGGCCCCGCGATGCCGATGACGCCGCGCGGCGCTAACGGATCGGCGCCCGCCGCGCGCAGATAGTCGCTGTTTGCGGCGAGCATCGCGGCGATATAGGCGCCCGAGGAATGACCGCAGAGAAAGACGCGGGCAGCATCGCCGCCGAAGCTCTGCGCGTGCTCATGCACATGCCGGAAGGCGCGCGCGCCATCCTCGACGAACAGCGGAAATCCGTTTGGCGGAAACAGGCGATAATTCGCCACCACCGTCACGATGCCCTTGCGCGCGAACGACCAGCCGAGCGCGCGATACTGGCGCTTGTCTCCGAACTGCCAGCTTCCGCCATGCAGGAAAATCAGCACCGGCGCGGGCGCAGCAAGATTGTCCGGAATGTAGATGTCGAGCTTCTGGCGCGGCTCCGCGCCATAGGCGACGTCCCTGCGCAGCGCATAACCCCGGCGCGGCACGAAGGTGTCGAGAATCCGCACGGCGGCGGTCTGCATCACTCTCGAAAAATTCGGAAACGCCATCATCGATCCTGAAAACGAAAGACCCAATCGGCCCCGCGTTTTCCGGAGGTATCACGCGTCAATGCATGGCAGCAAGAATTGAGAACAAGGCGTTCCAGCTTGCGACCGAAGCCTTGGAATCCGGCCCCGGCGCGTAAACCCAGATGAAGAATGTCTTGGCGGGATCGGGTTTTTCAATCAGGGATGCGGCGCCTGTCGCCACCAGCGCATCGTGAAGCGACTTCCCTTTCACCTGCGCATAGTCCGCGAAGAACACACGCACCGCGCCGGGCCGGCCCACCGTGCCTTTGTAATAGGCGAGCGGCAGGCTTCCGAAGCGGATCAGCAAGTCCGGTAGATTGTTCCGGACGATCGGCGCGCCCACTCCCGTCTTTCGCCGGAATCCGGCCTGGTCCGCCTGCGGCATGCGTTTGGCAAGCAATGCGGCGACCGCGCGGTTCTGCCAGCGCACCAGATCCGCCGCGCTCAGTCGCCACGTCCAGACATCGGGCTCCCGCTGCGGACACACGGCCGGATCGACCGCTTCGGCGCAAAGATTGGGGACGAAATATTCCCGCTGCCGTGCATAGGCATATTGGCCGGCGAATGTTCCGGCGAGCGGCACGGAATAGCCGGTGCCGAGATAATCGTTACCGTCGATGCCGTATTCGCGCCACAGAAGATCGCCCGCCTCCTTGTCGTGCAGCATTGCTTCGGCGGCGCGTAGATCCCGGTAGAGCTTGTCGGTCACGCTGACCGCATCGGCGCCGGGGCGCTCGCGGCTGTTGAAGGCTTTGGCCAGACAGCCCTGCTCGTCCGCCTTCACGCAAGCCGTTATCACGCTGTCGAAATTTGCGGTCCAGGCCGACCAGTCATCGGCTTGCGGCGCATCATCGGCGTAAGCGGGCGGCAGGAACAACAAGCCGGCAAGAACAAGCGGCCACAGCCTAGTGAAGAACATAGTGCGATCCCTAACTGGACTTGTCGCGCAGCGCGCGCCACGCCGGCGGGCTCCGCCTGACCATTTTGGCTTTCACCGAATCCGAAACATCGACATTCTTCAAGAGCAGAAACACGTTCTGCCATGTCGCGATCTTGGTGTAGTCGTTCGTCTCGGCTGGTGCGGCGACCCACACAAAAACCATCTTGTCGTCGGAAGCGCTGTCGATCTCTTTGGAGGTGGAGCCGGAGGTCCGGACGGCATCGCGCAGGGACATTTTGAGCGCCTGATCCAGTTCGGAGAAGAAGACATAGGTCGCGTTGGGCCTCCCCACCGTCCCTTTGTATTTTTGCCTGGGAAACATCTGGAAGCGGATCAGCCACCCAGCGCTCTTCCCTTGCCGTTTCCACAGATCGCGAAACGCCTGCGGATCGGCATTCGCGTCGCGCGTCTCAAGAAGGCTTTCGATATTGTCGTAGTCGGAAAGATGGCGCGGCTCGACGGTCCAGCTCCAGATCGTGTCGTATCGCCGCGCACAAGGCGGATTGCTCATCGCGCAATAGTTCGGAACCAGATATTCGCGCATGCGTGCGTCGCCGTAGCGGATTTCCTCATCGTCCTTCGCCCGCGGAACGGAATAGCCGGTGCCGAGGAACGTATCGCCATTGATGCCGAAGGAGTCGTACAGCGTGTTGGAAATGGGATTGTCCTTCGCCGGATCGTTCAGCAGGCGGTGGCCGAGCTCTTCGTCCTCCGCGAGCGCAACCGACGCCTGCTCCGCCGCGTGATCCGGCGCGAATTTCTTCACGGCGAAGGCAAGACACTGCAGCTCGACCGGATGCGGCGGTCTCTCTGCCGCCATGGCGCCGATCTCCGCCGCCGGGATGTCTTTCGTGGCATCCAGACAATCGTGATAGGTGAATACGATATCCTCGGCTGCCTTGGCCACGCCCGTCTTCTTTTCGTACTGCGCCACAAGGATGAAGAGCGCCACGCCGACCGAGATCGTCGTGACGCCCAGCCGCGCGATCATTTTGACGTTGCTCCAGGTCGTGGCCGGGCCGGTGCGCCGGAGACCCGAATAGACCTCGGCAAGATACGAAAGGACGGCCGCGATTCCGGCAGCGTAGATTCCGTACTGTGAAAGGAACAACAATGCCGTGCCGGCAAAACGGTCCATCGCAAGAGCCCCCCATCGCGACAGCATTGCGCGAGCCTTCAACGCGCCTCGAAAGCTTTGCCGGACGGCGGGGGACAGGCAAGCGTTTTATTGTATCTTTATTCTCACGCGACGGACGCAGACCGAAAGCGCCTCTGAATCAAGACTTTGCCCGCATGGACAGACGCCAGCGGCGCACCACTTCCTCCAGCGCGTCGGCGCCGAAATCCGCGTTGCTCCAGCCCTTGGAGAAGCCTTCGTGGCGGATGGTGGGCAGCCGGGCCGCCAGCACGTTGCGGAACCGCACGCGCATCGGCATCACCACGCCCTGCCCCAGCACGATGGCTTCGCGATCGCCCAGCAGCGGCAGGAAGTCGAGCAGATCGAGCGCGCCTTCGTGGGTGTTGGCGCGCACCACCGCCTGGTCGCGCTCGGTCGACAGCCGCATGGCAATCACGGTGGAGCATTGCGACAGGATCGTGGGGTCGAGCTCGGAGGGACGCTGTGTGATGAGCGCCAGGCTCACGCCGTATTTGCGGCCTTCCTTGGCGATGCGCGACAGGGCCTGGCGCGTCGGCATGAACTCCTCGCTGTGGCCGGCGGGCGCATAGCGGTGCGCCTCCTCGCAGACGAGCAGCATCGGTGCGGCGCCTTCGCTCCACACCGCGAGGTCGAAGGCCAGCCGCGACAAAAGCGAGATCACCACATCCAGGATTTCGGTGGGCACCGAAGCCAGATTGATGACGGTGACGGGCTTGCCGCCGGTCGGAATGCGGAAAAGCTGCGACAGCACCGAGGTCATCGTGTCCTCGATCATCACGCTGCCGAACATGAAACTGTAGCGCGGATCGGCGACCAGCGCTTCCACGCGCGCCTTCAGCCGGCGATATGGCGTGGTCGCTTGCGACCGCTCCAGCTTGCCGAGCTGATCGTCGATGAAGCTCACCACGTCCGACAGGCGGAAAGGCGTCGGCGTGTCGACGGTGAGGCCGGCGGCCTCCGTGGTCCGGCGCAACCGCGACTGCAGCGCCTCGGAATATTTGCGCTTGGCGACCAGAACCGCTTCGCTCAGGATTTCGGTTTCGGCGTCGCGCCAATGGTCGGTGGACGCGAACGCGGCAATCAGCTCCTGAAAGTTCAGGAGCCAGAACGGCAGGCGCAGATTGCCCTGGTCCACCAGCTCCGCCATCTCTCCGAAGGCGCCGGGATATTCGTTGTGCACGTCGAGCATGACGACGCGCGCATGTTGATGGTCCGCGATAACGCTCTGCAGGATGCAGGTCAGCGCCGAGGATTTGCCGCAACCGGTGGTGCCCACGACGATGAAGTGCTTGCCGAAGAGATCGTCGATCAGGAGTCGCGCCGGAACCCGGTTGTCCTGGAACAGCGTGCCGATTTCGATCGTCGCGGACGCCGGATTGGCGTAGACGAGGCGCAGATCTTCCCATTGCGCCAGATGCACGGCGTCGCCCACGCTGGGCGTCGAGGTCACGCCGCGGCGGAAGGCCCGCGCGCCGTTCTCCTCGATGATTTCTCCGGCGAGGTTGAGTTCGACCAGCTCGATGTCGGTGGTCTTGGTCTCGCGATCCTCGGGCATTGGCGTTGTGACCGCCGAAATCAGGCCCATGACGGTGGACCGCGGAGTGACGATCTTCATCAGCGCGCCGATCTCGATGCGGCCTTCGTTGCGCTCGCGCGCCTGCGCGTCGACGATGGCGACGGCCTGCGCGCCCGACACCGCCACGATGCGCGCGATGCGGGTGGAGGATGCAAGTCCGGTCTCGTGCGGTTTGCCGCCCGTCATGGGCGGCGGCGCAACGGCGGCTTTGGCGTTCATGACGCCCTCCGGAACAGGAATGATTTGGGCTGATCGCTGCGCACGATTTCCCCCGCATCCGCCACGGGCAGCGTGAACGCCACCATGGTGCCGACGCCCGGCGTGGAGGAGATCACCAGGCGCCCGCCGTGCAGCTCCACCAGCGCCTTGGTGATGGTGAGACCGAGACCGGTGCCTTCCTGCGCGCGGCTGTATTCGGATTGCACCTGCGCGAATGGCTTCAGCGCATGCGCGATCTGCTCGTCCGTCATGCCGACGCCGGTATCGGCGACCGCAACGGTGAGCTCGCGGCGGCTCTCGGCGGTGGCGACGACGACGATGCGGCCCTCCTCCGGCGTGAACTTGCTGGCATTGGTCAGCAGGTTCACCAGCGCCTTGCGAATGCGGGAATTGTCGATTGCCGCGTAGGAAAGCCCGGGCGCGATCTTCACTTCGAGGAACTGACGCTTGCGGGCGATCTGCGGCTGTACGATCTCGACCGCGGCGGCGACGACGTCGCCGATCTCCGCTTCGGAACGGTCGAGCTTCAACGCGCCGCTCTCGATGCGCGAGACATCGAGCACATCCGACACGATGCCGAGCAAATGATGGCCGGCGCGGGCGATGTGGCCGGCATAGTCCACCGTCTGGGCCTGCGGGATCGCGACATCGCCCTGCTGCGCGAGCAATTCGGAGAAGCCGATGATCGCGTTGAGCGGCGTGCGCAACTCGTGCGTCATGGTGGCAAGGAATGCGGACTTGGCGCGGCTGGCGAGCGCAGACTCGATCGCCGCCGCGCGCAACGCGTTTTCGGCGCGGGTGCGCGAGATCAGGCGGCCAAGATCGGTCGCATAACGCGATAGAAGCGAGTTCTTCCGGCGGTTGATCGACGGTTGGCGCACCGGCCGTCCTTCTGGAGCCCTGCCCCACCCTAGGGTGCCGCGCCTAAACTCCCGTTAAGCACAGGGTGAAAAGGCGCGGTTGCCATAGACTGGCCCTTCCGCTAAAAGCCTGCGCTTTACGGGCAAATTTGCGTCGCCGGGGCCAGATAAAATTCTGGAAAATCAAGGATTTACGACTATGCGCCAGGTGCAGGATCTGAAAGCGGAAGCCCGTAAAGGCACCGGCAAGGGCCCATCCTACCAGACCCGCCAGAAGGGCTTCGTCCCCGGCGTTCTCTACG
>JBQCFD010000217.1:0-3616 GCA_051959625.1 Rhizomicrobium sp.
CGCTGTTGCTTGCGTTGGAGGGCCAGGCACAGGCGGAAAAGAACTGCCAGATCGTTCACGCCGCGGCGGTCGAAATGTCGGTTGACCGGCTGGGCGGCGCCGTCGTGCCCATGACCCTCCAAGGCAAGAACGTCAACATGCTGGTCGACACTGGCGGGGTTCTTTCGATGCTCGCCCCCAGCACGGTCAAGGCAATTGGAGCCAAGTCCGTCAGCATGATGGGCGGGCGCGCGCTCATCGGATACGGCGGCAACCGGATAGATCATATCGCCAAGGTGTTTGACGTTCAGATCGGCAGCCTGACGGCGGGTTCCGTCACCTTTGCCGTAACCTCGGATAACGACCTGCCCGAAGGGATCGACGGGACGCTGTCATCCGATATCCTCACTGCCTATGACGTCGAGTTCGATTTTGCCAAGAACACATTCTATCTGAATCTTACCGACCATTGTCCCGAACGCGTCGTCTACTGGACGCAAGCGCCGTATGCGAGGATCCCGATTTATATCGACCCGACGGGCCACATCGAATTTAATGCATATGTAGATGGGAGACTGACGCGCGCGATGCTGGACACGGGGTCCACGCGCTCGATCATGAGTTTGGAGACGGCAAAAAACCTGTTCGGCCTTGATGCCAAAGACCCGCGTCTCAAGTTGCTGGAAAGAAACCCCGACCTGATTGGAAAGGCATACAGCTACCCGTTTTCAACGCTCGCCATAGAGGGGATCGTCATCAATCATCCCGATCTCACACTCGTGTCCGACGAGGATTCGAAAATGACGGGTGGCGATGACCCGAAAATCATTCTCGGCATGGGCATTCTGCGACAGCTTCATCTCTACATCGATTATGATGAGCATCTGATTTTCGCCACAGGGGCCACGGCTCACTAGAATTTGCGGAACAAAAAAAGGCCGGGCGTTTCTGCCCGGCCTTTCGTCAAATTATCTTAAGTCTCGCCTAGTGAACCAACCCCATCACACATGCCCCGAGAAACATGAACACTACGGTGACCGCGAGAAGTTCCAGTTCACGAACCATCGGTCCCTCCAATGCTTCTTTGGACGCCACAAGTCTGACGCAATTGAACGGCCCATTACACGAACCGTTCCTCGGTTCCCGCGTCATTTTGTTGCTCTCGTTGTAAGCGCCGGATTCGGCTGACTCTTTCAGCACGCGTCGAAACGGGATTCTGTGAATAAGTTTTTTCGCGCCGCAGCAGGCGCGGAAATCACCACGGAATCTCGCGATTCGAATAGTCGCGATAGGTTCCGCTCTTCGCCATATCCAGTTCCGCGATCCGCGCGCGCAGGCCTTTCACGCTGTCCTGCACCGCCACCGGCGCGCTGCTGCCGCCCATATCCGTCTGCACCCAGCCGGGGTGGAAAATGCCGACGACGATGCCGTCTTTCGCCCAATCCTTCGCGGCACCATGCATCAGAGAATTCACCGCGGATTTCGACGCGCGATAAGGCTGGTTGCCGCCGCCGGATTCGGCGATGGAGCCGAGGACGCTGGTGATCGTGACGAGCTTCTTGTCCTTGCCCGCTTTCAGATTGGCCTTGAAGCGCAGCGCCATCAGGAACGGCGCGATGGAATTGACGCGGAACACATTAAGCCATGCATCCATATCCAGCGTTCCGGGCGTGACATTGCGCGGCCCGCCGACACCGGCATTGTTGATGAGAATGTCGATGGGCGTATCGCCCAGATCCTTCTTCAGCGCCTCCACCGACGCGGGATCGCCCACATCCAGCGCCATCACGCGCAGTTTGCCTTTGACGGCCTTGAGATCGGTGGCCTTCGCCGGTTCGCGGCAACACGCGATCACGTCCGCGCCCTCCGCCGCATATTGCTTCACGAATTCCAGCCCGATGCCGCGATTGGCGCCGGTGATGAGGATGGTGGTCATGGTTCAGGCCTTTCCAAATCCGCCGCCGCCCGGCGTGGCGATCTCGATGCAATCGCCGGGCGCGACATTCGTTTCGTCCGCATGCTTCAACGTTTCGCGCGCGCCGTCGGTTCGAATGATCGTCGTGGTTCCGCGCCTGGCTTTGCCGCCGCCCTCCAGTCCGAACGGCGACGTCTCGCGGCGCGTGGAAAGGATGGCCGCGCTCATCGCTTCGCGGAAGCGGATGCGGCGGATCACGCCATCGCCGCCGCGATGCTTGCCAGCGCCGCCGGAATCTTCGCGGATTGCGAACTCTTCCAGCAGAACCGGATAGCGCGCTTCCAGAACCTCCGGATCGGTGAGGCGCGAATTCGTCATATGCGTGTGCACGGCAGATTGACCGTCGAAATCCGCGCCGGCGCCCGCGCCGCCGCAGATCGTCTCATAATATTGATGCCGCTCGTTTCCGAAGGTGAGGTTGTTCATCGTGCCCTGGCATGCCGCCAGCACGCCGAGGCAGCCGAACAGCGCATCGCACACTGCCTGGCTTGTCTCCACATTGCCGGCCGCGACGGCGCCCGGCGGATTGGGATTGAGCAGGGAGCCGCGCGGCACGACGATGTCCAGCGGCTTCAGGCATCCCGCGTTCATCGGGATGTCGCCTTCGACCAGGCAGCGGAAGACATAAAGCACCGCCGCCTTCGTCACTGATGCCGGCGCGTTGAAGTTGTTGTTCTGCTGCGGCGAGGTGCCGGTGAAGTCGATTGTCGCAGAGCGCGCCGCGCGATCGACCGTGATCTTCACCTTGATCTCCATGCCGCCATCCATCGGCATGGAGAATGCGCCGTTCTTCAGCGCGCCGATCACCTTGCGCACGCTTTCCTCGGCATTGTCCTGCACATGGCGCATGTAAGCGGTGACGACATCGGCGCCATAGTTGGCGCAGGCGCGGCGCAATTCCGAAATCCCCCGCGCGCAACTCGCCGCCTGCGCTTTCAGGTCCGCAATATTCTGCGCCGGATTGCGCGCCGGGTTCGTCGTGGAGTGCAGCACCGCCGTCACCGCCCCGTCGTCGAAATGTCCGCCGCGCACCATCTGGATGCCGTCGAATAGCACGCCTTCGTCGTCGATGGTGCGGGAGAAGGGCGGCATGGAGCCCGGCGTGATGCCGCCGATATCGGCATGATGCCCGCGGCTGGCGACATAGAACCTTGCTTTGCCGTCCACGAACACCGGCGCGACAACCGTGATGTCCGGCAGATGCGTGCCGCCGTCATAGGGCGCGTTGGTCACGAACATGTCGCCGTCGCGCATCTCGGGATGCTTGCGCATGATGGCGGTGACGCAATCGCCCATCGATCCCAGATGTACCGGCATATGGGGCGCATTCGCCACCAGCCCGCCTTCGGCATCGAAGATCGCGCAGGAGAAATCCAGCCGCTCCTTGATGTTCACGCTGGAAGCGGTGTTCTGCAGCGTCGCGCCCATCTCTTCCGCGATCGCCATAAAGAGATTGGCGAACACTTCCAGCGACACCGGATCGGCTTGGGTGGTGGCGTTGAGCGCGTGTTTCGCGGCCTTCTCGCGCGTCAGCACCAGCGCTCGATCTTCGCGCACGGTCGCGCGCCATCCCGGCTCGACCACGATGGTCTGATGCGGCTCGATGAGAAGCGCCGGGCCTTCGATGACGGCGCCTGCCGCAAGTTCGCTCACCTGATGCAG
>JBQCFD010000218.1:0-7451 GCA_051959625.1 Rhizomicrobium sp.
TACATGCCCTGCTTGTTGCGAAGCACCGGCCGCTTCTCGACGCGGTAGAGCGGCATCTCGGCGGTGCGGCGGAAGATGGAGAACACCGCTGCGTCGTCGCCGAAATCCAACGCGTAGTCACGCCATTCGCCGGCGGCGACCATGCGACCATAGATGTTCAGAATCTGGTTCAACTCGCGCCGGTCGTAACGCACCTGCGCTGCGGTGAAGCCGCCGCTCCATTGTCCCGTCCGCGCGGCTGAGCGTTGTTCCGCGCGGAGGAAGGCTATGGGTTCCTCTGCCATTGCTGGAAGTGTGATCCCGGAATCCCGGGGCCGCAAGTGTTCTCTACGGCGCCACATCGCCGGCTTCCGCCGCGATAGGCCGCGCATATTGGACAAGCGAAAGCAGGAATTTCCCCGACTCCTCCGACTCGGGCTCGTGCGCCGAGTTCTCGAACCACACAAAGGCTTTGCGGGGAGCCTTGATCTTCTCGAACCATTCATGCGCCACATCCGAATTTACGGTGCGGTCGTGACGGCCCTCGAACAGCAGGATCGGGCATTTGAAATTGGTCCGATCGCTGATGTTCAGATTGAGGACATCGGCCAGCAGGAACCTTTCCGAGTAGTCGTTGCCGTCAAAAATATGCGGGGCTTCGGCGTCGGTGTAATCGGGCGACAAGCGGCCCGCATGGCTCTCGTCTTCCTGCGAGGTTCGATACGCCATCACGCCGCCAAAATAATCGCTCCATTTATGGGCGATCATCGCGTCCTTGAGCGCAATGGGTTTACCCGGCACAGCATAAGGCGCAATGGACTGCAGCTCCCTGATCGCCGTCTCATTGTGCGCGGCTTGCGCCGCTTTCATCGAATAGGCCCAGCTACGCCGCTCGCTTTCGGGAGAATTCACCGCTTGCCCGGTTCCGATATAGGCATAGAGCCATTCGGGATGGCGCAGAGCGAGTTCGATACCGAGATAGCTGCCCCAGGAGTGGCCCCAGACGAAGATTTTCTGCTTGCCGAGATCCTTGCGCAGCCATTGCACCATCTCATCGGTGTCCTGGTTGAAGCGCGCAGGCGTCATGGTGGGCGCCACGGTCTTCGGATCGTTCATGAGATAGGTTTTGCCGGCGCCGCGCTGATCCCATTCCACGACGGTGAAGTATTCTTCCCAGCCGTGCGCGTACCACCAGTTCAGCGGCATCTCCACAAATCCGGGACCGCCATGCAGGACCAGCAACACGGGATTGCGCCGGTCGTCGCCACGAATGGTGACCCATTGATAGATACCGCCGATGCGAACCTTTTCGGCGCGCTCGATACCGTTCGGCGTGACGATGCGGCGCAAGCCGCGAATGACATCGGTGGCTTCGGCGCGGTTGGTGGGCTTGGGCGCGTCCGCGGCCTTCGCAGTTGGTATGCAAGCCAGCGCCGCGACCGCTGCTACCACGAATGATCTCACAACGCCGCTCCTCGTCCATCCCTCAACGGTCGAGATGTGGTGCGCCGCATTGCTCCCCGCAAGTCCTATCGCTTGCGCGCCAGCATCACGCCGTCGCCGATGGTTGCGAGGGCCACGTCCACACGATCGTCGGCGTGGATCTTTTTGTTCAGTGCGCGGATGGCGACGGTGTTCGTGTCGGTGTTGGAGGGATCGGCCACTGCGCCGCTCCACAGCATGTTGTCCAGCGCGATCAGGCCTCCCTGCCGCAGCAGCTTCAACGCGCGCTCGTAATAGGCGTCGTAGTTCGGCTTGTCGGCATCGATGAAGATGAAATCGAACGGGCCTTCCCCGGCCGCGATCATGCGGTCCATTTCATCCACGCCGGGACCGAGGCGCAGATCGATCTTCGACTCCACACCCGCCTCTTTCCAATATTTGCGGGCGCGCCCAGTGAACTCCTCGCTCACATCGAGACACACAACCTTGCCATTCGCCGGCAGCGCCTGCGCGACCGAAAGCGCGCTGTAGCCGGTGAAGGTACCGATCTCCAGATAGCGCGTCGCGCCAATGAGTTTCGCGGTGAGCGCCATAAACGCGCCCTGATCGGCGCCGATCTGCATCATGGCCATCGGCATCGTCGCGGTTTCCTCGCGACAGCGAATCTGCGCCGCTGATTCGCGTGCGCCATTCGCATCCACATATGCTTCCAGTTGATCGCTTCCGCGCAGCATTCGTCCCATGGTTGTTATCCCAACTTTGTCACAGCCATATAATCAAATAATCATCAATATACAAGTCATATGATGATGAAGTCGCGAAATAGCCGTTTTTGGGTCCTGTTCACGCCGCGATCAATAGTCAAAAACTTCCCTGTCGACTGACCCGCAGCCCGGAAGACATCTGCCCCCCAGCCCCTACTGGGTTGTGATGGTCAGTCGACATTTCCTTCCTCACCGCTTCAGGCCACCCTGCTCTCCAGAACCATCGAGGAGAGTACCATGCGCTTGAGGGACCGCGCGGCCATCGTGACGGGCGCAGCGTCGGGCATCGGCAAGGCCACCGCACATCTCTTCGCCCAGGAGGGCGCGAAGGTCCTCGCCGTCGACCTGCCCGGAAAAAATCTGGGCGCCGATCACCCGAACATCGGGACACTGGAAAAAAGCGTCGGCGACATGGACGCCGCCGATACGATCGTGGGCGAAGCGGTGAAACGCTTCGGACGGCTCGACATTGTGATGAACAACGCTGGCGTCGCATCCAATTCGCGCATCGAAGAACTCACCGAGGAAATCTGGCAGCGGACGCTGAATGTGAATCTCTCTGCGCAGATGCGGCTATGCCAGAAAGCGCTGCCCCATTTGAAGCAGTCGCCGGCGGGGCGCATCATCAACGTCGCCTCGGTGATGGCCGAAGGGACCGATTACGGCCTCGCCGCCTATTGTGCGTCGAAAGCCGGCGTCGCGGGACTCACGCGTACGCTGGCGCTGGAACTCGGCAAATTCGGGATCACGGCGAATTATCTGGAACCAGGCGCGATCCGCACAGGCATGACCAGCGGCCTGTGGGACGCGCGGCCCGATGTGGCGGAGATCTGGGCGAAGAAAGCAGCTTTGCGGCGCCTCGGACAACCCATCGATCTGGCGCGCGGAGCGCTGTTCCTGGCGAGCGACGACGGCGGCTTCGTCACCGGCCACGGCCTAGTGGTGGATGGCGGGCTGATGCTTCGCGTCTAGTAGTTGCCGCCCATCTTCCGCAGATTGGCGGACATCTGGCCGAACAGGCCGCCCACCGCGCCTGTGCCCACGCAGATCGCCGTGAAGAACGGGATCACGCTTTGCCGCGCATCATGCAGCACCACGGAAAATCCCACGCCGATCAGCGCGCAGACACCGCCCACAATGGCCGCGATGGTCGCGCTCGTGAAATATCCCTTGCCCGTATCCATCGCGTAGAGATAGCCGGCGACGGCCGCAATCGTCATGCCGCCGAGCAGGAATATGTGGCGCTCGAAATAGGTGCTCACATGCACCAGCACCATCAGCACGATCTGCAGGACGACGCCCACGACAGCGGCGCGGACAAGAATTCGGACATCGATCACGCGGCACTCCGAACAAGAGCGGGACTCCCATTCTCCCTGCTTCCACAACGCGATCAACATGGTGGTCGATGCGGGCGGCAGTTCTTTCCATCACAATCCCGCGCGAGGCCCTGACTTATCCGTAAGGAACTTTGCCTTGCGAGCGGGGCCCGATTCCCGGTAATGCCGTTCCGTGCGAGATTTCTTCAGTTCCGCCCATGATTGAAATCGAAGGCCTCACCAAACGTTTCGGCCCCGTCGCCGCCGTGGCGGGCATCGATCTTAAGGTGGCCAAAGGCGAGGTGCTGGGCTTCCTCGGGCCGAACGGCGCGGGAAAATCCACCACCATGAAAATGGTCACCGGATTCCTGACACCGACCGCCGGGCGGGCTCGCGTGTGCGGACACGATGTGGAGACCGATACCATCGCGGCGCAGAAGCTGGTCGGCTACCTGCCCGAGGGCGCGCCGGCATATGGCGACATGACTCCGCAGCAATTCCTCGCCTTCATCGCGCGCGTACGGGGCTTCAAAGGCGCTGCGATCAGGGAGCGCGTCGACTCCGCGGTCGCCAAGACCGATCTGGACCCGGTGCTCGATCAGCCCATCGACACGCTGTCCAAGGGGTTCAAGCGCCGTGTCGGCCTGGCGCAGGCGATCCTGCACGATCCGCCCGTGCTCATCATGGATGAACCGACGGACGGGCTCGATCCCAACCAGAAACATTCCGTGCGCGATCTCATTCGCATGATGGCGCCGGAGAAAGCCATCATAATCTCCACGCATCTGCTCGAGGAAGTCGAGGCGATCTGCACCCGCGCCGTCATCATCGACCGCGGCCGCGTCGTCGCGGATGGGACGCCGTCGCAACTTCTCGCCCGCTCGCGGTACCACAACGCGGTTACGCTCTCGGTCCCTCCTGCCGCCGCGGCTGCGATTACGGCAAAACTCAGGACGCTCGCCAGCGTCGCCAGCGTAGAGCAGAACATCGCAGGTGGCGCCGCCGAGCTCACCGCATTTCCCAAAAGCGGCGCATTGCTGGTGGAGGACGTGAGCCGGCTCGCCGTCGCCGAGAAGTGGGACGTGAAGGAGCTTTACGCCGAGCCCGGACGGCTCGATGAAGTTTTCCGCGCCATCACAACGCATGACGCCGCACGTGCCCGCGAGGCGCGCGCATGAGCCAGGTATGGACCATCTTCCGCCGCGAGTTCGCGACCTATTTCGCGACGCCGCTGGCTTACGTGTTCATCGTGATCTTCCTAGCTGTGATGGGTGCCTTCACCTTCTACATCGGCAATTTCTACACCAACGGCGTAGCCGACCTGACGGTGTTCTTCGGATATCACCCATGGCTCTATCTTTTCCTCGTTCCCGCCATCGCCATGCGGCTGTGGGCGGAAGAGCGCCAGACCGGAACGATGGAGTTGCTGCTAACGCTCCCCGTTCCTCTGTGGACCGCGGTGGTCGGAAAATTTCTTGCGGCGTGGGTGTTCACGGGAATCGCGCTGGCGCTTACCTTCCCGATCTGGCTGACGGTGAACTTCCTGGGAAGCCCCGACAACGGCGTGATCCTGGCGAGCTATATCGGAAGCTTCCTGATGGCGGGCGGTTATCTCGCGATCGGCGCGGCAATCAGCGCCATGACCAGCAATCAGGTTATCGCGTTTGTTGTCAGCGTCGTCGTGTGTTTCCTGTTCACGGTTTCCGGCGCGCCGGTGGTGTTGAGCTTCTTCCACGACTGGGCGCCGCTGGTGGTGCTGAACACCATCGCCTCGTTCAGCTTCCTCACCCGGTTCTCCTCCATCACAGCAGGCGTCATCGACCTGCGTGACGTGATCTACTTCCTCACCCTGATCGCCCTGTTCCTGACGGTGAACATCGTGGTCATCGACCTGAAGCGGACGGGCTGACGCGATGACGCCGATTTCGCGCCGCAGCTACGCCATCTGGGCCACGGTCCTGGCCGCGATCATCTTCGTGGCCATCAACATCGCGGCGAACACCGGCATCACCAACGCCAAGCTCGATCTCACGCAAAACGGGCAGTTCACGCTCTCCGACGGTAGCAAGCATATCATCGACAACCTGAAAGAGCCGGTGACTCTGCGCTTCTACTATTCGAAGAAAGTCGCAGTCGACTACGCGCCGGTCGACGCCTACGCCCATCGCGTGCACGACATGCTGGAAGAATATGTGGCGCGCAGCGGCGGCAAGATCGTGCTGGAGGAGATCGTCCCGGATCCCAAGTCACCGGAAAAGGAAGACGAGGCCGATGCGAATGGCCTCACCGCCGTGCCGACCGACAATGGACAGACGGTCTATTTCGGCCTCGTCGCCACAAATACGATCGGCGGCAAGGAGGTCGTTCCCTATTTCGACGCGAAGCGCGAGCCTTACCTCGAATACGATCTGTCCTCGCTGATCTACCGGCTATCAAATCCGAAAAAACCAAAGGTCGCGATCCTCTCCAGCCTGTCGCTCGATGGCGGCGGAATGCAGGCGACGCTGCAGGGTGGCCGGCCGCAGCCCAATATGATCTACGCGCAGCTCCAGCAGAGCTACGACACCCAGACGCTCGATCCCGGCTTTACGGCCATTCCGAACAACATCGATGTTCTCGTCGTCGCGCAGCCCGGCGATCTGAACGCCCGGCAGCGCCTGGCGATCGATCAGTTCGTGCTGGGCGGCGGACGTGCGTTGATCTTCGTCGATCCGAATTCCGAGATGGCCGCATCGGCCGGACAAGGCGGCCCGACGAGTTCGGACCTGCCACAGCTCTTCCGCGCATGGGGCATCGTCTACAATCCGCAAAAGGTCCTCGCCGACGAAGACCTGGCGCAGGTCGTCCAAACCTCCGGCGATCCGCGCAACCCGACCATGCGCTATCCGATCTGGCTGCACCTTGATGCGGACAATTTCGACCACAGCGATCAGGTCACCGCCAACCTTCAGGTCCTCAATCTCGCCAGCGCGGGCGCCCTCTCGCCGGCGAAAGGCGCCACCACGACATTCACGCCCATGGTGTCTTCGTCGGACAAGGCCGGTCTCCTGGACGCTGCGGAGGTGCGCGCCAGCGTACGTCCGCAAGAGCTCTGGGGCGACATCCATCCCGCCGGCTCGCCTTACACCATCGCGGCTCGGATATCGGGGCCAGCGAAAACGGCGTTCCCGCAAATCGCCAAAATCAAGTCCGCGAAGAACATCAACGTCATCGTGATGGCGGACACCGACATCTTCGCCGACCGCTTCTGGGTGAACGTGCAGGATCTCTTCGGCAAGCGCATGGCCTCGCCATTTGCCGACAACGCCGCCTTCGTATTGAACGCGGTGGAGAACCTGACGGGATCGAGCGATCTCATCTCACTGCGCACGCGCGCCTCCAGCGACCGGCCCTTCACCGTGGTCAAGCAGATGCAGGCGGACGCCGAGGCGCAGTTCCAGCAGGAAGCCGATGCGCTGCAGGCGCGCCTTAACGACACCGCGCAGCGCCTGCACGCGCTCGAACAGGGTCAGTCCGCGAACGGGCAGAACCCCAAGACGGTCACGCCCGCACAGCAGACCGAAATCCAGCGCTTCAGGCACGACATGGCCCAGACCCGCGAACAGCTCCGCGACGTACAGGCGAGCCTGAGCCGGAATATCGATGCGCTGGGCACCTTCCTCGCCATCGTGAACATCGCGCTGGTGCCGATACTGGTGGCGATCTTCGCAATCGTTCTTGCCTATATCCGGCGGCGGCGCCGCGCGCGGGCGGTGCGGGCATGAGCATGGCCGACGCACTCAGGACGGACCCGCGCCGCCGCAATCTGGCGATTCTCGCCGTCGTCGCGATTGTTTCGGTGCTGCTCGCAGGCCTGGGCCTCTGGCACCAGGCCGCGCTAACGGGCGCCAAGTACGAACGCGAAACCTTCTTTCCGAACTTGCCGGGCCAGATCCGCAAGGTCGCG
>JBQCFD010000219.1:0-3865 GCA_051959625.1 Rhizomicrobium sp.
AACACCCAGCGCCACGAATAATTGTCGGTGAGAAAGCCGCCCAGTGTCGGGCCGAGAATGGGCCCCAGCATGATCACCGCGCTCCACACCGCCATGATCTTGCCGCGCTGCTCGATGGGATAACGGTCGAGGATGATCGCCTGCGACAAGGGCGAGAGCGCCGCGCCGAATGCGCCCTGGGCAAGCCGGAAGATGACGATCTGGTCCAGGTTCTGCGCCAGTCCGCACATTGCCGACGTCGCGGTGAAGCCGATTAGCGATACGAGGAAGACCTCGCGCCGCCCGAAGCGCGACGCGAGCCAGCCGATGGGGCCGGTCATGATCGCGGACGCGATGATGTAGGAGGTCAGGACCCAGGTGATCTGATCGTGGCTCGCCTGCAGGCTGCCTTGCATGTAGGGCAGCGCGACGTTGGCGATCGTGCTGTCCAGCATCTGCATGAACATGCCGACCATGACGCAGGTGATCGCGATGCGCAGCGCGAACGGCGTGTCCCGGCGCGGCGCATGAAAGAAAGGTGTCGGTGTGGCTTCTGTTGTCGACAAGTCTGGCGTTCCTCGAATCCACGCTAGCATGGTTGAAAGAAGGTCCAAGGCTTCCGTTGGGACCAAGGCTGCCAAGGCAAAAAGAGCTCCCTCGCCCCCTTCAGGGGGAGAGGGCCGGGTGAGGGGGGCTCTCCACCGGCACTCTGCTGGAAACATTTTGCACGCTGCGCCAGCCCCTCGCCCGAACCCTCTCCCCCTCAAAGGGGGAGAGGGAGGTCTGTTGGTTCAATCGCGATAGCGAGCGGCCAGGTTTTTCAACGTCTTTGCAACCTGCGCGCGGAAAGCGGGAGGCTCCAGCACCTCCACCTCCTCGCCGAGCCTGAGTATGTCGCGCACGCCGATGTCGAAGTTCTCCAGCGGCACGCGGCAGCGCACCCAGCCGTCGCGGTCCGGCTCGCCCGCGGAGTCGGCCGCCGCGGCGGCAACATAAGGTCCCAGAACTTCCAGCCGGCCCATGCCGCGCGGCGAAATCCGCACCTCCGCTTGGGCGCGATAGACGCCCGCTTCATAGGCGCTCGACGAGGTTTCCCAATGTTCGGCGAGATCGAAAGTCTTGGGCCGCGCAAAGGGTTCTTCGCTGACTTCCACGTCCAGCATCTGTGCCACGCGATAAGTGCGGATGGATTTGCCGCTCATCGCCACGAGGTACCAGACGCCGCCTTTCAGAACGAGGCCGAGCGGCCCGAGCTTGCGGCCATAGATCTCGCCGCTGTTGCGGTAGCGCAGCTTCGCCAGCGCTCGGCCCACACGCCTCTCGCCACAGTCTGCAATTGCGGCAAGGGATCGATGCCTTTGAACCATGCGACGGGGTCGAGATGAAAGCGCGAAGCGATGCGCTCCGCGTTCGGCTGCATGTTCGCGGGCAGCGCCGCCATCAGCTTCAGCCGCGCGGCATGCAGCACATCGGACAATCCAAGCTGCGCGGCCGGTCCGGGCAGTCCGGCAAGAAACAAGGACTCGGCTTCCGGCTGGGTGAGGCCGGTGAGCTTGGTGCGGTAGCCGTCCATCAGCGCGAAGCCGCCGCTGCGCCCGCGCTCGGCATAGACGGGAATGCCGGCCGCGCTCAGCTGGTCGATGTCGCGGTGGATGGTGCGCACCGAAACCTCGAACTCCTGCGCCAGCGCCGCCGCGCTCATCCGGCCGCGCGCCTGCAGCAGCATCAGGATGGAGAGGAGCCGGCTCGCGAGCATTTTTTGAGGCTATCCCCAATACATGACATTCGATGTCATGTTTAAGGCCTTACACCTCCGCCCGCAACACGGAGGAGGTTTCCATGAGATTCGCCGCCCTTTTTGCCCTGTCCCTGCTGGCCGCGTCGCCGGCCTTCGCAAACGCCGATGCGCCGCCGGCCGAAAAGCACAAGCCCGATCTTTCGGGCCTGCATGATTTCGATTTCGTGGCGGGGGAATGGCGCGTGCATCATCGCGTGCTGAAGGAGCGCCTTGCCGGCAGCCACGACTGGATGGATTTCGACGGCACGCAAAAGGCGTGGCTGACGCTGAACGGCTACGGCAATGTCGACGACAACGTGTTCTACAAGCCGACGGGCACCTACCGCGGCGTAACGATACGTTCCTACGATCCGCAGACCGGTTTGTGGTCGATCTGGTGGCTCGACGGCCGCATGCCGGCCATCAATCTCGATCCGCCGGTGCGCGGCCGCTTCGTGAACGGCGTGGGCACCTTCTACGCCGACGACACGCTGCGCGGTAAGCCCATCAAGGTCCGCTTCATCTGGAAACCGGAGACGCACGACACCAGCCACTGGGAGCAGGCGTTCTCCGCCGACGGTGGCAAGACATGGGAGACCAACTGGACATCCGATTTTACGCGCGTCTCCGGGAAGGCGAGCCCGTGAACCGCCGCGATGTGATGCACCTGTCGCTGCTGGTGGCGGCAGGTGCGCTTTCTCCTTCCGCTCTCGCCGCCGCAACCGCAAAGGATATGACTGTGGACGATCATTCCCACGACTTCGATTTCTTCTTCGGCGACTGGAAAGTGCGCCATCGCTATCTGAAAGCGCGGCTTGCCGGCAGCACCGAATGGCTGGAGTTCGACGGCACCACGAAGACGCAGCCGCTCCTCGGAGGTCTCGGCAATGTCGACGACAACGTGCTCGACAAGCCCGGCGATCCCTATCGGGCCGTCACGGTGCGCGCTTTCGACCCCAAGACGAACAGCTGGGCGATCTGGTGGGTGGACAGCCGTACGCCAACGGCGCCGCTCGATCCGCCGATGCTGGGCCAGTTCGAGAACGGCGTCGGCACGTTCTTTTCCGATCAGACGTTCAACGATAAGCCCATCAAGGTCCGCTTCCTCTGGATGCCGAAGGGACCGGACGCCGCGCAATGGGAGCAGGCGTTCTCGCCCGATGGCGGCAGGACGTGGGAGACGAACTGGGTCATGCAGTTTAGCCGCGCCCATCGCCCCGTCATCGAACTGCGTCAATACACGCTCCATCCCGGCAAGCGCGACGTGCTGATCGATCTGTTCGAGCGCGAATTCGTGGAGAGCCAGGAGTCGCTTGGCATGTTCCTGCCCGGCATGTTCCGCGACGCGAACAATCCGGACCGTTTCGTCTGGCTGCGCGAATTCCCCGACATGGCCGCGCGGCCCAGGATGCTGGGCGACTTCTACTATGGCCCGGTCTGGAAGGCGCATCGGAACGAAGCCAACCCCACGATGGTGGACAGCGACAACGTGCTGTTGCTGAAACCGGCATGGAGCGGCGCGGATTTCGCGCGCTACACCGAGCGCGCGCCGGTCGGCGCCACGGGATCGACGAAGGGCCTGGTGCTGGCGCAGATCCACTATTTCGGCGCGGCGGTGCCGGACGGCTTCGTCTCCGCGTGGAGCGAGATCATGCCGGCGCGCATCGCGGCAGGGAGCGGAAAGCTTCTCTCCGCCTGCGTGACGGAAGCGGCGGAAAACAATTTCCCGCGCCTGCCGATCCGCGAGGGCGAGAATGTCTTCATTTCCTTCACGCTGTTCGACAGCACCGACGCCAAGCCCGTCGCGCTTCCGTCCGAACTTGCGAAGCAGGTGAAAGCCACGGAGACGCTGCGTCTGATCCCCACGGCGCGCTCGCGAATCCACGCTTAAGCAAAAACTCCCTCTCCCCCTACAGGGGAGAGGGAGTTGAGGTGTGAGCGAATGTCATTAGTCTGCGGCATTGGGGAGCGCCGATGCAGACTCTATTGCCACTCGCGGAGAAGGTCGCCGAACGGCTGAAGGCGCGCGGAGAAACCATCTCCATTGCTGAATCCTCCAGCGGCGGATTGCTGTCGGCGGCGCTGCTCGCCATTCCCGGCGCCTCCGCC
>JBQCFD010000220.1:0-14471 GCA_051959625.1 Rhizomicrobium sp.
CATAAGGCGGGAGTGCCCTCCAAGGTGCTTCATCTCGCCCATCTGCGCGCAAGCCAGATCAATGGCTGCGGCTTTTGCGTCGATATCGGCACCAAGCACGCCAAGCAGGACGGCGAAACCGACGAGCGTCTCCATGCCGTCGCCGGATGGCGCGAGGCGCCGTATTTCTCGGATGCGGAGCGCGCGGCGCTGCTGTTGTCGGAAGCCATCACGACGCTCGACAGCCGCGATCCCGTCCCCAATTCCGTCTGGAAACAGGCCGCGGAGCAATTCGACGAGAAGCAGCTCGCTGCTCTGGTGCTGTGGATCGGAACGGTGAACCTGTTCAACCGCGCCAACATCGCGACGCGGCAACCGGCAGGCACGCCGCTGCCGACCTAGGCGCCTTCGCTTCACGCCCGCAGGTTTTGCCTGCGGGCGCGAAAGCGTCAAATCCGGTTTGCCCGCGCGATGGCGCCCAGATGGAGCGCGCTGGGCTTGGGCGTTCGCTTGAAGGTCTTAAGGTCCACCGCCACCAGACCGAAATGCTTGGAATAGCCGGACGTCCATTCGAAATTGTCGAGCAGCGACCAGTAGAGATAGCTGTGAACGGGAATGCCGTCGTCCATGGCGTCCCGCAGGCTCGCCAAGGCGTCGTCGATGAATTTCACGCGTTGCGCATCATTGTCGGTGGCGATCCCGTTCTCGGTGACATAGATCGGCTTGCCGATCGCCTTGTGCGCCCAGCGAATCGTGCCCGCCACCGCTTGCGGATAATACTCGTAGCCCGCATCCGTGATCACGGCGTCTTTCGGCGGCATGACGATGCCTTTGTCGTCCACCAGAAAGCGCGTGTAGGGCTGCACGCCCACGAAATCCGCGTGCGTGCGGGCGACGTCGATCCAGTCGCCGTAAAGCCGCTTGGTGTATTCCTCGGCAAGCGAGTTCGGCCCCACCGGCTGGATGTCCTGCGTCGTGAGCGAAATGCCGACGAGCAACTCCGGCCGCACGGCTTTGACCGCCTCGTAGACCTTGCGATGCGCTTCCTGCATCAACGGCGTGGAGACGGAGGGATCGGCGTAGGCCATGCTGGAGAACTTCGGCGAATTCGTCGCCTGCGCCGCGGCGGCGATGGCCGCGTTCGCCACCGGCAGATATTTGGCGATTCCCGGCATGATCTGCACCAGAAGCTGGATATTCGCTTCGTTGAATGGCATCGCCATGTGCATCAGTCCGCCCAGATGCTCGGCAGCCTTCCGGCAGAAGGCGGCGAAGATGTCCGGTGAATCCGGCGTGGTGAAGCCGCCCCGTTCCGCAAACCACAGCGGCACGGTGAAATGGTTGAGCGACACGACCGGCTTCAGCCCATGGGCGCGGCACGTCTCCAGCACCTTGGCGTAGTGATCCAGTTCGGCGTTCGAATAGAAGCCCTGAGTGGGCTCGATCCGCGCCCACTCGATCCCCATGCGGTAGCAATTGAAGCCCAGCTTCGCCGCGATCGCGATATCCTCGGCATAGCGATGATAGGAGTCGCAGGAATCGCCCGAGCGGTCCTTGTAGAGCGAAGGCTTCATGTTCTCCATCAGCCAGGCATCGGTGTTGATGTTGTTGCCTTCGCTCTGATAGGCGCTGATCGCCGTGCCCCAGAGGAAATCCTTCGGCAGCGCGCGGCGCGTCTCTGCCGCGCCGGCTCCGACCTGCGTGGCGCCGATTCCGAGCGCGGTGGCCGCGATCATTTCGCGGCGGGAGATGGTCATGCTGCTGCCCCTTGCTGTGCGACGGCCAAACCATCCGCCACAAGGCCGGGCAGGTCAATATTCATTAGAATATTAGTGAATATCTGGACACCGCGCCTTCAGGTCCTGTTCTTTTTGCCGCCGCGGCGGACCAGCTACAGTGCCGCGATGCCGCCCCGCTCGCGCCGCAAGTTCGGACCTTCGCAAAAGCATCGCATCTTCCTGGCCGCGCTGCCCGACGCGCACACCGCCGCGCGGATCCACGCGATGGCGGAAGAGATGAAGGCGCGGCATGGCTTCACCGCCAGCCTCATACAACCCGGACATCTGCATGTGACGTTGTTTCATCTGGGCGATTGGGCGGCGCTGCCCGGCGAGATCGTCACGCTTGCGAGCCGCGCGGCATCGCAGGTGAGCGTTCCCGCGTTCGACGTCACCTTCAATCGGGCGGAATCCTTCCGCAATTCCACCGGCATCTATCCTTTCGTGCTGACGGGAGAGAGGGCGCAATGGCGCGCGCTGCACGATGGCCTGCGCGCGGCGCTGACGAATGCGGGGCTTGGCGGGGCCACGCACGGCGATTTCGAGCCGCATGTCACGCTCACTTATGACAAGGTGCGCGTGAAGCCGCACGCGGTTGCGCCGGTCACGTGGCCGGTGCGCGATGTCGTGCTGATCCATTCCGAACTCGGCAAGACGACACACAATCGGCTCGGCTGTTGGCCATTGCGATAACCCCGCCGCCTGCGCGGTTGATCGGCGGCACCGCTGCTTTATCTAAGGCGGGCCGTTATCCGCCAAAGCACGAGCATGACCGATCTCTCCTCCTTTCCCATAACCGCCCGCTGGCCTGCGAAAGATCCGGACAGGATCCAGCTCTACTCTCTGCCGACACCCAACGGGGTGAAGGTGTCGATCATGCTCGAAGAGACGGGGCTGCCCTACGAGGCGCATCTCATCGACATCATGAAAAACGAGTCGAACACAGCGGAGTTTCTGTCGCTGAATCCGAACGGCAAGATCCCGGCGATCATCGATCCGCATGGTCCCGGTGGAAAGCCGATCGGCCTTTTCGAATCCGGCGCCATCCTGATGTACCTCGCAGAGAAGACGGGAAAGTTCATTCCTTTCGATCCCGCGAGCCGGTGGGAAACCGTCGAATGGGTGTTCTTCCAGATGGCGAGCATCGGGCCGATGTTCGGACAGGTTGGCTTCTTCCACAAAGTCGCGGGACGCGAATATGAAGACAAGCGCCCGCGCGACCGCTATGTCGCGGAAAGCAAGCGTCTGCTCGCCGTGCTCGAAACGAGACTGGCCGATCGCGACTGGATCATGGGCGACGAATACACCATCGCCGACATTGCGACGCTGGGCTGGGTGCGCAATCTGATCGGCTTCTACGGCGCGCGCGAAATCGTCGAGTACGATGCGCTGAAGGCCGTGCCGGCCTGGCTGGAGCGCGGCCTTGCCCGGCCCGCCGTGCAGCGCGGGCTCAACATCCCGGCACGGAGCTGAAGCGGTGGCAAAGGCGGTTGCCATCTATGGCATCAAGAATTGCGATACGATGAAGAAGGCGCGAGCCTGGCTCGACAAGCGCGGCATCGAATACGATTTTCACGACTACAAGGCTGAGGGCGTCGCCAGGGCAGTGATCGAGGCGTGGACGAACGCCGTGGGCTGGGAGGTGCTGCTCAACCGCGCGGGCACCACCTTCAGGAAGCTTCCCGACACGGACAAGGAGAACCTCACCGCGAAGAAGGCCATCGCGCTGATGCTGGCGCAGCCCTCCATGATCAAGCGCCCCGTGCTCGACGTGGGCGGCAAGCTCACGGTCGGCTTCAGACCGGAAATCTACGAAGGGCTCTTCCGGGGTAGACCCCACAGTCAATCCAAATAACCGGCGGTTTCGCCGGTTTTTTGACGTACATCAGGACATCTTTCAGGAACCGACGCCTCATTCCGGCATTGAAAGCCTGTGGGGCTTTGTTCTTACAATCGTTCCAAAAGATGGAGCTGGGGAATGCTGGGAATTCTTCTTAATCGCCTGATGCGCAAGGGAACCCTCACCGTCATCCACGCCGGCGGCAAGCGCGAGTCCTTCGGCCGGGGATCGCCGCATGTGACCGTGAAATTCCACGACCGCCGCGCTCCGATCGAGATGCTGCTCAATCCGGATCTCGTCCTGGGCGAGCTCTACATGGATGGCCGCGTGACGGTGGAAGAGGGCGGCACCATCGCCGATCTTCTCGCGCTGCTGATGATGAACCTCGGCATGACGCAGCCCAGCGGCCTGCACAAGCTGGTGCGCAGCTTCCGCCGCCATACCCGCCGTTTTTCGCAATTCAATCCGGCGAGGAAGGCGAAGGAGCATGTCGCGCATCACTACGATCTGGACGGGCGGCTCTATGATCTCTTCCTCGGCCGCGACAAGCAGTATAGCTGCGCGTATTTTTCCGCGCCGGGCGAAACGCTCGAACAGGCGCAGATCGGCAAGAAGCGCCACATCGCCGCCAAGCTGCATCTCGACACGCCGGGGCTGAAGGTCCTCGACATCGGTTGCGGCTGGGGCGGGCTCGCGCTCAATCTCGCGCAGGATTGCGGCGCGGATGTTCTGGGCGTCACGCTCTCCGAGGAACAGCTCGGCATCGCGCGCGAGCGCGCCGAACAGGCCCGGATCGCCGATCGCTGCCGTTTCGAGCTGGTGGACTATCGCGCCCTCGGCGGGAAATACGATCGCATTGTCTCGGTCGGCATGTTCGAGCATGTCGGCGCGCCGTATTACGACGCCTTCTTCTCCAAGGTGAGCGACCTGCTCGCGGACGACGGCGTGATGCTGCTTCATTCCATCGGCCGCAGCGACGGTCCCGGCTCGACCAACAGCTGGATCGCGAAATACATCTTCCCCGGCGGGTATGTTCCGGCGCTTTCCGAAGTGACATCGGCCATCGAACGCAGCGGGCTCATGGTCACCGACGTCGAGGTGCTAAGGCTTCACTACGCGCAAACGCTTCAGGAATGGAGCAAGCGGTTCCAGGCAAACCGCGCGCGTGCGGCCCAGCTTTACGACGAACGTTTCTGCCGCATGTGGGAGTTCTATCTTGCGGGCGCCGAGATGGCGTTCCGCTACGACCGGCAAGTCGTTTTCCAGGTGCAGATCGCAAAGAAGGTGGACGCGCTGCCGATCACCCGCGACTATATGCTGGAAGACGAACGCACAATGCGTTTCGCGGGCACGGAGGAGATGCCGAAGCCGCTGCGCGCCGTCTGACCACCGCATTGCGCAGTTGTCATGGCGCGGCGCCCCGGCAATAGCGTCGAGCCCTAATCTCGGCGGGCGCATCCTGCCATGATGGTCCGCGCTGGCCGATTCGTTTCGGCCGAAAGGGCGGCATGGCTGCGACGATCGACGGCAAGGCGGTGACGGCGGTTTTCACACAACCGCGGCCCGACGGCTCGTTCCCGTCCGGGCTAGCCGGCTATCTCAACGCGGTGAGTGCACGGCGCCCGGTTCTGTTTTTCGCCTTCGCGCCGAAAGCGGCCGGCACGTTCCTGCGCAGCGCCGCCATCGAGGCGGTTGGCGGCCAACTCGTTCGCGTTTCTTACGCGCAGGGCGGGCGCGACACGCAGCCTTACCTGCCGGTCTTCCTCAACTACTATCTCGGCGGCGTGTGCGATGGCCCTCTGGTGGCGCATGCGCACATGCAAGCGCTGGCTGCGAACCGGTATTTTCTGGAGGTGATGGGCATCCGGCCGATCATCATGCTTCGATCCATCCCCGACATGCTCGCATCCTATTGGGACATGCTGGCCCAGAGCGCCGAGGCGCGGGCGGAGGGCCTGAATTGCGTCGTTCCCGACGCTTTCGCCGAGTTCACCGACGCGCAGAAGGCCGATTTCATGATCGACATGATCGCGCCCTGGTATGTGAGCTACTACGCCAGCTGGCTCGCCTGGGTGCGCGCAGATCCCAACGATGTTTGCGCCCTTCGCTATGGCGAATTCAAATCCGATCCGGCGGCGGCGCTCGAAAAGGCGCTCAGGCACGCCAACCTTGCGCGTGCGCGCGCGCAATGCCAGTACGCGATCGACAACGCCTGGAAGGAGCGCGACACGCTGCGCTTCAACAAGGGCGATGCCGGACGCGGCGCGACCTATTTCTCGCCCGAACATCTCGCGCGTCTTTCGCGAATGCTGTCCTTCCATCCGATCCTGGAAGACTGGCGCGCGGAACTCCTCTGAACGGCTGCGCAAAACCTCGCGGAAAAGCAAGCGCATCCGCGGCGGATTTAGCTGTGGGTGATTCGGGAATATGCTTGCCGCCTGTGCGCGCGAGCGATTGATTCGCTGCCGGAGTTGCGCGAAGAACGCCGCCCCCTACGGAAGCCGACCACGCCCCATGGAACAGGAAGCCTATCGCCACGTCCCCTATGACATCGAAATCGAGCAGGCGCTGCTCGGTTCGATCCTTGTGGACAACCAGGCGCTGGAGCGTGTGTCCAGTTCTCTGAAGCCAGAGCACTTCTACGATCCCCTGCACCAGCGCATCTTCGAGGTGATGTCGGCGCAGATCGAAGGCGGCGGCATGATCGTGACGCCGCTCACCTTGCATGCGGCGATGAAGGCCGATCCGGGCCTTCAGGAAGTGGGCGGTCACGCCTATCTCGCAGGTCTGGCGCAGGCCGCGCCGGCGCTTCCCAATGTGCGCGACTATGCGCGGATTCTGCACGATCTCGGCGTGCGCCGTGGCCTCATCCGCATCGGCGAGGACGTCGTCAACAACGCCTATGAAGCGCCGCACGAAAAGCCGGCCCAGGCCCAGATCGAGGAGGCCGAGAAGGCGCTCTACCGGCTGGCCGACACCGCCCGCTATGGCGAAGGCCCGATCGACTTCTCGGAATCCCTGCGGCGCGCAGTGGTGCAGGCGGAGCGGGCACAGGCGCGCGGCGGGCGCATCTCGGGCGTCACCACCGGCTTCACGGATATCGACAGCCTGCTTGGAGGGTTGCAGCCGTCGGACCTTCTCATCCTCGCGGGCCGCCCGGGCATGGGCAAAAGCTCGCTCGCCGCCAACATGGCCTTCAACGCCGCGCGCCTCTATCAACAGGACATCGAGGCGGGCGCGGAGGTGCCGCGCGGCGCGCCGGTCGTCTTCTTCTCGCTCGAAATGGCCGCCCAGCAGATTTCCGGCCGTATCCTCTCGGAGCAGACCGAGATCGAGATGTGGAAGATCAGGAACGGCAAGTTCTCGGAAAGCGAGTGGGACAAATTCGTCCTCACGATGCAGGAGCTTTCGACGCTTCCGCTCTATATCGACGACACCGGCGGCATTTCCATCGCGCAGATCGCGGCGCGCTCGCGCAGGCTCAAGCGCGAAAAGAACATCGGCTGCATCATGATCGACTATCTGCAGCTCATCGATCCGTCGCGCCGCGCCGAAAACCGCGTGCAGGAGATCACCGAGGTCACCAAGGGCCTCAAGACGCTGGCCAAGGAACTGAATGTGCCTGTGGTGGCGCTGTCGCAGCTTTCGCGCGGCGTGGACGCACGCGACGACAAGCGGCCGGTGCTGTCCGACCTTCGCGAATCCGGCTCCATCGAGCAGGACGCGGACGTGGTGATGTTCGTGTTCCGCGAGGAGTACTATCTGAAGTCGCGCGAGCCGGAGCCCGGCAGCACCGAGCATGCCAAGTGGCTGGAGAAATGCGAGCGCGTGCATCGCCGCTCCGAAGTCCTCGTCGAAAAACACCGCCACGGCGCCAAAAACAAGATCGAACTTTTCTTCGACGACCGTTTCACCCGGTTCTCGAATCTGGCGGCGGACGGGAATTGATCATGCCGCCGTCCCAACCGCGCGTGAGCACGGTGTGGGGGAGGGGTCAGGTGGTTGTCCACGCGCGGTTCCAAATTCCGCTCAGCCTTGCTTTCGCAGATCAGAATCCCTAGCCGCCACCTGGGTCCGCTTCCCCTCGCTTCGCTCGCCCGGGGATGACAGAAGGGTTTGGATCGCCTAACACCAAGTCGCGATCAAAGGACTCCGTAATGTTCTCCTTCTTCACGGGCCGCAGCGGACGGCAGGAATACTGGATTTCCGTCGGACTCCTGATCGTGGCGGCGTTCGTGCTGAGCGCGCTTCGCATGGAAGCGGCGAGCGCGGCCATCACCATCATGTGGGTCATCACCTGGCTGCGCCGGCTGCATGATATCGGCAAGCCGGGATGGATCGCACTGATCCCCGTCGCGCTGATGTTCATCGCCATCATGATCGGGCTCGCGCTGGGCGGTCAGCCCTTCCTGAACGCCATCGTGGCGCTGGAATCGATGAACACGAATGCGGCGATCCCCGACCGCGTGGCCTATCTCATCATCGGCGTGGGGCTGGTCGCGGTCATCTGCCAGTTCGGTTTCACGATCTGGCTCGGCGTGAGGAAGGGAGACCCGGGCCAGAACCGTTTCGGGCCGCCGCCGGAAGCAATCGTGAAGCGCGACTAGTACCCGTCCGACTGGATCGGGTGCTCCGGGCAATCCTTGTCGTATCCGTGCCATACGGACTGGCGCTTGCCGGTCATCTCCTGGGCGACGGTCGGACGCTGTCCGGCGAAATAGCCGCGGCCATAGCCGTCCACCCAAACGATGCCGTTCGGATAATAGCGATGGCCATGCGCGTAATAGCCGTTGGCTTCATAGCCGCCGCCAACATAGCTGCCGCCGCTTTCGTATGACTCGCTGCTCTCGGAGTACGACACGCGCGACGAACTCACATAGTCGTAGGCGAAGACGGACTCTTCGGACCGCGAGGTGCCGCTGCCGTGATAGCCCCACATATGCCGGTGACGGTAGCGATGCCGCGGCGCGTAAGAGAGCCTGGTCATATGTGTGTCTGGGACGGCGCGCTCGCCGCAGTGGCAGGGTGCCGGCGCGGCCGGAGCAGCGGGCGCGATCTGCGCGGTCTGCTGCTGGGGCGCCGGAGTCTGGTCGCAACCTGCCAGGCCGGCGCCCATCAGAACCCCCATTGCCGCCAACGCCATCGCACGCATGTCGCCAACTCCAAACAGAAGCCCCATTTTGGGACAGGCGGGCCCTGAGCGCCCGTTGATGTTCGGGGTTTGGTTAAATCGGGGCTTGACGAGCTCCTATTCGTTCTCTAAATGTTCTTATTTGACTGATGGCGACGGCGCCACTGGCCGTTGGCCGCGGTCCTGCCCGCCCTGCAGGACGGGGTGCCACGACATTTGAAGTCCTCCAGAGGCTTTTGCGAAGGAAAACAATGGGGTGCTCATAGCTGCCAGAACGGGTCGGGCTTTGACCGCGGCGCGCGCTTCCTGCAATGGTCCGGCCCACATGAGCTCCACCGATTTCGAACCCGCGCGGCTGACCGTGCGCTTGGGCGCGATTGCGTCCAACTTCCGGACGATCCAGCGGCTTTGCGGCCGCGCCACCGTCGCCGGCGTGGTGAAGGCCGACGGCTACGGCACAGGCGCGCTGGAAGCAGCCAGGGCGCTGCGCAGCGCGGGCTGCGACACCTATTTCGTCGCCCGTCTTTCCGAGGGTATAGCGCTGCGCAAGGGCATCCGCGATGCGCGCATCTTCGTTCTGGATGGCGCGCAACGCGAAACGCTTCCCGCGCTCGTCTCGCACAATCTCACGCCGGTGCTGAATTCGCTGACCGAGATCGCGCTGTGGAGCGAAGCGGCGCGCGCGGCGCGCACCGAATACGATGCGGCCATTCATTTCGACACCGGTATGAATCGTCTCGGCCTGCCGCACGACGAATTGAACACGCTCGCCGGCGAACTCCATTCGCGTCTCACCGGTATTCGCCTCGTGCTTCTCATGAGCCATCTCGCCTGCGCGGACGACAGCGAGTCAGACATGAACCGCGAGCAGGTGGCGCGTTTCGCTTCCGCGCTCGCGCGCCTGCCGTCCGCGCCCGCCAGTCTCGCCTCTTCCGGCGGCGTTTTGCTGGGCAAGGATTACCACTTCGACATGGTGCGCCCGGGGATCGGACTTTACGGTGGAAATCCGCAAATCCCGGGCAAGTCCAATCCCTTCGCCGTCGTTGCGGCGTTGACGGGCAAGATCCTCCAGCTTCGGCGCGTTGACAGTGGCGGAAGCGTTGGTTACGGAGCCAGCTATCGGATCGGGCGGGAATCCATTCTGGCGACCGTCGCTTTGGGATATGCGGACGGCTTGATGCGCGCCATGAGCAACAATGGTTTCGGCGCCATCGCCGCTCACCGCGCGCCCATCGTCGGCCGTGTCTCGATGGATCTCGCGACTCTCGACGTCACCGATGTGTCGCAGGACGTGTTGAAAGTCGGCGCGGACATCGAATTCTTCGGCGACACGATTTCACTGGAGGAAGCCGCGGCCTCGGCGGATACCGTGAACTGGGAGTTGCTGACCTCGCTTGGCCCGCGCGTGCCGCGGCAACATGTGGAGGCGGGGCGATGAACGTCTTCGCGGCGATCGGCCGTCTCGTGCTGTCGTTTCTCGCCGAGGTTGGCCGGCTGACGCGCTTCACCTTCGATGCCGTCACCAGCATCATCCGGCCGCCGATCTATTGGTATCTGATCCTGCAGCAGGTCATGCGCATCGGCTGGTTCTCGCTGCCGGTCGTGGGCCTCACGGCGTTCTTCACCGGCGGCGCTCTGGCGCTGCAGATCTTCATCGGCGGAAACCGCTACGGCGCCGAGTCCTTCGTGCCGCAGATCGTGGTGCTGGGCATCACCCGCGAGCTTGGTCCGGTCATCGCCGGCCTGATGGTGGCCGGCCGCGTCGCCGCCGCCATCGCGGCGGAGATCGGCACCATGCGCGTGACCGAACAGATCGACGCGCTGACGACGCTTTCGACCAATCCAGTGAAATATCTCGTCGTGCCGCGCCTTCTTGCGGCCGTCGTCTCCATGCCGATCCTTGTCGGCATCGCTGATTCCATCGGGGTGCTCGGCGGCTATCTGGTCTCGACCAAGAGCCTGAACTTCAACGGCGCCGTCTATCTCAAGAACACGGCGGATTTCGTCACCACGCATGACGTGACCTCGGGTCTCATCAAGGCGGCGGTGTTCGGATTCATCATCGCACTGATGGGCTGCTACTCGGGATTCCACTCGCGCGGCGGCGCCCAGGGCGTGGGAACGGCGACGACGAATGCGGTCGTGTCGTCCTCGATCCTCATCCTCGCCGCCAACTACGTCCTGACCTCCATCCTTTTCAACACGTGATGGCCATGGACACGAAGATCGAACTTCAAGGCGTCAAGAAGCGGTTCGGCAGGAAGGTCGTGCTCGACGGCGTCGACCTCAAGGTCGGCAAGGGCGAGAGCGTCGTCATCATCGGCGGATGGGGTTCGGGCAAGTCGGTCACGATCAAATCCGTGCTCGGCATCATTCGTCCCGACGCCGGCAAGATATATGTCGACGGCAAGGAAACGACCCATATGGGCGGCCGCGCGCGGGAGAATGTGCTCAGGAAGTTCGGCATGCTGTTCCAGGGCGCGGCGCTCTTCGACTCCCTGCCGGTGTGGGAAAACGTCGCTTTCGGCCTCATCCAGGGCCGCGGCATGAGCCGGCGAAAGGCCAGGGACGTCGCCGTCCACAAACTCGCCAAGGTGGGCCTGGGCAGCGAAGTCGCCCAGCTTTCGCCAGCCGAGCTTTCCGGCGGCATGCAGAAGCGCGTCGGCCTCGCCCGCGCCATCGCCGCGGATCCGGAGATCCTGTTCTTCGACGAACCGACAACCGGCCTCGATCCGATCATGGCGGACGTCATCAACAATCTCATCGTCTCGACGGTGAAGGACCTCGGCGTCACCGCCGTTTCGATCACGCATGACATGACGAGCGCGCGCAAGATCAGCGACCGCATCGCCATGCTCTACAAGGGCAAGATCATCTGGCAGGGCCCGACAAAGGATATCGACCACAGCGGCAATCCGTATGTCGATCAGTTCATCCACGGCCGCGCCGAAGGCCCGATCAAGATGGAGGTCCGCGGCTGATGGCGAAGTCGTCTTCGACCTTCGTTTGCCAGTCTTGCGGAAACGTGACGTCCAAATGGGCCGGCAAGTGCGATGCCTGCGGCGGCTGGAACACGATCACGGAAGAGGGCGCAGCACCGCCGGCCGGCAACAATGCGGGACCGCGCAAGCGCGGACGCAGGATCGTCCTCGAAGACCTCAAGACGGTCGATAAGGAACCGCCGCGCCGCGTCACCGGCACCGCGGAATTCGACCGTGTCGCGGGCGGCGGATTGGTGCCAGGTTCGGCGCTGCTCATCGGCGGCGATCCCGGCGTCGGCAAGTCCACGTTGATCCTTCAGGCGCTCGCGTCTTACGCGCAGAAAGGCGGCACGGCAGTCTATATCTCCGGCGAAGAAGCCATGGCGCAGGTGCGCCTGCGCGCCGCGCGCATGGGATTGTCGGACGCCAATGTCGCGCTCGGCGCCGCCACCAACATAGAAGACATCCTGACGACGCTGGAGCAGCAACCGCCGCCCGGCATCGTTGCCATCGACTCCATCCAGACGATCTGGACGTCGGCGCTGGAAGCAGCACCCGGCACCATCGCGCAGGTGCGCACCGCGTCGTTCGACCTTGTGCGCTATGCGAAAGCGAGCGGCGCGGCGTTGCTGCTCGTGGGTCACGTCACCAAGGACGGACAGATCGCCGGCCCCAAAGCGGTCGAACACCTTGTCGACGCGGTTCTCTATTTCGAAGGCGAGCGGGGCCACCACTTCCGCATCCTGCGCGCGGTGAAAAACCGTTTCGGTGCGACCGATGAAATCGGCGTCTTCGAAATGACCGGCGCGGGCCTCGCGCAAGTCGCCAATCCGTCCGCGCTGTTCCTCGGCGACCGCCACAGCAATGCGCCGGGCAATGCGGTGTTCGCGGGCATGGAAGGCACGCGGCCTCTACTGGTGGAGATTCAGGCTCTGGTTGCGGCGCCGGCCTATGGCACGCCGCGCCGCGCGGTGGTGGGCTGGGAATCGAGCCGTCTCGCCATGATCCTCGCTGTGCTCGACGCGCGCGGCGGGCTGGGGATGGGCGGGCACGATGTCTATCTCAACGTCGCCGGCGGTCTGCGGGTCAGCGAGCCCGCAGCAGATTTGGCCGCAGCGGCGGCGTTGATTTCGTCCTTCACCGGCCGCCCTCTGCCGAAGGACACGGTCTATTTCGGCGAGATCAGCCTTTCTGGCGATGTGCGTCCTGCGCCGCAGGCCGAATTGCGCCTCAAGGAAGCCGCCAAGCTTGGCTTCACCCGCGCGGTCGTGCCTGCCGGAACCAAGGCGGAAAGCGTGGGATTGGCGCTACACCCCATCTCCGATGTGGCCGAGCTGGCGCAATTCGTGGGTGCCGCGCGGGGGCCGCGCCCGGCGGCTGTGGTAAAATAAGAATCGATGGCGGCGTTCAGTTTCCAGTGGATCGACCTTGTGGTTGTCGCGGTCGTGCTCGCGTCCGCCATATTCGCGCTCTATCGGGGCTTCGTTGCCGAGTCGCTGTCGATCTTCGCCTGGGCGGCAGCAGCGTTCGCCACGCTCTATTTCGCCCCTTCTGCCGCGCCGCTGCTGAACGGCGCGATGTCTCCCATGGCAGCGCAGATCGTCGCCTATATCGGCGTGTTCCTGGTCGTGCTCATCCCGCTGTCCTTCCTGAGTGCGCGGTTCGCCGAGAATGTTCGAACATCGTCGATCGGGCCGCTGGATCGCTCGCTGGGCGCTGTGTTCGGCGTGGTGCGCGGGCTCATCCTGATAGCGATGGCCTACATCCTCTTCACGCTGATTGTTCCCGTGAAGAAGCAACCCAACTGGATCGCCCATGCGTGGACACTGCCCATGGTTCAGGACACTGGCGATGTCCTGCTCTCGCTGATACCGGAGCGCCATTCGCATGCGTTTTCGGCATACGAGGCCCATCGCGACGAACAATCGCGAAAATCCCGCGTCTACGTCCAGGAATTACCGCAGCCACGTGCCAAACCGGGAAGCACGCAAGCGGCCAAAAGCCACGCCAAAACCCCGAAAAAGAGCTATGGCGCGAATGAGCGTCAGGCGCTAGACAAGCTCATCCAACAGACGAGCGGCGCTGGGAAGAAGCCATGAACGGCACGACCTCTCCCTTCGACGACGACAAGCTGCACGAGGAGTGCGGCGTGTTCGGCGTTTTCGGGCACATGGATGCGGGCGCGTTGACCGTGCTGGGTCTGCATGCGCTTCAGCACCGCGGCCAGGAAGCCGCCGGCATCGTTACCTATGACGGCACGCAATTCATCGCCGAACGCCATCCCGGACTGGTGGGCGACATCTTCGGCAAGAACAGTCCGCACGCCGAGAAGCTAAAGGGCGGAAACGCCGTCGGCCATGTACGCTATTCCACCACGGGCGGATCGATGGCGCGCAACATCCAGCCCATGTTCGCGGACCTCGCGGGCGGCGGCATCGCCATCGCGCACAACGGCAATCTGACCAACGCCCGCACACTGCGTTCCGAACTGGTGCGCGAAGGCGCGATCTTCCAGTCGACATCCGACACCGAGACGATCATCCATCTCGTCGCGCGCAGCTCTTATGGCCCCATCGTGGACCGGCTGATCGACGTGCTGAAGCAGGTCGAAGGCGCCTATTCGTTGGTGGCGCTGACATCCAAGAAGCTGATCGGCGTTCGTGATCCCTGGGGCGTGCGGCCGCTGGTGCTGGGCGAGCTGAACGGCGCGCCGATCATCACCTCGGAAACCTGCGCACTCGACATCATCGGCGCCAGCTTCG
>JBQCFD010000221.1:0-9449 GCA_051959625.1 Rhizomicrobium sp.
CGCTTTCGCCGTCTTCCGCTTCCAGCACGGAATAGTCCTGCGCGGACAGGCTGGTGCGCAGAAAGCGGCGGATCGGCGGTTCGTCGTCGATGACCAGCACCCGTAAGGTGGCACTCATGCCGCGCGTTCTCCGATTTCGCCTGTTTGGGGCACTGGCAATGTGATGGTGAACTGCGCGCCCCGGCCATCGCTGCGGTTTCCCGCGTTGAGCGTGCCGCCCATGGCTTCGATAAATCCGCGGCTGATCGCCAGCCCGAGGCCCGTGCCTGCGCGCTTATGATCGGCCGATTGCACGCGATAGAATTTGTCGAAGATGCGCTCGACATCGTCTGCCGGGATGCCATTGCCGCTATCGCTCACCGCGAGCCGAACGCGCCCGCCGACCAATTCGCCCTGCACCGCGACCCGCGATCCCGGCGGCGAGTATTTCGCGGCATTGTCCAGAAGATTGAAGATCGCCTGCTCGAACAGCACCGGATCGAGCTTCAGCATCGGCAAGCCCGGCGACAGCGAAAGATCGACGTCATGCTGCGCGAGAACCTTCGACGCGCGGCGCAACGCGCTGCCGATGACATCGGCAAGATCGACAAGCTCCAGCTTCGGCGCGATGGCGCCGGATTCGAGCCGCGTCATATCGAGCAGGTTCGCGATGAAGCGGTTAAGACGCTCGGCTTCTTCCAGGATGGAGCCCAGCAATTCCTGCTTCGCCGCATCGTCCAAAGTTTCGCCATAAGCCTTCAGGCTCGAGGCCGATCCAAGAATCGATGCCAGCGGCGTGCGCAGGTCGTGGCTGATCGAAGTGAGCAGCGCCGAACGCAGGCGCTCGGTTTCCACGTTCAAGCGGTTGCGGTCGATATCCTGCACCAGATTGATGCGCTCGATGGCAAGCGCCGCCTGATCCGCGAGCGCATCGAACAGCCGCCGTTGATCGGGTGTGAGCAACGCGCCGGGCTTGTCGCTGTCGAGGCCGACAACGCCCACCACGCCACGGCCGGTGCGCATCGGCAAGAATAGCCACCGGCCTCCGGGCAGCGTGTCGGCGCCGCGTCCCGCCGGCTGACCGCGTTCCCAAACCCATTTGGCGGCGGCCACGTCGTCTTCATCCAGCATGTCCTCCGGAGGATAACCCGCCCGCACCGAGACGCTTTCGCCCTCCGGGAGGAGAATGACAATCCGCACCTTCAGCATCTGCGCGAACTGGAACGAGGCGGCCCACAAAAGGTCGTCCAGCGTGAACACGCCCGCCAGCTTCCGGGCGAATAAATAAAGTTCCTCCGTCGCTTCGGCGCGTTCGCGCGCGACGACGCCCTGTGCGCGCACGCGCGCTGTCAGATTGCTGGCGATAAGAGCCACGACCGCGAAGAAAAACAACGCATTGATGTTTTCGGGATCTGCAATCTGGAAGGTGTATAGCGGCGGCAGGAAGAAGAAGTTGAACTCCAGCACGCTGATGAGGCTGGTGAATAGCGCAGGCCACAGACCGTATGTGATCGCGCTCGCCAACACGCCGGTCAGGAAAACCAGCGCCACGTTGTTGATGCCGAGGAACTGCCGCAGGATCATGCCTACGGCAAGCGCGCCGGCGGCAAAGGCAAAGCCGCCGAGATAGGCACGGGCGCTGCGCGTGGGATGGAACGGCGCGAGAAAACGCGCCATGTCGCTGGATTGAGTTTCCGCTTCATCCGGAACGACATGCACACCGATCGAGCCCGCGCCACGAATGATCTCAAGCGCCGGCGAACGCCGCCAGAATTCCGACAGCCGCGAACGGCGCGCCTTGGACACCACGATCTGCGTGAAGTTGTTGCCCTGAGCGTAAGCCAGGATTCCCTCGGCCATGCCGGAGGCAGGGACTGTCACCGCTTCGCCGCCCAGCCGTTGCGCGATCCGCAGCGCTTCTGCGATGCGGTCGCGTTCGGAATCGTTCAACCCCGCGGAGTTCGCGGTTTCGACATAGACTGCCGCCCACGATGCGCGCAGCTTGTCCGCGAAGCGCCGCGCGTAACGCACCAGGGCCGCGCTCCCCGGCCGCTCGTCCACGCAGACCAGAACGCGCTCGCCCGCTTCCCACGGCCCCTGGATGGCATGGGCGCGCATGTAATTGACCATTTGGGCATCGACGCGCTGTGCCGTGCGCCGGAGGGCCAACTCGCGCAGCGCGGTGAGATTGCCGGGCACGAAGAAATTCTGCGCGGCGCGTTCGGCGGCATCGGGGAAATAGACTTTGCCTTCCTTCATCCGCTGCAACAGATCTTCCGGCGTGAGGTCGACCAACTCCACATCGTCGGCACGGTCGAGGACCGAATCCGGCACCGTCTCGCGCACGCGCACATGCGTGATCTGCGCGACCACGTCGTTCAGGCTTTCGAGATGCTGCACGTTCAGCGTGGAATAGACGTCGATGCCGTTTTCAAGGAGCTCCTCGACATCCTGGTAACGCTTGGGATGGCGGCTGCCCGGCGCATTGGTGTGCGCCAGCTCGTCGACCAGCACGAGCTTCGGCTTGCGCGTGAGAATGGCGTCTAGGTCCATCTCCGCCAGAACGCGTCCCTTGTAGAGCACGCGCTTCTTCGGGATGATCTCGAATCCTTTCGTGAGCACATCGGTCTCGACGCGGCCATGCGTCTCCACCACGCCGATGACGACATCGCCCGCGTCCACCCGGCGCTGCCGCGCCTCGCTCAGCATCTCATAGGTCTTGCCGACGCCGGGCGCGGCGCCAAGGAATACCTTGAGCCGTCCGCGGCCTTCTCCGCCCGCTTGTTTCAGCAGTGCGTCGGGAGACGGACGGGTGGCCTCTTCGGTCATTCCCTATTGTAGCGCAACCCTAGCCGCGCTGCATGGCATCCAGTGCCATGTTCAGCTTCAGCACATTCACGCGCGGCTCGCCGATCACGCCAAGAAAGCGCTGTTCGATATGCCCGCTAACGAGCTTGCGCACGGCGTCTTCGGAAATCCCGCGCGCCTTGGCCACGCGCGGCACCTGGAAGTAGGCCGCAGCCGGCGTGATGTCGGGATCGAGGCCGCTGGCCGATGCGGTGACGAGATCGACCGGGACCGCTGCGGTCGGATTCTCCTTCTGCAGAGCGGCCGTATCGGCCTTCACGCGGTCGATCAGCTTCTTGGACGTGGGTCCAAGATTGGAGCCGGACGAGTTGGCTGCGTCATAGCCGTTGCCGGCCGCGCTCGGGCGTCCGTGGAAATATTTCGGGCTCGCAAAATTCTGCCCGATCAGTTCGGAGCCGATCGCCTTGCCGTTCCGCTCGATCAGGCTGCCATTGGCCCGGTGCGGGAACAGGACCTGCGCGATGCCGGTCATGCCGAGCGGATAGACGAGGCCGGTCACGATCGTGAGCAGCACGATCATCATGAAGGCGGGGCGAAGTTGGCGAAGCATGAATGCCTCCTCAGACAAGGTGGATGGCGGTCACGAGCATGTCGATCAGCTTGATGCCGACGAACGGAACGACGATGCCGCCCACGCCGTAGATGAGAAGATTGCGGCGCAGAAGCTGCGCGGCGCCGACCGCGCGATATTTCACGCCCCTCAGCGCCAGCGGAATAAGCGCCACGATGATGAGCGCGTTGAAGATGATCGCCGACAGGATCGCGCTTTGCGGCGAATGCAGGCCCATGATGTTGAGTGCATTGAGCTGCGGATAGAACGCCACGAACATCGCCGGCAGGATCGCGAAATATTTCGCCACGTCGTTGGCGATGGAAAACGTCGTCAGCGCGCCGCGCGTCATCAGGAGCTGCTTGCCGATCTCCACCACTTCGATGAGCTTGGTCGGATCGCTGTCGAGATCGACCATGTTTCCGGCTTCGCGAGCTGCCATGGTGCCGGTGTTCATCGCGACGCCGACATCGGCCTGCGCCAGCGCCGGCGCGTCGTTGGTGCCGTCGCCGCACATGGCGACGAGCTTGCCCTTGGCCTGCTCTTCGCGAATGAGCGCGAGCTTGGTTTCCGGAGTCGCTTGCGCAAGGAACGAGTCCACGCCGGACTCCGCCGCGATGGCGGCGGCGGTCAGGGGGTTGTCGCCGGTGATCATCACCGTGCGGATGCCCATCTTGCGCAACGCGGCGAAGCGCTCGCGGATGCCGCCCTTCACGATGTCCTTGAGATGGATGACGCCCAGAAGCTTCTCGTTCTTGGCGACGGCAAGCGGCGTGCCGCCCGACTTGGCGATGCGTTCGGCAAGGTTGAGGAAGCTGCGGGCCTGTTCCTGGCCCAGCGTCTCCACAGCCGCGGCGGCCGCGTCGCCCGCCGGCGGAAAGCCCTTCGCGGTGCGGACATAGTTCAGCACCGCGTCGACAGCGCCCTTGCGGATATGCGAACCGTCGATGTCGATGCCGCTGATGCGCGTCTGCGCGGTAAAGGGGACGAAGGTCGCGTTGTGCGATCCGAGTTCCCGCCCGCGCAGGCCGTATTTCTCCTTCGCCAGCACGACGATGGAGCGGCCCTCCGGCGTCTCGTCCGCCAGCGACGAGAGCTGCGCGGCTTCGGCAAGGTCGCCGTCGCTGACGCCGGGGAGCGCCAGGAATTCCGATGCCTGGCGATTGCCCAGCGTGATGGTGCCGGTCTTGTCGAGCAGCAGCGTGTCCACGTCGCCTGCCGCTTCCACCGCGCGGCCGGACATGGCGAGCACGTTGAAGCGCACGAGGCGGTCCATCCCGGCGATTCCGATGGCGGAGAGCAGCGCGCCGATGGTGGTGGGGATCAGCGTCACGAACAGCGCCACCAGCACCAGCACCGACATGGTGCCGCCGGCATATTTTGCGAAGCTCGGGATGGTGGCCACCGCGAAGACGAAAATCAGCGTCATGCCCGCCAGCAGGATGTTGAGCGCGATCTCATTGGGCGTCTTCTGGCGCTCGGCGCCTTCCACCAGTGCGATCATGCGATCAAGAAAGGTGTTGCCTTTGGTCGCCGTGATCTTCACCACGATCCAGTCCGACAGCACGCGTGTGCCGCCCGTCACCGCTGAGCGGTCGCCGCCGGATTCGCGGATGACCGGCGCGCTTTCGCCGGTGATGGCGGACTCGTCGACCGAGGCGACGCCTTCCACGATATCGCCGTCCGACGGAATGAGTTCGCCCGCTTCCACAAGGACCAGGTCGCCGCGTTCCAGTTGCGTCGCGGGCACCTTGCGCCACACCTTCATGTCCTTGTTGGGAACGACCTTGGCCTCGAGGTCGACCTTGGTTCGGCGCAAGCTGTCGGCCTGTGCCTTGCCGCGGCCTTCGGCCACCGCTTCGGCGAAATTCGCGAACAGCACGGTGAACCAGAGCCAGAGATTGATCTGGAACGAAAACAGATGGTCGCCGGTGCCCTGCGCCAGATCGCGCAGGAAGAGGGTCGTGGTGAGCGTGGCCACGATCTCGACCACGAACATGACGGGATTGCGCGCCATCGTGCGGGGATTGAGCTTCTTAATGCTCTCCCAAATCGCCGGAACCACGATGCGCGAATCCGTCAGCGTAGCGGTCGGCATCCGCTTGCGGACCTTCTCGATGCCCATGGGTTTCATTTCGATGCTGCTCATGGCGAACCTCAGTAGAGATGGCCGGCGTTCATCGTGAGATGCTCGACGATCGGGCCGAGCGAAAGCGCCGGAAAATAGGTGAGACCACCCACGATCAGGACCACACCGATGAGGAGGCCGACAAACAGTCCGCCGTGGGTTGGGAAGGTGCCTTCGGATGGCGGAACGATTTTCTTTGCCGCGAGCGATCCAGCCGCCGCCAGCATCGGGATGATCATCAGGAAGCGGCCGATGAACATCGCGGCACCCAGCGTCGAATCGTAGAACGGCGTGTTCGCGGAGATACCGGCGAAGGCGCTGCCGTTATTCCCGGTCGCCGAGGTGTAGGCGGAGAGGATTTCGCTGTAGCCATGCGGGCCTGCATTCAGCGGGCCGGCAAGACCTGGCGGCAGCACCGCCGCAAGCGCCGTAAAGCCGAGTATAGACAGCGGCAGGATGAGGATGGCGAGCATCGCCATCTTCACTTCCCTGGCCTCGATCTTCTTGCCCAGATATTCCGGCGTGCGCCCTACCATGAGCCCGGCGATGAACACGGCCACAATGGCGAAGAGCAGCATGCCGTAGAGACCCGACCCCACGCCGCCGAAGATGATCTCACCCAGCATGATGTTGAGCATCGGGATCATTCCGCCGAGCGGCATCAGACTGTCGTGCATCGTGTTGACCGCGCCACAGGATGCGTCGGTCGTGACATCGGCGAACAGGGAAGACTGGGCGATCCCGAAGCGGACCTCCTTGCCTTCCATGTTGCCGCCCGCCTGCAAACCGCTCGGCGCCTGATCGATGTGCAGCGCCGCGAAAGCCGGATTGCCGGGCGCCTCGGCGGCATAGATCACCGCGGCGCCGGCGAGGAACAGCACGAACATCACCGCAAAGACGGCCCAGCCCTGCCGCTCATCGCCCACCATGCGGCCGAACATGTTGGTCAGCGCCGCGCCGATGGAGAAGATAAGGAGTATCTGCACCAGATTGGTGATGGCGTTCGGGTTCTCATATGGGTGCGCCGAGTTGGCGTTGAAGAAGCCGCCGCCATTGGTGCCCAGCATCTTGATGATTTCCTGCGATGCCACCGGGCCTTGGGCGATCGTCTGCTTCGCGCCTTCCAGCGTCGTCGCATCGACATAGGCGTGCAGATTCTGCGGCATGCCCTGCCAGACGAAGAACAAGCCCACGACGATGGATATCGGCAGAAGGATATACAGCGTGCAGCGAACGAGGTCGGCCCAGAAGTTGCCCACCGTCTTTGCCGAGCGGCGCGCAAAGCCGCGCACCAGCGCGACGGCAAGTGCAATACCTGTCGCGGCGGAGACGAAGTTGTGGACCGTCAGTCCCGCCATCTGCGTCAGATAGCTCATCGTCGTCTCGGGAACGTAGGACTGCCAATTGGTGTTGGTCACAAAGCTGATGGCGGTGTTGAACGACAGATGTTCACTTTCTGACGGCATGTGCTGCGGGTTGAACGGCAGAACCCCCTGCAGCCGTTGGATCGCATAGAGGATGACGAAGCCCGCGAGGCTGAAGGCGAGCATCGCGAAACCGTACGTCAGCCAATGCTGTTCCTCGTTGGGATTGACGCCGCACAGCCTGTATATCCCGCGTTCCAGCCAGCCGAAGACTGGCGACAGAAATGTCCGCTCGCCATTGAAGACGCGCGTCAAGTGACCGCCGAGCGGTTTGGTGATTACGAAGAGGATCGCGCAGAATATCGCGATCTGAATCCAGCCATTGATGGTCATGGGAATGTCCTAGAAGCGCTCGGGACGCACGAGCGCGTAGACGAGATAGCCAAGGATGAAGACCGTGACGACGCCTCCGAGCACGTAGTCGAGCATCATGGCCGCCTCACAGCCATTCGCAGGCGCGTGCATACCAGGCGCTCAGCACGAACAGCGCGATACCGCCTGCAAGGAATGCCAAATCCAGCATGACGTTCTCCCTAAATGAGAGCGTCAATGTCGGCTTTGAGGCGTATCAATTCGAGCGTGCAGAGAGAGGTCGAGAAATATAGATTTCATAAAGACGCGCGCGGGGGAAACGCGGGCCTTTCTCCGCCCGCTATTCGAGCCGTCCTTCGCCGGCGCGATTCTTGTATTGCAACACCATGAGAGTCGAGTTCGCCAAACGCAGACCGCCGAGAACGAGAATCGCGATCAACGGCAGCCAGATCAGCGCATGCACCCAATATGGCGGCGAATACTTGACCTCCACAACCAGCGCCGCGCCGCAGACGATGAAGCCCGCGATTAGGATCACGAACACGGTCGCGCCGTCGCCGACATCGAAGATCGAATAGTCCAGCCCGCAATGCGGGCATGTCTTTCCAATGGAGAGATAGCCCGAAAACAAAGGCCCCTGCCCGCAGCGCGGACAGAGGCCCAGAAGCGATGCGCGAAGCGCGGTTGGCTCAGAGGTGGTCAAGTCGCAACGACCGGCCCCACCCCCCACACATAGATGCAGGAGAACAGGAACAGCCACACCACGTCGACGAAGTGCCAATACCAGGCGGCGGCTTCGAAGCCGAAGTGCCGCGTTGGCGTGAACTGACCCGCGATGGCGCGGCCCAGACACACGGTCAGGAAGATCGTTCCCACGATCACGTGGAAGCCGTGGAAGCCCGTCGCCATGAAGAAGGTCGAGCCGTAGATCGCGTCGAAATTGCCCACGCCCGCCACCAGGTTGATGTGCGCCGGATCGGTGAACGGCACCTTGGCGAGTCCGTTGAAGCCGAAGGTGAACGGAGCATGCATGTACTCATAAGCCTGGCAGCCCGTGAACGACGCGCCCAGCAGCACGGTAAGGATGAGGCCCTGAATCGCGCCCTTGCGATCGCCATGCTGCAGCGCGTGGTGCGCCCAGGTGACCGTCGTGCCCGAGCAGAGCAGCAGAAGCGTATTGAGCAGCGGCAGGTGCCACGGGTCGAGCGTGACGATGCCGCTCGGCGGCCAACTCGAGATGCCGACATCGTTGTGGAAGATCGCGGTGTTGAAATAGGCCCAGAACCACGCGACGAAGAACATCACTTCCGACGCGATGAAGAGCACCATGCCGTAGCGCAGCCCCAGCTTCACCACCGGCGTGTGATCGTGCTCGACCACGCTCTCCTTGATGACATCGCGCCACCAGCCCACGAAAGTGAGGATCAGAAGCGCAACTCCGATGAGGAATACCCAGGGCTGGCCGGCGAAGCCGCCGAAGCCCGCGTAATCGGTGTTCATCCATAGCACCGCGCCGCCCAGCATGCAGAAGGCCGCGAAGGACCCGACGATGGGCCACGGGCTCGGGTTCACCAGGTGATAGTCGTGCTTTACGTCCGCGTGCGACATGAAACCCTCTTTCGCCCCTATTTGAAGACGTGCCCGCCGAGGCGGACGATCGTCATCAGGAAAAACAATACCACAAGCCCACCGAGCACCAGCGCGATGGCGAGAGAGCGCTTGCGGCGCTCCCGCGCATTGCGCTGCTCGATATCGTCCTCGCCCATCTCACATCCAATGTCCCAGCGGCGCGATGCCGATCAGCCTTTCGGCGATCAGGGCCGCGAACAGGACAAAGAGATAGAGGATGGAAATTCCGAACAATTTGCGCGCCTGCGGTTCCTTGACCGCGTCGCGCTCGAACAGAACCCGGACCGCGCCATAGAGGAACCAGGCGCTCACGACGGCCGCGCTCGCCAGATAAAGCGGACCGGCAAAACCCATTGCAGCCGGCGCAAGGCCGACGGGCAGCAGCAACAGCGTGTAGAGGAAGATCTGGCGGCGCGTGCTGGCCTTGCCCGCCACCACCGGCATCATCGGCACACCGGCGCGCGCGTAGTCATCGGAGCGGAACAGCGCCAGGGCCCAGAAATGGGGCGGGGTCCAAAGGAAGGTGATCGCGACCAGTACCCACGGCGCGAGTGCGAGA
>JBQCFD010000222.1:0-2918 GCA_051959625.1 Rhizomicrobium sp.
TGCCTTACGTCTATCTCGGCTACTGGATCCAGGGCAGCGAGAAGATGGACTACAAGTCGCGCTATCGCCCGCTGGAGGCGCTGGGCCCCGCCGGCTGGTCCACGCTGGTGGACTAACGCCCGCCGTTGTTTTTTTCGGCAAAGATTTCTCCCATCCCAAGATGTTGTGGATCCCGCGAAAAGCGGGTGCCGCATACGGTAGTTGTTTTGCAACTATCCCCCGGGGGGGTGGGGCCCCCCTCTTTCTTCAGTCCGAAGCGGACACCGGGCGCAGCATGATGAGCTCTTCGTAGGTCTTGCCGCCCACGCGGAGGGAATTCGGGTAGCGGCCGATCGTGCGGAAACCGTGGCGCTCATAGAGCTTGATGGCGCGCGGGTTCTCGGCATTCACGGTCAGCTTGATCTGTTCGGTGCCGGTGGCGACGGCCTGGTCAATCACCGCTTCCACCAGCGCATCCGCAAGACCGGTACCGCGCGCGCCGGCGCGTACATACATCGCGCCGAGCTCGCCGGTGTGGCCGGTCTTCTTGCGGTTCGGTTTCACGAAGACGACGAGGCCTGAAAGCTCACCGTCCACAAAACCGCCGAAGGAATAGCCGGTGTGCATCCGTGCGGCCATGTCCGCGACCGTCATGACTTCTTCTGTTTCCAGATCGGCGCCGAAACATTCCGGATGCAGGCGCAGGGATTCCAGACGCAGCTCGCGCAGCGCCGGAACGTCCGCCACGTCCATTCTGCGGACAGAGATCGTCATGCCGTCTCCGCGCCGCCGAAGCGCGCCGTCCATTCCGCAAGCTGCTCGTCGGTGATCTTGGCGAACAGCACGTCTGCCGCGCGGATAGGCTGCCCGGCCTCGAGCTGATCCAGTTCCTTCGCCATCGGATCGGACGGCCACGGAATGACCGCCGCATTGCCGGCGACGGGCTGGATCGTCTCGTGAATCTTGCGCGCCATCGTCGGCATGCTCGGCCATGCCAGATGCGAGAAGGTGTGCACGAGGTTCAGGCCCATGCGCACAGCCACCGCCGCCTTCGCGCGATCCGTCTTGATATGCGTCCACGGCGCGGCGCGCGTGAGGTATTCGTTGCCCGCGACCCAGATGGCGCGCAGCTCCGCCAGCGCCTTGCGGTACTCGATGGCCTCGAAATACTCCGTGTACTGAGCGACACGCTTGTCGAGTTCCGCGATCAGCGCCTTTTCCTCATCGCCATATTCGCCTTCGCCCGGCACCTTGCCGTCGAAACGGGCTATGCAGAACTTGGTGATGCGGCTGGCGAAGTTGCCGAGCACATCCGCCAGGTCCTTGTTCACCACCGAGGCGAAATGCTCGAAGGTGAAGGACGAGTCCGAACTCTCCGGCGCGTTCGCCATCAGGTAATAGCGCCAGTAATCCGCGGGCAGTATCTCGATGGCCGAGTCCATGAATACGCCGCGATGCTCCGAGGTGGAGAACTTGCCGCCGTAGTAGTTGAGCCAGTTGAAGCCCTTGATCTGGTCGACCAGCTTCCAGGGCTCGCCCGAGCCCATGATGGTGACGGGAAAGCCCACCGTGTGGAACGGCACGTTGTCCTTGCCCATGAATTCGTAATAGCGGACGTCTTTCGCGTCATACCACCACGACTTCCAGACATTGCCCTTGCCGTTCGCGTCCGCCCACTCCTTCGTCGCGCCTATATATTCGATGGGCGCATCGAACCAGACGTAGAACACCTTGCCCTTGAGCTGGCCGTTCGCGATGTCGTCCGGCACCGGAACGCCCCAATCGACGTCGCGCGTGATGCCGCGATCCTGCAGACCCTCTTCCAGCCATTTGTTGGCGATGGAATAGACGATGTTCGACCACTCGTTCTTGTGGCCGTCGATCCATTGGCGAAGCTGCGGCACGAATTGCGACTGCTTCAGGAACAGATGACTCGAATCCCGGATCTCGATGTCCTCCGATCCGGACACCGCTGAACGCGGCTTGATGAGGTCGATCGGGTCGAGCACGCGCGTGCAATTTTCGCACTGGTCGCCGCGGGCTTTTTCATAGCCGCAATGCGGGCATGTGCCGATGACATAGCGATCCGGCAGGAAGCGCCCGTCGGCATTGGAGTAGACCTGCTTCGTCGTGCGCACTTCCAGGAAGCCGTTCTTCCAGAGCTGGCGCGCGAAATGCTGCGTCAGTTCGTGGTTCTGCCGGCTCGACGAACGACCGAAATAATCCCAGCCGAGTTCGAACTTCTCGCAAGCCGCCTTTTGCAGCAGATGCTGCTCGTCGCAGAAGGTACGCACATCCTTGCCCGCCTCCATGGCGGCGAGCTCCGTCGGCGTGCCGTGTTCGTCGGTGGCGCAAATGAACAGCACTTCATGGCCGCGCGCCTTCTTGAAGCGGGCGAACACGTCAGCGGACAGCATCGAGCCCACAAGCGTGCCCAGGTGCTTGATGCCGTTGATGTACGGCAATGCCGAAGTGATCAGTATCCGTTCCATATCAGGCCGCATGTGCAAAAGGTGATAACCGGGAGATAATGGTTCCGCGCGAATCCGTCCACTGGGATGCGCGCCATGAGCCGAAAATGGACAAGCCGACCCGCAACTCCCTGGTCCAGGCGAATTTTCAGACAAACCTGATCGCCGGGCTGCTGACCATCATTCCGCTGGTGGCGGTGTGGCTCGTGTTCGACTTCTTCCTCGAGACGCTTTCGAATGCCGGCCGTCCGCTCGCCGACGCCTTCGCGCAGGCGATCGAACAGCAGTTCCCCGACATGACGCCCATACTGGAGAACGGCCAGGTGCAATGGGTGATCGCCCTGCTGGTGACGCTCCTGGCGCTCTACATCATCGGCGCGGTGACGAGCCGGGTGATCGGGCAGCAGCTGTGGGGCTATATCGAAGCCGCCATCAACCGCATTCCCCTTGCCAACACCATCTATTCCG
>JBQCFD010000223.1:0-4195 GCA_051959625.1 Rhizomicrobium sp.
CCGTGCTCATGCTGTTCCTCATCATGGCGGCGCTTTTCAAATCGGTGTGGGACTCCGCCATCGCTACCATTGCCCTGCCCTTGGGCACAGTGGGTGGAATGGCAGCGCTGCGCCTCCTCGGATTGTTCACATTCCAGCCTCTGGATCTCATCACCATGATCGGCTTCATCATCGTGTTGGGCCTCGTGGTGAACAACACGATTCTGCTGGTTGCTCGTACGCGACAGGCGGAGGCAGAGGGCATGTCCCGCGTGGACGCCGTTCGATCCAGCCTCGAAACCCGCCTGCGGCCCATCTTCTCCAGCACGCTGACGGCGGTTTTCGGTATGCTTCCGCTGGTTCTTGTGCCGGGCCCGGGCGCCGAAATCTACCGTGGTCTGGGTGCGGTCATTGTCGGCGGAATTCTCGTGAGCCATGTATTCACACTGGTATTGATGCCCGCGATGCTGCGGCTCGGGGAGAAGCCGCAAGCTTTGCGGCAAGCGCCGCAAACTCCGGCAAATCCAACGCTGAAAGCTGCGTGAGGCCTTGAGATGAAATGGACTCTACTAGCCGGAACCGTGGTCACCATGCTGATCCTGGAGCCCGCATTCGGCCAACAGGCGCCCGGACCCTCCGTTACGGTCGTCGCCGCGAAAATGGTTCATATGGCGCCCAGCATGGCGCTGCCCGGCACGATCGTCTCGCGCAACGATTCCCATCTCGCCTCCGACGTCGAAGGGCGGGTTTCCTGGGTGGCGGAGGTCGGCACGGCAGTGAAGCAGGGTGATGTCGTGGCGAAGATCGACAGCGACGTGATCGCGCTGCAGCTCGCATCCGATCATGCGAACGCCGCCCGCCTCTCCGCACAGCTCAACTACGACAGGGCGCAGGCATCGCGGATGGAGAAACTCTACTCCATGAATGCGATCGCGAAGGCCACGCGCGATCAGGCGGTTTCAACCCGCGACATGGACACTGCGGCTCTGGCCCAGGCACGCGCTACGGAAAAGCATTCCCAATACCAGTTCGATCACAGCCAGATCCGCGCGCCATTTCCCGGCCGTGTGGTATCCCGGCTGATCAACATCGGCGAGTATGCAGCAGCGGGAAAAGATATTGTTCGCCTAGTGGAGACCGATGCGATCGAGGTCAGCACGCAGATACCGATCGACGCTTCGCGATTTGTGCGCGAAGGTCAGCCGATCGTGGTGATGGCCGAGAACAAGCCGATCAAGGGAAATATCCGCGCTGTCGTGCCGGTCGGCGATATCGCCAGCCGGACGCTGGAACTGCGGATCGCCCTGCCCACCAACTCCGCTTATGTGGGAGATGCCGCGAGAGTTCTCATCCCGTCTGCGCAACCGCGCAACGTGCTTGCCGTGCCGCGCGACGCGCTGATCCTGCGCGAGGACAACACCTATATTTTTAAGGTCGACAAGAAGAACGTCGCCAAGCGGATCGCAGTGGAAACCGGCGCCGAGGACGGCTCGCTTGTAGAGGTCAAGGGCCTGCTGGGACCGGGCGATCATGTTATCGTCCGCGGCGCGGAAAGGCTCGAGGCTGGCCAGAAGGTCCGTGCCATCATGGCCTCCTGACGGGACAGGAGGCTAGGATGGCGGCGCCGGCCATCGCGAGCGCCCCATGATCAAGCTTACCTTCTGTCTCCACCGTCTTCCCGGCATGAGCCGCGAGGCGTTTCAGGATTATTGGCTCAACAATCACGCGCCGCTTGTGGCAAGGCATCGCGAGGTGCTGCGCATAAGGCGCTATGTGCAGCTGCATTCCGCTACGAACGCCTTCAACGAGGTCATTCGCGCAAGCCGGAATGCGCCCGACATGTATGACGGCGTGGCGGAGCTTTGGTGGGACTCCCTCGATGACCTAACGGCGCCGCCGACGCCGGAAAGTCAGGCTGCAGGCTTCGCGCTGCTGGAGGATGAGCGCAAATTCATCGACCTCTCGCGCTCGCCGCTGTGGCTGGGCGAAGAGAAGACGATCTTCGGCTAGATATCCGCATAACAGCGCACCTCATCTGCGGCTCCCGGCGTCGTGATGGCGCCGCTGCGAGCCGGACCGACGTTCTTCGCGAAGCGCGCCAGCGCGCCTGTTCTGAACGCCGGGGCTTTTGGCTTCCACGCCTTGCGGCGCTCGGCCAACTCCACGTCCGAAACCTCGACATCCATTGTGCCGTTGTCGGCATCGATGGTGATGACATCCCCATCTCTCAGCAGACCGATGGGGCCGCCTTCGGCAGCTTCCGGGCCGACATGCCCGACACAGAGGCCGCGCGTACCGCCGGAGAAGCGACCATCGGTGATCAGCGCAATGTTCTCGACCCCCTGCCCGTATAGTGCCGCAGTCGTCGAGAGCATCTCGCGCATTCCGGGACCGCCTTTGGGGCCTTCGTAACGGATAACGATGACGTCGCCTTCCTTGTAGTTGCGGGCCTGAACGGCGGCGAAGGCATCTTCCTCGCAATCGAACACGCGGGCGGGACCGCGATGCTTGATGTGCTTGAGGCCGGCGATCTTCACGATGGCGCCGTCGGGCGCAAGATTGCCTTTGAGGCCGACCACACCGCCGGTCGGCGCAAGCGCGTTTGGGACGTCCTTCATGACCTTCTGGTCCGGATTGAACTTCACGTCCTTCAGGTTCTCCGCCACCGTTTTGCCGGTCACGGTTATGCAGTCCCCATGAAGCAAACCCGCATCCAGCAAGGCCCGCATCAGCATCGGCACGCCGCCGGCCTCCCACATGTCCTTGGCGACGTACTGGCCACCCGGTTTCAACGAGGCAAGGTAAGGCGTCTTGCGGAAGATCTCCGCCACGTCGAACAGATCGAACTTGATGCCCGCCTCGTTCGCCATCGCCGGCAGATGGAGCGCCGCGTTGGTGGAGCCCCCGGTGGCGGCGACGACCATCGCGGCATTCTCGAAAGCCTTCCGTGTACAGATCGTCCGGGGACGGAGATTCTGCGCCAGAAGATTCATCACCTGCCCGCCTGCCTTCAGCGCGAAGTCATCGCGCGCGAGAACTTCTGCTGGTGGGCCGGAGGAGTAAGGAAGCGCCAGACCGATCGCTTCCGCGACGCAAGCCATGGTGTTGGCGGTGAATTGGCCGCCACAGGCACCGGCACCGGGGCAAGCGACGCATTCCAGCTCATGCAGATCGGCGTCGCTGAATTTGTCGGCGGAATACATGCCGACGCCTTCGAAGACATCCACCACGGTCACATCGCGGCCGCGGAAATGGCCCGGCATGATCGAGCCGCCATAGAGGAACACGCTCGGGACGTTGAGGCGCAGCATCGCCATCATCATGCCCGGAAGGCTCTTGTCGCAGCCCGCGATGCCCACGAGGGCATCGTAACAATGGCCGCGCATGGTGAGCTCGACGGAGTCCGCGATCACTTCGCGTGAAACGAGCGAGGACTTCATGCCCTCGTGCCCCATCGCGATGCCGTCGGTCACCGTGATGGTGCAGAACTCGCGCGGCGTGCCGCCGGCGTCCTTCACGCCCTTCTTCGTCGCCTGTGCCTGGCGCATCAGCGCGATGTTGCACGGCGCGGCTTCGTTCCAGCAGGAGGCGACGCCGACGAAGGGCCGATGGATCTCTTCTTCGGTCAACCCCATCGCGTAATAATAGGAGCGGTGCGGCGCGCGTTCGGGGCCCTCGGTGACATGGCGCGAGGGCAACTTCGATTTGTCGAATTTCGACATGGCGAAACCTGAAAACTTTTGCTGAAACTTTCATGCCGCGCCGCAACATTTCACGCAATGGAATTGTTTGTCGATTTTGCCCCAGCGCCTCTCCGACTGTTTCCACATCTGGTACGTTACCAAATTATTCCTACTACTATTTGTTTTCAAGATTGAGGACCTGGGGCCTCCCCGTCCTGCAATTACGACACAATGTAGCGGCGGCGACCGGTCGGGATCTCCCCCTGCGACTCAAGCAGTCGGCAAGATGAGATAATTATCCTGACCACAAAATCAAGTGATGGGTCCGCGTATGAATTGTCAGGTACCGGACACATATCACCTCCAACCATCGGCAGGGGAAACTTCATGGCCCGCAAACGCTCCATGGGCAACGCCAATCCGCACGGCGGACGCACAGGCCTGCCTGCCGATTTCCTGATCGCCCCGGACGGTCGCGGGGGGGCCGGCCAGGTTGGGGCGCCCCCGCACCCCCACAGGAGCCGAGGTGGTAA
>JBQCFD010000224.1:0-17191 GCA_051959625.1 Rhizomicrobium sp.
ACCTCCCTTAATTTTGACGAACTTCTGAAATCGTATCAGGCTGCATGGTCACAAGCCCTGGCCGCGACGCCGACAAGCGGAAAATGAAAATGAACGCACGCACCATTCTATTTGCGGCATCGATTGCCGCGACACTGGCCGCTTGCACGCCGACCATCCGCGTGGAAGTGGCGCCGATCAACATCTACGCCAAGCTGGACGCCGACGTGCGCATCAGGCTCGACAAGGAAGTCCAGACGGCGATCAAGCAGAACCCGGATATATTCTGATGCGAAGGAAGGCTGACATGGACACGACGCTGCATCACTCTTTGCGCATCGTTCGGGCGGGAATTGCCGCACTTGCGCTCTCGCTGGGAACCGCGATTCCAGCGCTGACGATCCTGAGCGCGCCCGCGTACGCCGATCTTGCCGGCGACAAGGCGACCGTGGACGCCGCGAAAGCCGCAGGCACGGTCGGAGAACAGGGCGACGGCTATCTGGGCTTCGTGAAGGGCACCGCCGATGCCGCGACAACAGCGGCCGTGACAGCGATCAACGCTGCGCGCGCGAATGTCTATCGCCAAACCGCGGCCAAGACGGGCGTATCGACCGATGCCGCTGCGCAGGCAACAGGCGCGCAATTGCTCGCGAGAGTGCCGGCAGGCCAATATTACAAGCCGCTTGGCGGAAACTGGACGCAGAAATAGCGCGACGAGCGGCCTACATCGCCACGAACGCGCCGGTTTCCTTGTCGAGCAATTCCAGCTTGCCGTCCGCAATGCCGAAGCGGGCGCCGTTGAGTTCGAGCTTTCCCGCATTCACCCGCTCGGCGACGAAGGGGAATTCCATCAGCCGTTCGAGCGACAGGCGGACGCCGTCCTGCTCGAGCAGGGTATGGGCATCGTGCGCGTGCCGGGGCAGGCGCGCGACGGCGGGTTTCAGAAGATCGACCCAGGCGCTGAGAAACGGCACGTTGGCCGCGATCGAATTGTCGAGCGCCGCCGCCACGCCGCCGCATTGCGCATGGCCCATGACGAGGATGTTCTTCACTTCCAGGCTCAACACCGCAAAGGCGATGGCTGCGCTGGTGCCGTGATGGCTGCTATCGGTCTCGTAAGGGGGGACAATCGCGGCGACGTTGCGGATGACGAACATGCCGCCGGGGCGCGCGTTGAAGATGGTCGCGGGATCGGAGCGCGAGTCCGAACAGGTGATAACGAGCGTCTGCGGCTTCTGCCCGTGTTTCGCGAGGTCCAGGTAACGCTGCCGTTCTGCCGGCCAGCGCTCGCCCCGGAAGGCGCGATAACCGTCGATCAATTCCTGCATTGCGGGTGAGGCCAATACGCTACTCCCGCGCGCTGCGCTTCAGGCGCACGCCGCGCCCGCCCTCCCCGCTGGTCGCATCGTCGCCAATGAGCACGATACCGATGGTATCGAGCGCGCTGATAAGTTTCATGAGCGAGTCCACGTTGCCGCGGATCACGCCTTCGCTGGCTTCCATGCGCTGAATCGTCGGAACGGACAAGCCCGATTGTTCGGCAAGTTCCCGCTGATCGATCCCCGCGAGCGCGCGGGCCGCGCGCAGTTGCGCCGCGGTGATCATGATTTTCCTCGATGCGAAAGCGTCATTTCACCGTGCGCGCCCAGCGCAGATAAGAGTCGATATCCCCGCGCCGTATGTAGAGGGATTGCGGGTCGGCGTCACCCTTGGCGGCTTCGAACCCGCCTGCATCCTTCTGCCGCCACGTGCTCACGACGCTGGCGATGCTGCGCGCGAACCAGGCGACGGCGTTGCCGCTGCGCTCTGCCACCACGGCCAGGGCCATGCGTTCGTCGCGCGCGATCTTGTTTGCCGTTTCCGCGGCTTCGATCAGGGGCTGCATGCTGTCCGGCCTCCCGCCAGCGATCGACGCGGAAGAAGCGCGGCGCTTGCGCGCGAGCAGATGGCCCGCCCCAAAAAGCAGGACGGCGATCACGCCGAACCAGATGAGAGCCGTGTACTGCGTCATGGATTTCACAGGTCCTTGTTCCGGCGGCTCCCGGAGCCGCCGCGAGTGATGTTTCATACATGACTAGTTGTATGTAATCAATTTATATGATTATATGAGAGACAGATTACAGTAGTTCATACATGATTAACGATAGTATGGCCGTCAGCACACCGACCCGGCCTGCGGCGTGGCACCTTTTCGTCCCCAAGCTGGTGACGGCGCTTCGGGAGGGGTACGGGCTGGCCGAGGCCAGGGCCGACCTCTTCGCCGGACTGACCGTCTCGGTCGTGGCGCTTCCTCTTTCCTTGGCGCTGGCGATCGCGAGCGGCGTGGCGCCCGGACGCGGCCTCTTCACCGCCGCCGTCGCGGGCATCGTGGTTTCGGCACTGGGCGGCACACGCTTTCAGATCGCGGGTCCGACGGGCGCGTTCGTCGTGATCGTGGCGGGCATCGTGCAGAAGATGGGTTACGAAGGATTGGCAGCGGCGACGTTGCTGGCCGGCGTGTTCCTCATCGTCACTGGCCTGGCGCGGCTGGGCACTTACATCAAATACATTCCGTTTCCGGTGGTGACGGGATTCACCTCAGGCATCGCGGTCGTCATCTTCTCCAGTCAGATCGGCGACGCGCTCGGGCTGGCGATCAAACATGCGCCGGCGGATGTGGTGAGCAAGATCGCCGCGGATATCGCGGCGCTGGCGACGTTCAATCCCTTCGCGCTGATGATCGCGGCGGGAACGCTTGGCGTGATCCTGCTGGTGCAGAGATTCATGCCGCGCCTTCCCGCATTTCTCATCGCCATCGCGCTCGCCGCGTCTTGCGTATGGCTGTTCAAGCTGCCGGTGGTCACCATCGGAACGAAATTCGGCGGCATTCCCTCGCAACTGCCGAGCCCGCATCTGCCGCTGTTCAGTGCGGCCGGCTTGAGCGAATTGTTGCCGGCAGCTTTCACAATCTTCGCCCTGGGCGGGATCGAGTCCCTTCTGTCCGCCGTGGTGGCCGACGGCATGACCGGACGGCGCCATCGGGCGAATTGCGAATTGGTGGCGCAGGGCGTGGCCAACATCGCTTCCTCGCTCATGGGCGGCATTCCCGCGACAGGCGCCATCGCGCGCACGGCGACGAACATCCGCGCCGGCGCAAAGACGCCGATCTCCGGCATCGTGCATTCCGTCGCCATCATCGCGATGATGGCCCTGTTCGCGCCGCTGGCTTCCTACATTCCGCTCGCCGCGCTGGCGGCGGTGCTCGCTATCGTGTGCTGGAACATGGCGGAGCTGCGCGTCTTCACGCTCATCCTGCGAAGCGCGGCGGGCGACCGCGCCGTGCTGATCCTCACATTCCTTTTTACCGTGTTCGTCGACCTTTCTTTTGCCATCGCGGCAGGCGTGGTGCTGTCGGCGCTGGTGTTCGCGCGCAACATGGCGGGCGTGGCGGAAGCGAAAGCCTTGCTGCCGCGCGTGGCCGAGGACGTGGACGAATTCGCCGTGCCCAATCACGACGCCATCGCGCGCGAGGCACTGCCGCACGGCCTTGAGATCTTCCAGTTGAGCGGCCCGTTCTTCTTCGCCGCGGCCACGGAATTTGAAGAAATTCTCTCGCGCAGCGGCGGCTTGCCCAACGTCCTTATTCTCAGGATGGCAGACGTCCCGCTGATCGACGCGAGCGGCGCCATGGCGCTCAATCGATTGGTCGAAAAAGCGGGCGCCAGAGGCACGGTGACAATTCTCTCCGAATTGAAGCCCGGACCGGGCTCCGCCATCCACAGCTACGGCATCACGACACCGAAAGCCCCCACTCTGGAAACCGCGATCGCCATCGGACGGACGCTTCTTGCGAAGGCATGACGCCCCATGCCGCAACTATTCGCGGCGGAACATCCGCGCCGCGATGAAGCCAACAATCAGGCCCACCACTGCGCCGATGACGGCGATCTGAATCGCCAGCCCGATGAGCTTGATGACCACGAACACGATGACGGCGACAACCAACGCGCCGATGATTTCCAGACCGATTTTCATGCAAGCCCCGCCGATGCGTCAGCGGTAACAATGCGCACCCGCGCGACCCGTTGCATAGAAAGACACGGCCGACGGAAGAAGCGTTTGGGACCGAGCCGGCGGCCTGGAGCCGGCCGCACCCTGCTTTCGCGTTTCAATCCAGCGATCCCTCGCCGGCCGCGGGCTGGCGCAGCCGTCCGCGGCGGTGTTCGTCGCCGCTAGTTTGACCCCATGCGCGCGCCGCCGCGGCGCCCTGCAACCCTCGACTTGGCAAGGCTCGCGCGCCACCCCTAAGTTCGCCGAAACGTTCCTGGGGAGTCTTCATGCGTCGCGAAATTGCCGTGTGTTTTGTCGCCTGTATATTGCCGCTCGCGAGTCACGCCGCGGATACGGCCGGGCGCATCGTTCTGCCCACGAACGTGGAGCCGACGCGCTACGATCTATCCGTCGCCCCCGATGCCGCGCACATGACCTTCAACGGCACCGTGAAGATCGCGCTGGACGTGAAGTCCGCGACGAAGAGCATCGAGCTCAACGCGGCCGATCTTGTGTTCAATTCGGTGACCGTGGACGGCAAGCCCGCGCCCAAGCCCAGCTTCGACACGACCGAAGAGACGGCGACCTTCACGTTCCCCGCCGCCCTGAAGCCAGGCAGGCACACGCTGGCCATCGCCTATACCGGCAAGATCAATCCCCATCCCGCGGGTCTGTTCGCGCTCGACTACACCGACAAGACCGGCGCCAAGAAGCGCGCGCTGTTCACGCAATTCGAGAACTCGGACGCGCGCCGCTTCGTGCCCTGCTGGGACGAGCCGAACCGCAAGGCGGTGTTCGCGCTGACGGCCACGGTGCCGGCAGGCGATATGCCGATCTCCAACATGCCGGTTGCCACGACGGATAACCTGAAAGGCGGACTGAAGCGCGTGCATTTCATGTCCACGCCCAGGATGTCGTCTTACCTGCTGTTCTTCGGCACGGGCGATTTCGAGCGCGTGTCGCGCAAGGTGAACGGCGTCGATGTGGGCGTGGTATTCAAACGCGGCGACGCCGACAAGGCGGGCTATGCCCTGGATGAGGCGGCGAAATTCCTGCCCTATTACGAAGACTATTTCGGCCAGAAATTCCCGCTGCCGAAACTGGACATGATCGCCGGTCCCGGCACCAGCCAGACTTTCGGCGCGATGGAGAACTGGGGCGCGATCTTCTATTTCGAACGCGCATTGATGATGGATCCCAAGACCGGCAGCGAAGCGGACCGCCGCAACATCTCGGTCGATGTGGCGCATGAGATGGCGCATCAATGGTTCGGCGATCTCGTCACCATGGACTGGTGGGAAGACCTGTGGCTGAACGAAGGCTTCGCATCGTGGATGGAGAACAAGGCCAACGATCATTTCCACCCGGAATGGCATATGTGGATGGCTTCCATCAACAACCGCGAAGCGGCCATGCGCGAGGACGCGCGCGCGGGCACGCATCCGATCATCACGCCGATCCATGACGTGCTGCAGGCCGACCAGGCCTTCGACAACATCACCTACCAGAAAGGCCAGGCGGTCATCCGGATGCTGGAAAGCACTGTCGGCGAAGACGCGTTCCGCGCCGGCATCCGCGCCTATATGAAGGACCACGCCTACGGCAACACGGTGACGGACGATCTGTGGCGGGAGATCGACAAGGTCTCGCCGACACCGATCACCCGGATCGCGCACGACTTCACCCTGCAGGCGGGCGTGCCGCTGATCCGCGTATCGAAGACCGGCGCCGGCGTTCATCTCGCGCAGGAGCGCGCAGTTGATGACGACAGCGAAAACGCGCCGACGAGCTGGCACGTACCGGTCGTCGCGCGCAGCCTCGGTTCTTCGCAGATGTGGCACGGCATCGTGACCCGCGAGACGCCGCAGGACGTGGCGCTGCCGAAGGGGGAAGGTGCGCTGGTGAACGCCGGGCAAACAGCGTATTTCCGCACCGCCTATGACGATGCCGCGTTCAAGGACGTGGTCGCGGCGTTCCCGGCGCTGTCGCCCGAAGACCAGCTCGGCCTCATCAACGATGCGCGGGACAATGGCTATGTCGGGATCACGCCTTTCGGCCACTTCCTGACGCTCGCCTCGCATGTGACCCCGGACACCAATGTTCTTGTGCTGGATACGCTGGCCGGCCGCATGGAAGGCATCGACACGGTCTATCGCGACCTGCCGGGTCAGAAAGGCTATCGCGCATTCGCGGTGGGTGTGCTCGATCCGGTGTTCACCAAAGTGGGCTGGGATGCCAAGCCGGGCGAGGATTCCAATATCCCGCTGCTGCGCAACGATCTGATCGACGCGCTCAGTCAGATGGACGATGCCGCGGTGATCGCCGAAGCCGACAAGCGCTTCGATGCCTACCGCGCCAATCCGGACTCGCTATCGGGCGACATGCGCCAGGCGGTAATGGCGGTGGTGGCCCGCCACGCGGATGCGACGCGCTGGGAGCAGATCCACGATCTCGCCAAGGCCACGAACGACAGCGCCCTGAAAGAGGAGTTCTACACCTATCTCGGCTTCGCAGAGGACAAAGCCGTGGCCCAGAAGGGCCTCGACCTGGCGCTGACGGACGAAATTCCCGTCACGGTGCGGCTGCGCGTCGTCGGCGTGGTGTCGGGCCAGCACCCGGAGATGGCGTTCGACTTTTTCGTGGCGCATCGCGACGAATTCAACAAGATCCTGGAGCCGGATGCGCGTGACCGCTTCCCGGTGCAGCTCGCCAGCAATTCCTTCGATCCGGCCATGATCGGCAAGGTGAAGGACTATGCCGAAAAATACATTCCGGCCACCGCCCGCGGCGATACCATCAAGGCCCAGGGCGCCATCGCCTATTGGGCCAAGATTCGCGCCCGCTATCTGCCGGAAATCGACAAGTGGCTGGCTGAGCACCGGAAGTAAGAGCGTTCCCGCGCCCTGACGCCGCCGCGAGCAAGGCTTGCGGCGGCGTGGCGAGGTCGGCAGAATTCGGCAACCTGCCCGCCTCGCCCGATGTCCGATTCCGAAAAGCCCCTTCCGACCATGATAGACCTGACGCTGATGAACCCGGCGTACAGGGACGATTCGCGCACGCCTCTCGACACGCTGCGTGAGCACGCACCGATCCGCCGCGATCCCACCATCGGCGCCTTCATCGTCACCAAGCATGCATTCGTGCGCGCGCTGCTTTCGGACACGACGCTCTACCGCAATCCCGATCGCGCGGAGAGCGCCTCCATCCTCGACGTGGGCCTGAGGACGCAACGCGCCGTCAATTCGACGGTACCGGAGGACGAATACCGCCGGGCGATCCTCATGCTCGACGATCCGGACCACACCCGCATCCGCGAGCCCCTCGCCAAGGCGCTCTACAAGCGGGCGGCCAAATCCAAACCGCTGGTGCAGCAGATCGTGGATGAATATCTCGATCTTATCGGCGACGCGCGGCAATTCGATGTGGTGGACAAATTCGCGCGGCGCATCCCCATCGATGTGCTGGCGCGGTGGCTCGGCGTGGACACCGACCGCCTGGCCGAATTTCGCAAATGGAGCGAAGGCTTCCTGCTTTCGCTGAAGCCGGCCCGCACGCCGGCGGACGACGCGCGGCTTCGCGACGCGACCAACGCCTTTTCCGCCTATATGCGCGAGCTGATGGTCCGCCGCCGAAGCGATCCGCGCGACGATCTGGTGACCGACATGGTCCAGCTTCAGGCGGAGGGTGCGCCGCTGACCGACGGCGAATTGTCCGCCAATCTTCAAGCGCTGCTCGCGGCGGGCAACTACACGACCACCGACATCATCGGCAGCGCGATCCTCCTGCTACTGCAGAATCCCGACCAGCTCGAAAGGCTGCGGGCCGATCCTTCTCTCATCGTGACCTGCGTGGAGGAAGCGCTCCGCTATCACCCGCCCGTGGAGGTCACCGGCCGCATTGCTTCGCGCGAGCTGAACGTCGGCGGCTGTCCGGTTCATCCGTCGCAATCCATGTTCATGAGTCTGCGCGGCGCCAATCACGATCCCGAAGCTTTTCCCGAACCGCAGAAATTCGACATCGCGCGCAAGGATGCGCCGCATGTGGCATTCGGCGGCGGGCAGCATGTGTGCATCGGAGCGCCGCTGGCGCGCATGGAGGCGCATGTCGCCATTCTTTCCTTCGTCCAGCGATTTCCCGGCCTGCGCCTTGCCCATCCGGACGCGAAGCCGAAATGGCGCGATCTCGGCTTTTTCCGGGGGCTCGAAGAACTGATCGTTACGGTGTGAGACGAACGGGGCGCCCGGGCGTTCTATTCATATGGCTGGCTACGATCTCGAGCGGTTTCTTGAGGCCCAGGCGCCGGTTTACGCGCAGGTAACGGCGGAACTGCGCGACGGCGTCAAGCGCTCGCACTGGATGTGGTTCGTGTTTCCGCAGATCGAGGGCCTGGGCGAGAGCGATATGGCGCGGCGCTATGCCATCCACTCGCTCGGCGAAGCCCGCGCCTATCTCGCCGATACCGTCCTGGGCCTGCGGTTGCGCGAATGCACGGCGCTGGTGCTGGCGACGAGGGACAAGGGCGCCGACGACATCTTCGGTTATCCGGACACGCTGAAGTTCCATTCGTGCCTGACGCTGTTCGCGCGCGCGGCACCGGACAGCACCGACACCATCTTCCACGACGCGCTCTGCAGATTCTACGACAGCAAGGCCGATGAGCGGACCGTCGCCAGGCTCAGGGAGCTGCAACAGGCCGAGGACGGGAAGGCTAGTTGATGTCGATCAGCGGAATGTTCAGGCCTGCGCGCTTGCGGCGGGTCAAATGCGCCGGCGTCTGCGTGAACGTGACTTCCAGCGTCGGCCGCACAATGCCTTTCAGGAAATGGCCGCCACGCGCCGTGCCGTCGGAAAGACCGACGACCGTGTGTGCGTGGAGACTGGGCGCGCCGTCTTCATCCTTCACGACGTCGCCGATGAAGGAGAGCACTTCGACCTGCTGATCCACCGCGATGGGCTGGTATTCTTTCTTCTCCCAATCGAGATAGCCGACCGTCAGGCGCTCGAAAGCGCCCAGTGCCACGAACGAGGCAGACTCGATCCGCATGTCCCTGGCGAATTTGGTGAGGGCCGACTTCGCTTCGTCGCCGGGATCCAGCGCGGCGATCCAAAGCTTCAGGCCGCCGGCCTGCGCCACTTCCCTGCTCTTCACGTCAACCGTTCACGAATTTGTGGAAGCGGCTGGTTTTCCCGTCGGATGTGGTCTCCTGGTAAAGAAACGACAGATGTTCGGCGTCGAACTTCTGGAAAAATTCGTCCCATGAGATGGGCTTGAGATCTTCATCCGCCGGCTCGAAATCCAGGCGCAGGATGCCCGCGTCCTTCTTGTCGCCGGTTCCCGCCACGCAGGCAGGCGTGCCGCCGCGCGCTTCCGCCCATTTGCGGATGATGCTGTGGTTTTGGGTCGTTTTGGAATCGGACATGACTTGCGCCTCGTCGTGGAACTCACGCTGAAAACGCGGCCACGGGAAGAGACGTTCCACGAAGGGGACCGTCGCGCAACTTCGAACGCAGGGCGGAAAACAAAACGTCAGATGGCCTGTAAGCCGGGTTCTGTCCACGCGGGGTTTCCCCCGCGATAGATGGCCATTCCTCTGGGATGTGAGTTGCCCCACACCTCGCGCGACCTACCCGGACGGCTATCCGGAAACGGATTACGTGCCATCCCTATTTGGTCTTGCTCCCGGTGGGGCTTGCCGTGCCACCTCTGTTGCCAGAGACGCGGTGCGCTCTTACCGCACCTTTTCAACCTTGCCGCGGCTTTAGGCCGGTAGGCGGTTTCATTTCTGTGGCGCTTTCCCTGGGGTTGCCCCCGGCGGATGTTATCCGTCACCGTGTTTCCGTGGAGCCCGGACTTTCCTCGACGCCTCTTGCGAAGCCCCGCGGCCATCCGACCATCTGACGCGAAGGCATTGTAGCACCCCGCTGCGGACAAGGGAACTTTCGGCGCGATTGATGCAGGGCACCGCTTCGCCGCCCGGTTGCCGCGGTTCCTCCACAATTTTCTACGAGCTGACGCGCGTTGCTGCGAAACGAAACAGATCGCGGCAATTCGATGGGTGTTCGAGAGAAAGGGTTCGCACACGCTTAAGGCATTTCGCAGGCAGTGTGCCCGTCGTCGGAACGCAACGTGCTACCCGCAGCTTTTCCTCCTGCACGGCCAAGAAGAGGTGACGCATGGGACAGGTTTTCCAAATGCACGAAGGATCGGTTCCCGGACCGACGGGGCGCATGCTGACATTCGCCGATCTGCCATCTCCGGATACCAAGCGCTGGGTTCCGCGTCGCAAGGCCGAGGTCGTGGCTGCGGTTCGCGGCGGGCTGCTTTCACTGGACGAGGCCTGCGCACGCTACGCGCTCTCGGTCGAGGAATTCCTGAGCTGGCAGCGCAACGTGGAACGCTACGGCCTTCAGGGACTGCGCGCGACGCGCCAGGAAATCGCGAAAGAGACCCGCACGCGCGCGCATCGCGATCGCAATGCGCCGGAGCATCGCACCCATTAAGGCCTAAGACAGCGCGCGATCGACGGCCGCCAAAGCGTGCAAGGCGGTGGTGTCGTAGAGCGGGACGCGCGCGTCTTCACTTTTCACGAGCAGCGGAATCTCTGTGCAGCCGAGGATGATGCCCTCGCAACCCTGGTCCGCGAGACGCGCCATCACCGCGCGATAGGCGGCGCGCGACGGCGCGAGAAATTGTCCGCGGCACAATTCACTCTGGATGATGCCGTCGACCGTGGCGCGATCGGCGCCGTCCGGCACCACGATCTCAAGTCCGAACTTGGATTTGAGGCGGCCCGCGATGATGCGATCGTCTTCCATGGTGAAGCGTGAGCCGAGGAGGCCGATCTTCTTCGCACCCTCCGCCTTGATCTTGTCCCCCAGGGGATCGGCGATGTGGAGCAGCGGAACGCCGGCGGCCTTTTCCACATCCGGGGCCATGCGGTGCATGGTGTTGCAGCAGATCATCACGAAATCCGCGCCGCCTTTCGACAGGAGCGCGCCCACCGTGGCCATGCGGTCGGTCGCTTCGTCCCATTTGCCGGCGGATTGCAGCGCGGAGATCTCGCCGAAATCGAAGGAATACATGAGAGCCTTCGCGGAATGGACGCCGCCCAGCCGCTTCTGAACCTCGCGATTGATGAGCTGATAGTAGACTTGTGAGCTTTCCCAGCTCATCCCGCCGATCATGCCGATGGTCTTCATCAGATCGCTTCCTTCTTTGCCGCCGTCGCCGGATCGCCGGTATTGGGCGTGCCCGCTTTCTCGATGAGAAGCAGATGCGCCTCCTCTCCCGCCACCGGCCGGTGCTCCACGCCCTGCGGCACCACATAGAGATCGCCGGGGCCGAGCCGGATGTCGCCGTCTCGCTGCTGGATGACGATGCTGCCTTTGAGGACGAGGAAGAAGTCGTCGGTATCCGCGTGAGAATGCCAGTTGAACTCGCCCTTCACCTTCACGACCATGATGTCGTGGCCATTGAAGCGGCTCACGATCTTGGGCGACCAGCGATCGGCGAAAGTCCCGAGTTTCTGTGCAAGGTTGACGGCAGCGGCCACGGGGTTTTTTCCGAAATTCCGCGGCAAGCCTAGAGACGGCCGGTGAGCGCGGCTATGCCGTTGCTTGCATAGCAGCTTCGCGCTGTTCCAGAAGGCCCGCGAGAATGCGGCCGCATTCGTCGTCCCAGGCGCCGTCGATCGTTGCCGTGCGATAGTGACGCTGGAAGGCGGCGATCACTTTTTCGAGCGGCACATCGACGTCCGGCGACACGCCATACCCAAAGCGCGCGAGTGCATCTGCTGCCGCATCCGGCGCGACCGCGCCGTGAACCGATCCCCCGCATTGCGGCGAGCGCATGTCGGGCCACAGGCCAATGCCGTATTCGGAGAGGCATCTCCATGGGAAAAGCTCGCCAGGATCTTCCTTGCGCGCGGGCGCCACGTCGCTGTGGCCGACCACACGCGCGGGCGCGATGGCATGACGCGCGAAGATGCCGCGCGAAAGATCGATCAGCGCCTCGATCTGCGGGTCGGCAAAAGGGATATAGCCGAATTCGTGGCCCGGATTGACGATTTCGATGCCGATGGAGCGCGCATTCACATTGCGCTCGCCGGCCCAATAGGAAACGCCGGCGTGCCAGGCGCGGCGCTCTTCCGGTACGTGACGATAGATGCGCCCGTCGCGGTCGATCGTGTAATGCGCGCTGACCTTCGCCTTGGGATCCGTGAGCCGCGCCAGAGCCTCTTCGCCCGTCCGCATGCCGGTGTAATGCAGCACGAGCATGTCGACAGGGGCACCCTGCCGATCATCCTGATTGGGCGAGGGGCATTCGACGATGCGCATGGCGCTCTCCGTCAGACGAAAATCTTGTAGGCGACCGTTTCGCCATTCGCGCGCGTCAGGGAAAACTCCGCGCCCTTCTCGTGCTCGTCCACCAGCGCTTCATAGAGGCGCAGCGCGTTGCGGATGACCTCGGCGTAGGACGCGGCTTCGGTTTTCTCTTTGAGGCGGGTCAGCCGATCCATGGCTTGCGGCGGCATCTCAAGTTGCACGCGCGTGGTGGTGCGGCCGGACACTTCGTCCGCGCCTTCCTCCATCGCCTGGGCCGCGGCGCGCATCGCCTCTGCGGCGGCGTGCTTGTAATAGCGGCGGTGACCTCTCATGGCGCGCTCTTTCCTTCGTCGGAAGATGGCGGCGGCGTGACGATTGCGCCGTTGCTCGGCGCGGGCGCTTCGCCCTTCGGCGGCGGCGGATTCTGCCGACCCCCGTAGGTCGGCTTCAGATCGAAGTCATAATCACGATGATGACCATGATAGCCGTAGTGACGATGGTGATATTGGCCATGCCGCCACATGAAGAACGCAACGCCAAGTGCCAGCAATGCCAGGAAAGCGAAGGGCGACTTGAAGATCGCGGCAATCAGCGAGATGACGAGCGCCAGGATCAGGATCGGGATCATCAATCCGATCGCGGGCCACAGGAAAAATGGAAACCGGCCGTTGTTGTGGCCGCCATAATCGTAGCGGTCGTCATAGTCGCTGCGCGCGCCGAAGCTCTCGCGAGCGGCCTGGCGAATCTTCTCCTTGAAGGCTCGGCGGCGGGCGCGCCACTCTTCCCGATCGTTGCGCCATTCTTCGCGCTGACGGCGCCACTCTTCGCGGCGGGCGCTATATTCGTCGGGGCGGCGTTTCCCTTCCTCGAATTCCGCGCGCTCATCGCGCGGCGGCTCTTGATTGGCGTTGTTCCCGTTCCCACGTCCACCGTCGTCCACGGGGAAGTCGTCGCCCACACCCACTCCGAATTTGCCCATGTGGCCCTCCCTTGAGCCCATCACTATACCATCAATATTTGATGACTCGGCGGCCGGGCGTCAAGGCAAATCATCATATTTTGATGATCGCGTAATAACGCTCTGAGATCATTATAAATTCCGGGCCTGCGGGCTCAAAGACAGGACGGCGTCGTGCAGATTTGCCAATGCCGGGTTTGCTCATCGAAGCCATCCGCCTTGCCGCCGGGCAGACAGGCCTGATTGAAATTGCCCACGCAGTACGCGAAGCCCGACAGCCGCACGACGACCTCCGCCCCGCCCGTCGAGCGGACGATCGCGTAGCGTCCGCCAAGCGCGTTGTAATCGAAGCTGCCGGTGCCGCGATTCATCTCCGCGCCGGTCGCGAAGGTCACGGTGGCCTCCGCCCAGGGCGTGTAGTTCGAGTCCTCCTCGAAGCGCACCCGCGCGGGCTGTGTCCACTCGGCGTAAGCGTCGCCGGCCGAAAGCACCACGATGGCCGCGACCAGCGCGAAAAGCCTTTTCATGCGAGCCTCCTTCACGGAAATCCCTCGAAATATAGGATCAAACGCCTGGACCCGCGAGACGGTTCTAACGCGGGATCTCGACCGGCGGACCGTCGCAATAGCGATGGCCTTCGATGTGGCAACGCTCGGTGGCGAGATAATCGTGCAGCGCATAAACCAGCCAGCCGCCGATCAGCACGACGACGAAGGCCGCCGCGATCATGCGCAGTGCCGAGCGGCGCGCGGCGTCATCCTCTTCCCGGTCGCTGTCTGGCCTGTTCTCGCTCACGGCCGGTTTGCGGGATTGTCGGGCCCGCCCAGGATCATGAACGTCGCCATGTCCCAGGCATTGCGCATGCCGATGATCAGAAGCGCCACCAGAGCCGCGGCGATCAATTCCAGCCCCGGTCCGATATCCTTCAGGAAGATCAGCACGGCGGAGACCGCCAGCAGCGCGTACATGAGCACCGGAAAGATGCCGTACCAGCAGCGGTCGATGAAATCGATCTTGAGCGTGGTGACGCGGGAGTAGACGACGATGCCGTAGACAAGCCCGGCCGCGCCGCCGACACCGAGCAGCAATGCGAGGAACGGCGGATCGAGCGTCGGCACCATCAGGATGGCCGCTGCGACAAGAACGCTGCCCAGATGCACGGTGGCCGGCGTGATGAACCCGCGGATGCCGATGGCGCGCTTCTCGATATTGCCGGCGAGCGTGGCCACCACGAAGGTTGCGCCGACGAGCGCCCCGCCGCTGCCGCCCATCATCAGGTAGAAATCGTGCCACGGCCCGAGATTGAGTTCGTGCATGCGCGGGGTCCCTTCGCGCTTATCTTATATCCCGTTCCTTGCGGATCGTCTCATAGGCGGAGTTGATGGCGGCGAGCTTGTCGGTGGCGAGCTGCACGAATTCCGGCGGCACGCCGCGGCCGATCAGGCTGTCCGGATGGTTCTCCTTCACCAGCAGGCGATAGGTATGCTTGATCTCGTCCTCGCTCGCCTCGTAGCCCACACCCAAAATCACATAAGGATCGGCGCTGTCGATGAAATGGCTGGCGCGGATGCGGCGATAGACATTGGGCGAGAAGCCGAAAATCTCGGCAATGCGTTCCATCAGTCTTGCCTCGCCCGGATGGAAGACGCCATCGGCTTTCGCGATCTCGAAGAGGCCGTCCATGATGTCTTCCAGCACGGCGGGATTGGTGCGGAACATACGCGCGATCTGCGCGGCGTAAGTTTCATAACCGGCCGTGTCGCGGCGGGCGAGATCGAAGATGCGCTTGACGTTCGCGGCCTCGGCCGGCGGTACCCGGAAGACGCGGGTAAAAGCCTCTTCTTCGTCACGCGTGACCACGCCGTCGGCCATGGCGATCTTGGCGCCGAGCGCGATGACGGCGATCGTGAAGGCGACGCCTGGCTCCTCGGGCCGTTCCGCCATGAGCCCGGCACGGTCGAACAGCACATGGCCCGCGAACGCGCCCGCCAGCGCGCCGATCGGTCCGCCGCCCAGCAGGAATCCCGCCGCGGCGCCCGTCAATTTTCCCCAGATGGACATGTGCGAAGGCAATAAGCCAATCTCGGCAGAATTGCGACGGCCCGATAATGAAACAGTGGAAATTCTACATAGATCGCGGCGGCACCTTCACCGATGTGGTGGCGCAGGCGCCGGACGGAACGCTTACCAGTCACAAATTGCTCTCCGAGAATCCGGCCTATGACGATGCGGCGCTGGAAGGAATCCGCCGCTGCGTCGGTATCAAGACCAACTCCGCGATCCCGGGGGACATGATCGCCGAAGTGCGCATGGGAACCACGGTGGCGACCAATGCGCTGCTCACCCGAAATGGCGAGCGCACCGTCCTGGTGACGACGAAGGGCCTGCGCGACCAGCTGCGCATCGGTTACCAGCACCGTCCCAAGTTATTCGCGCTGAATATCGAACTGCCGGACATGCTTTACGACCGTGTGATCCAGGCGGACGAGCGCGTCACCGCCGAGGGAGAAGTCCTGGCCGCGCTGGACGAAACGGTGCTGCGGCGCGACCTCGAAGCGGCCCGCAACAGCGGCATCGACGCCTGCGCCATCGTGTTCCTGCACGGCTATCGCACTCCCGCGCATGAGAAGCGCGCGGCGGAGATCGCGCGGGCCGTTGGCTTCGAACAGATATCCGTGAGTTATGACACGGTGCCGCTTATGAAATATGTGTCGCGCGGCGATACGACCGTGGCGGATGCGTATCTGTCGCCGGCGCTGTCGCGCTATGCGGACCGTATCTCGCGGGCGCTCGGCGATACGCGGCTCTATTTCATGACGTCGAACGGCGGCCTGGCGGCGCCGGATTTCTTCCGCGGCAAGGACGCGATCGTGTCCGGACCCGCGGGCGGCGTGGTGGGCATGGCGGAGACGGCGCGCGATGCGGGCTTCGGCCACGCCATCGGCTTCGACATGGGCGGCACCTCCACCGATGTCTCGCGCTTCGATGGCACGTTCGAGCGCGTCTATGAAACCGAAGTCGCGGGCGTGAGGCTGCGCGTGCCCATGATGGCGATCCACACCGTGGCGGCGGGCGGCGGTTCCATCCTTCACTATGACGGCGCACGCTTTCGCGTGGGGCCCGACAGTGCGGGCGCCGATCCGGGACCGGCGTGTTACCGGCGCGGCGGACCGCTCACCGTCACCGATGCGAATGTGATGGTGGGCAAGCTTTCGGGCACATTCTTCCCGCACATCTTCGGGCCCGATGCGAAGCAGCCGCTCGATGAAGATGTGGTGCGCGCGAAATTCGCGGCGCTGGCGCGCGAGACGGGGCAATCGGCGGAAGACGCCGCCGACGGCTTCATCCGCATCGCCGTGGAGAACATGGCGAACGCCATTCGCCGCATCTCGGTGGCGAAAGGTTATGACGCGCGCGATTACGCGCTCAACTGCTTCGGCGGCGCGGGCGGGCAGCATGCATGCCTGGTGGCCGACGCGCTGGGCATGACACGCATCTTCATCCACCCCTTCTCGGGGGTGCTGTCGGCGTATGGGATGAAACTGGCGAGCCTGCGCAGCGTGCGCCAGCGGGCCGTGAGCAAAGCGCTGGACGCGGAGTCGGCCGCCGCGATCTCTAAAGTCATCGAAGAACTCGCCCGCGATGCCGAGGAAGAAATCAAGGCGCAAGGCGCGCAAAACACGCAGGCGCATGCGCGGCTGCATATCCACTACGCAGGCAGCGACACGGCGCTACCGATCGCGTTCGCGCCGCTCGCAACGATGGCAAAGGATTTCGCAGAGCAGCACGCGCGCTTGTTTGGATTTGGCTTCGAGGGAAAGGAATTGATCGCAGAATCCGTCGAAGTCGAGGCCACCGATTCAAAAGCAAAAGAATCTCCCTCTCCCCCTTCAGGGGGAG
>JBQCFD010000225.1:0-16871 GCA_051959625.1 Rhizomicrobium sp.
GCGCTCCCGGAAGCCGGCTTTGTAGAGCGGAATGAGAAAGGGGAGGGGCTGAACCAGATGTGGCGCGGTTCGCTGCCAGATGCGGCGCTCCCGCAGCGATTCCCGCACCAGCCCCAGCTCGAAATTCCGCAGATAGCGCAAGCCGCCGTGGATCAGCTTGGAATTGTGGGCGCTGGTGGCACAAGCGAAGTCGTTTTTCTCGATAAGGGCGACTTTTAGCCCGCGCAGGGCGGCGTCGCGTGCCACACAGGCACCCGTCACCCCGCCACCGATGACGAGCAGGTCGAAGGCCTCGTTGGACAGTCTCGTCAGATCGCGGCGCATGAAGGGGCTTGCTGGACGGAACGGAAGCTCTGCTAAACTTGCCTTGGAATGAACGCAAAATGAAGGGGACGGCAATGCCGCAGGCACGCGCCAATGGGATCGATCTCGAATACGAGACTTTCGGGCGGGCGGCCGACCCGGCGATCCTCCTGATCATGGGGTTCTCCGCGCAATTAACGATGTGGCCTACCGCGCTGTGCGAGGGGCTGGCCCGGCGCGGCTTTCGCGTGATCCGGTTCGACAATCGAGATGTCGGCAAGTCCACCCATTTGAGCCATTTGGGCGCGCCGAACATCGGCGAAGCGATGATGAAGGCGATGAGTGGGCAGCCGGTGGAAGCGCCCTATCTGCTCGACGACATGGCGAAGGACGCCGCCAGCCTCCTCGAAGCGCTGGGTATCAAGCGGGCCCATATCGTGGGCGCATCCATGGGCGGGATGATCGCACAGATCGTCGCGGCAAAGCATCAGGAATGCACGGTCAGTCTTACATCGATCATGTCCACGACGGGCCGCCGGGATCTTCCGCAGGCGAAGCCCGAAGCGATGGCGGCGCTGACCACCCCGCCCGCCAGCGACAGCCGTGAGGATCGCATTGCGCAGGGTCTGAAGACCTGGCGAGTGATCGGCAGCCCCGACTTTCCCGCCACGGACGAAGAATTGCGCGCCGCGGTGGAAGCTGCGGTCGATCGTGTGCCCTATGACCCGGCCGGCATTGGCCGGCAGATGCTGGCGATCATGGCATCGCCGCCGCGCAACGATATTCTGAAGAACGTAAAAGCGCCGGCGCAAGTGATCCATGGCGAGGCCGATCCGCTAGTCCCAATGGAAGGCGGCAAAGATACCGCAGCCTCAATCGCGGGCTCCAAGCTGCACCTTGTCCCCGGCATGGCGCATGATTTCACGAACGCGCTGGTTCCCGTCTATTTGCGACTGATCGGCGATTTCGTCGAAAGCGTCGAGAAAGCGAAGGCCGCATGAGGAGTCGCGCCAACGGCATTAACATCGAGTACGAAGAGGCGGGTCCGAAAGACGGCCCGCCGCTGCTGATGATCCAGGGTTTTGGCTCGCAGATGACGAGCTGGCCGGACGAATTCTTCCGCATGCTGGTAGATGGCGGCTTGCGGGTGATCCGGTTCGACAACCGGGACGTGGGTCTGACCCAGAAATGGGACGGCATATTTCCCAAAGCCGGCGACATCGTCGACGCGCTGAAGGCAGGCCGGAAACCCGATGTGCCCTACACATTGACCGATATGGCGAACGACGCGGCGGCGCTGCTGGACGCGCTCGGTATCGAGAGCGCGCACATCGCAGGCGCCAGCATGGGCGGGATGATCGCGCAGCTCGTCGCTCTGGATCACCCCAACAAAACGCGCTCCTTGATCTCCATATTCTCCACTACATCCGATCCATCACTACCGCGTTCCGCCCCTGAAGCGCAGGCGGCATTGATGGGGCGGCCCGAAAACAACGATCGTGCCACCGTCATTGCGCATTCGCTGAAGGGGCGCCGGGCCTACGCCTCGACCAAATGGCCATTCGACGAGAAACGACTCTCCGAACTCATCGGACGATCCTTCGATCGCACCTACTATCCGGAAGGCACGTTGCGGCAATGGTCGGCTATCTTGGCAAGCCCGCCGCGCACAGAACGGCTCAAATCGCTCGAGACGCCGGCGCTGGTGCTCCACGGTTCGTCGGACACGCTGATCCTGCCGGCGGCGGGGCGGCACACCGCGGCATGCATTCCCGGTGCCGAGCATCACGAAATAGAAGGCTGGGGGCATGACCTCCCGCTCGAAGTCATCCCAATCCTGCGCGATCTGATCTTGCCGTTCGTGGCGCGCGCGGAATCCGCACGCGCAAAGCGGGCGGCCTGACAAACAAAAACCCCGCCGCGGCAGGGCCGGGCGGGGTTCCGAATTCTGCGAACGTGGCAGATTACTTGATCTTGCCTTCATTGAATTCGACGTGCTTGCGCAGCACGGGATCGTATTTCCGAATCTTGAACTTCTCGGTCATGGTGCGCGTGTTCTTTCTCGTGACGTAGAAAAAGCCGCTATCGCCCGAGCTGTTGAGCCTGATTTTTGCCGTGGTGGGCTTCGCCATTTGCGATAGTCCTTGAATCTCTTGCGCCGAAGGGCCGGTAAACTAGCCATCGGCCGCCCCAAGTCAAGGCGCGGACTGTGATCTAGTGTCGGACCGGTAAGTTATTGTATTTACAAGATAATATCTTGACATTGTTCGGGATGATCGGTGTTGCCCGCAGATCGATGCAAAGTTGAACGGTTGTTCCGCGAAATTCTTAAGTGCTGCGACGCTACCCGTGATCCCGGGTTGTCGGTATTCCGGGTGCGCCGTGGGGGCCAGTACCAGTTTCGCGCTGCTGAAGGATTTCGCGCAGGAAGCGTCAAGCGAAAAGCGGCGCGATATCCTGCGCCAGGCTACCGATGCATTTCTGGGCGAAGGCCACGCCGCGTCCGCCGGGGAGATCGCTGCGCTCGACGAGGTCATACAGAGTGTGGCCGCCGACCTGTCGAATGAAGTGCGCGCCGAGCTATCGCGAAAGATCTCGGCTGCGCCCATTGCCTTCACGCGGACGGCGCTGAAATTCGCCATGGACGATATCGAGGTAGCGCGGCCCGTTCTTGAGCGTTCGCATGCGCTGAGCCAGGACGACCTGCTGCAAGTCATTACGCAAAAGACCTCCGACCACATGATGGCAGTGACGCGTCGTGACGATATCGGCGAGCGCGTGTCCAACGCGCTGGTCGAGCGCGGCGAGGATCGGGTGGTGGCTTCGCTGTTGCGCAACAGGACCGCCAGGATCAGCGACGTTACTTATGAAGAGGTCGCCCGCCGCGCGGAGACGAGCACGGTACTCCAGGCACCATTCGTGCGCCGGGCTTGCGTGCCGTTGCATCTGCTGAACGATGTCTATCTCAAGGTCGAAGCGGAACTGCGCAAGGACATCCTGCGACAATACGAAACCGTATCGCCGGCCGAGCTTGAGGCCGCGTTCGAGCGCAGCCGCAACCGCGTGTCCAAATCCTACGGTGCGTTGCCGCAGGATTTCGATGCCGCGCGACGCGAGATCGACATGCTTGCGCGGCAGGGCAGGCTGGTGCCCCCCATGCTGGTGTCGCTGCTCCGGCAGTGCCCGGCCAAACACACGGCATTCGTGCTCGCTTTCGCCCGCCTCTCGGACGTGAACTACGAACTGGTGGATAAGCTTGTCGTGACTGCGGATCTCGACGCACTGGCAATGTTGTGCCGTGCATCCGGCTTTGACCGTCCGTTGTTCGTCACCATCGCCATGCTGCTCGTGGGCAAGGAAGCGCCGATGGCGCATGTTAAGGAGTTCGGGGAACTCTATCATGCCGTGCCGCTGGAGGCGGCCCAGCGTGCCGTGCGCTTCTGGAAAGTGCGCACGAAACTTTCGGTGGCCTAGAGAAATTCGACTTGCGACTTGCCGCTGCGGAAGCGGAAGAATGGCACCGGGCGCGACCCGTCCACGCCGTCCGAAAGACGCGCTTCGACTTCGTCCAGTACGGCGCGCGTGATTGACGGCAAATCGAGCGCACGCGCTTCGGTCAGGGTGAGCCATGCTGGCGTCAGCAATTCCTCGTTCTCGCGCGAATCCAGTGCGCGCGCGATGACACTGGCATCCGCCATAAAGAAGCGCGCGTCGAACCGGCGGGTGCGATTGGGCGGTGTGATCGCGCGAGCGATGAACTCGAACGCATCGAGGCGGGGCGCTATGCCGTGCGCGAAAAACTTCTTCCACGCCGGTGCGCGTGTGCGCGGAAGGATCTCGGCGCGTTCACCGATGAGGATGCCGGCTTCCTCGAATGTTTCTCGGATTGCGGCAAGCGCAAAACCGCGCGCGCGTTGCGCGCTGGCCCCTCTTGTCAACCGTTCGGCTACGTGAGGCTTCAGATCGCCGCCTAGGGCAATTCGCTGGTCGCCGGGATCCACGCGGCCGCCGGGAAACACGTATTTATTGGCCATGAAGGCCATGTTGCCGTGACGCCGGCCCATCAGTACGCGCGGGCCGTCGGTGCCACGCCGCACCAGCACGAGCGTCGCCGCGTCCTTCGGACGAAGCCGATTTCTGACGATGACTTCGTCCTTTTCGAATGCGGTGGGTGGAATGACCATGAAACTACCTAGCGGCGCTTGCGCGTTTTCCGCAAGTTGAACTTCGGTTTGCTGCCGGAACCCCGCTTGGGCGCTGCGTTAGCTTCGGCGAGTTCGAAACGCAAGCCGCCGGTCAGCGGCGCAGCTTCCTCCAGGCGGACCGTCAGCCGGTCGCCGAGCTTGTAGGTCGTGCCACTGCGGTCGCCAATGAGTGCGTGCAGGCGCTCGTCGTGGCGGAAATATTCGAAACCGAGGCTGCGCGCCGGAATGAGGCCTTCTGCTCCGCTTTCGGGAATGCGGACGAAAAGGCCGAAACGGGTGACGCCGGTCACACGCACCTCGAAGGTTGCGCCGATGCGCGCCTCCATATAGGCGGCCACATAACGATCGGTGCTGTCGCGTTCCGCGGCCATGGCTCGGCGCTCCGTCATCGAGATGTGCTCGGCGATTTCGTGCAGGCGATTGCCTTCCTTGTCGGTCAACCCGCCATGGCCAAGGTTGAGCGCGCGGATCAGCGCCCGGTGGACAATCAGGTCTGCATATCTGCGGATCGGCGACGTGAAGTGCGCGTAGTGCGACAAATGCAGGCCGAAATGGCCGACATTGTCCGGGGCATAGACCGCTTGCGATTGCGTGCGCAGGACGACGTCGTTCATCACTTCGGCGTTTGGGCCGTCCTTGGTCTGTGCGAGGATGCGATTGAAGACGCCTGGCTGAACGACCTGACCTTTGGCGAATTTGATGCCTATGGTGCGCAAATAATCCGAGAAAGAGAACAGCTTTTCTTTCGAGGGCTGTTCATGGATTCGGAAGATCAGCGGCTGGCGCGCCCGCTCCAACGTTTCGGCGGCGCATACATTGGCCATCACCATCATCTCTTCGATGAGGCGCATGGATTCCAGTCGTTCGCGGAAGGCGATGGATTCAATCTTGCCATCCGCGCCGATCTTGATGCGGCGTTCGGGCAGATCGAGGTTTAACGGGTCGCGTTTGTCGCGTGCTTTTGCCATCGTCTGGTAGGCATTCCACAATGGCGTCAGCACGTCGCGCGCCAGTTCCGATTTGTCGCTACCGTCAAAGGCGTCCTGCGCCTGTTTATAGGTAAGGCTGGCAGCGGACCGCATGATACCGCGCACGAATTCATGCCGCTTCTTGTTCCCGTTGCGGTCGAAGATCATGCGGACGGCGAGACAGGGCCTGTCCACATCGTCCATCAGCGAACACAGGTCGGCGGATAGCCGCTCCGGCAACATCGGTACGACGCGATCGGGGAAATAGGCGGAGTTGCCGCGCTTATAGGCCTCGCGATCCAGCGCAGACCCGGGCGTCACATAGTGCGCGACGTCCGCGATGGCGACGATGACGATATGGCCTCCTTCGTTGCTGGAGCTGTCGTCCGGCCCGGCCCAAACGGCATCGTCATGGTCACGGGCGTCTTCCGGATCGATCGTAACTAGGGGGTATTTGCGCAGGTCCGTCCGTCCCCGCGGATCGACGCCCGTTGCGGCGTCGGCTTCGTGCAAAGCCTCTTTCGGAAATTCGGTGGGAATTCCATGGGCGTGGATGGCGATGAGGCTGATGGACCTGGGCTGGTTCATATCGCCCAGCCGGTCAATTACCCTGGCGCGCAAGGTTCCATGCGCGCGGCCTGACAGAGGCTCGCACAGCACGAGTTCATTGGGCTTGGCACCATGTGCATCGCGGGCATCGACGATACATTCGTGCCTCGTTTTCCGGTCGACGGGGACGATGCGACCGCCGCGATCACCCTCGCGGTAGACGCCCAGCACCTTATGCACGCTGGCGCCCAGCCGTTTGATGATTTTCGCTTCATAGCCGCCGCGGACTTCGGTGAGCCGCGCGAGGAGTCGTTCGCCAGCGCCGAGTGGGCTGCCGCTCTCGTCGCCCTTGCCGGGTATGACGACGATCCGGGGTGTCTCCCCATCGTGATCCCAGCGCGCAGGCCGGGCCAGCAACTCGCCGTCCGGGTCTTGTCCGGTGATTTCAAGGACTGCGACTTCAGGCAATATGCCCGGCTTTTCAAATGTCTTGTGAGGGCCGCGCTTCAACGCGCCCTCTGATTCGAGTTCTTTCAATATCTTCTTCAAATGTATGCGCGCATTTCCTTTCACGCCCAGGGCGTGAGCAATATCGCGTTTGGTGGAATGAGGGTTTTCGGCGAGGACTTCGAGGACGCGCGCTTTATCGAGCGGGTTTTTCGTTCGGCTGTTGTGTTTTCTTGTCTTCAACTCAGCCTTCGATTTCTTCCGGTTCGGTTCTTGCGGCGGACTTCTTCGCCTTCGGCTTGGCCTTCGCCTTGGCGGGCTTTGCTTTGGCCTCGGTGGCCGGCTTGTCTGCCTTCGCCTTCTTTGGCGCTGCCGCTTTCTTCGGGGTGTTCTTCTTCTTCTTCGTTCCGCCGCCCTTGGCTTCGCGTTCGGCGATCAGCGCCAAGGCCTGCTCGAGCGTGACGGAATTCGGGTCCTGCTCCTTCGGCAGCGTGGCATTGGTCGATCCGTCGGTGACATAAGGCCCATAGCGGCCCTTCATGACCTTGATGGTGCTCTCGCCATCGCTGGACTTGCCGAGTTCTTTCAGGGCTTCCGGCGCGCCGCGCGGACGCGCCGTGGCTTTCTTTTCCGCAAGCAGCGTCACGGCGCGGTTGATGCCGAGCGTGAACACCTCATCGGGATTGTCGAGCGAGGCGTAAGTGCCATTGTGGGCAACATAAGGCCCGAAACGGCCAAAGTTCGTTGTGATGGCTCCGCCGTCGTCCGGGTGCTTTCCGACCTCGCGCGGCAGGGCGAGCAGCTTCAGCGCCAGTTCGATGTCGACATTGGCGACGTCGGTGCCTTTCGGAATGCCCGCGCGCTTGGCCTCCTTGCCTTCGCCGCGCTGGATGTAAGGCCCGAAGCGACCGCTCTTCAACTCGATCGGCAACCCTGTTTCCGGGTCCTGACCCAGCACGCGCGGCTGCTGCGCGCTCGCCTCCTCGGCGCTTTGCCCGAGTCGTCGAGTGTATCGGCATTCCGGATAGTTCGAGCAACCCACGAAGGCGCCAAACCGGCCGAGCTTGAGGCTCAGATCGCCGTCGCCGCAGTTGGGGCATTTGTGCGGGTCGCTACCGTCGGCATTGGCCGGGAAGATATGCGGGCCCATCACCTCATTGAGGTGATCGATAACGTGGGTGATCCGCAGGTCCTTCGTCTCGCCGATGGCGGCAGAGAAATCGCGCCAGAAGTCGGCCAGCAGCTTCTTCCAGTCGAGATCGCCGGCGGAAACTTCGTCGAGCTTCTCTTCCAGATCGGCCGTGAAGCCGTATTCCACGTAGCGCTTGAAATAGTTCATCAGGAAGGTGGTGACGATGCGCCCCTTGTCGTCCGGGATGAAGCGGTTGCGATCCATCTTCACATAGCTGCGATCGCGCAATGTCGAGAGGATGGACGCGTAGGTGGATGGACGCCCGATGCCAAGTTCCTCGAGCTTGCGTACGAGGCTGGCTTCGGAATAACGCGGGGGCGGCTCTGTGAAGTGCTGTTCCGGCCTGATCTGCTCGATGGCGGCGTTCTCGCCGACTGCCACTTTCGGCAGGCGCGTGCCGTCTTCGTCCTGCTCGTCGTCCTTTCCTTCCTGATAGATAGTCAGAAAGCCGTCGAACAGCGTGACGGAGCCCGTCGCGCGCAGCGTGATCTGCTTGTCGGCGGAGGTGACATCCACCGTGGTGCGCTCGAGTTCGGCGCTTTCCATCTGGCTGGCGATCGCGCGCTTCCAGATCAGGTCGTAAAGCTTGCGCTGGTCCTCATCGAGATAGCGCGCGACCTTCTCCGGCGTGCGGTTGAAGCTGGTCGGACGGATGGCCTCGTGCGCTTCCTGCGCGTTTTTCGCTTTGCTGGTATAGGCGCGCGGCGCCTGCGGCACGTAGCGAGCGCCATAGTTGTCGGTGATGACGTGGCGCGCTTCTGCGATGCCTTCTCCTGCCATGGTGAGGCCGTCGGTACGCATATAGGTGATGAGACCCACCTGGTCGCCGCCGATGTCCACGCCTTCATAGAGGCCCTGCGCGATGCGCATGGTGTGTTTGGCATTGAAGCCCAGCTTGCGTGAGGCTTCCATCTGGAGCGTCGAGGTGATGAACGGCGGCGAGGGATGGCGCTTGACCGGCTTGCTCTCGACATTGCCGATCGAGAACTTCTGGCTTTGAATCAGGCTTACGGCACGTTTCGCGTCGGTCTCGTTGCCGATGCCGAGTTTGTCGACCTTCTTGCCGTCCAGATGCGTGAGATGTGCAGAAAACGTTCCTGCGGGTGCGCGGACGTCGGCGTCGATGGACCAGTACTCCACTGGCTTGAACGCCTCGATTTCCATCTCCCGTTCAACGACGAGGCGCAGCGCGACGGACTGAACGCGACCGGCCGATCGCGCGCCCGGCAACTTGCGCCACAGAACCGGCGAAAGCGTAAAGCCCACGAGGTAGTCCAGAGCGCGGCGGGCGAGGTAGGCGTCCACCAGCTCTTCGTTGATCGCGCGCGGATGGGCGATGGCGTCCTGCACCGCGGATTTGGTGATGGCGTTGAAAGCCACGCGCTCGACTTTCAGATCCTTGCGGAGCGCTTTCTTCTGCTTGAGCACTTCCAGGACGTGCCAGGAGATGGCTTCGCCTTCGCGGTCCGGGTCGGTTGCCAGGATAAGCTTGTCGGCGGTCTTGACCGCGTCGACGATATCCTTGATCCGCTTCTGGGCCTTGGCATCGACTTCCCAGGTCATGGCGAAGTCGGCATCGGGCTTCACGGAGCCGTCCTTGGGGGGGAGGTCGCGGATGTGGCCGAACGAAGCGAGCACCTTGTAGCCGGAGCCAAGGTACTTGTTGATCGACTTAACCTTGCCGGGGGACTCGACGACCAGGACGTTCATGGGGATGAGTGACTTTTCCTCAGCCAGCGCGGGGAGAGAACCGCACTGTGGTTACACATATATTAATGGCGCTTGCGCGATGGGGGCGGACACTGGCCGCAGCGCGGCAGGAGTGTCAACGGCCGATCTCTCAGATTTTCAACCAGTGGTATATTATTCTGCGAGAGACGAACCGAAACTAAACTTATAGTTGTAAACGCAGCCTCTAATCGCTAGAGTTAATTTCGTTAACCACAGTGATTGGTTTTTGCCATGGCAGAAGCAGCCCATCAGGCCATTCCACAGATCACAGACGTGGGGCCGATCACCCCAAGTTCAAGTCAGACGGCGCAATACACACGAGAACCCATTGATTCTCTTCGGAAAATGGCGAAGAGCCAAAGGGAGGAGATGCTTGCCATCCTTCTCGAGGCCGCGTCGATGGAGGCTGGCCGCATTGCCAGGCGGGAGCGTTAGGCGAGGCTTACTTTGCCTCCAGTGTGGCGGCTGATTCGACCCGCCAGTTCCAATTCCAGAAGCACGGTAAGAACCGCGGCAACAGATGCATCGGTCTGCCGAACGAGTTCATCGACTTCGACGGGTGAGGGGCCAAGAAGCTCGATGATCTGTTTGCGGACGCGACTTGCTTCCGCTTCGGTGTCCGCGCTTGGTGCGCCAATGTGCGATCTGCCCGGTTCATGGAACGCGGCGCCGAGGATAGGGCGCAGGACGCTCAAAACGTCGCTCGCGGATTCCGTCAGAATCGCACCCTCGCGGATGAGGCGGTTTGTTCCCCGTGCGCGCGGATCGAGCGGCGAGCCCGGTACGGCAAATACTTCGCGGTTTTGTTCCAGCGCATAGTTGGCCGTGATGAGCGAACCGGATCCTTCCGCTGCTTCCACGATCACCACACCGCGCGACAGGCCGGAAATGATCCGGTTGCGGCGCGGGAAATGCCGGGCCTGAGGTGCCTGACCGAGCGGCATCTCCGAAACAATGGCACCCTCGCTGCGGATGCGGTCGTAGAGCTGCTGGTTCTCCGGCGGATAGACTACGTCGATGCCGCCGGCGATGACGGCGCAGGTACCGTTCGCAAGCGAGCCTTCGTGCGCCGCCGTGTCGATGCCGCGGGCGAGCCCGGAAGCGACGACGAGGCCCGCTTCACCCAGCTCGCTCGCGATCGTGGCGGCGAATTTGCGGCCCAGCGCAGAAGCATTGCGCGCGCCGACAATAGCAATCATTTCTCGCTGGAGCACCGGAGTATGGCCCAGCACTGAGATCAGCGGCGGCGGCGCTTCCAGTGCGGCAAGGCCTTTGGGGAATTCCGGTTCGCAAGACGCGATCATGCGGCCGCCGAGCTTGGCCAAGGCGTCGAGTTCACGCCGGGCATCGTCATCGGAAGGGACGCGCAGTTCGCTCGCGCCGCCGCGTCGAGCCAAATGCGGAACCTGGGTCAGCGCGTCGACGGGGGACGGATAGCGCGCAATCAGGCTCGCGAAGGTGACGGGCCCTACATTCTGGGTTCGCGTCAGTCTCAGCCAGGCGCGCCTTTCCGCATCGGACAGCGCGCGGCCCATTTATTTGCCCTTGCCGATGCGTGGTTCGGTGCCGGCGAGCAGCCGTCCGATGTTGCCGCGATGCGCTACGAGGACGAGCAGGGCGATGATCAGCGTGGCGAGGGCGAATGTCTGCTTTCCCCACAGGAACATATAGATCGGGGCCGCCACCGCGGTGACGAGCGCCGAAAGCGATGAGATACGCGTGATCAGGGCAAGGACGATCCAGGTGGCAAGGGCGAGCAATGCCACCGGCCAATAGAGCGTCAACAGGACGCCCAGCGATGTCGCCACGCCTTTGCCGCCTTTGAATCCCAGCCATACCGGGAAAAGATGGCCGATCACCGCTCCTACCGCCGCGACCGCTGCGGCCGTTTCGCCCCAGAGATGGCCTGCGATTAGAACCGCGGCGGCGCCTTTGGCGGCGTCGAAGATCAAAGTGGCCGCCGCTGCTCCATATTTGCCGGTGCGCAGCACGTTGGTCGCGCCGGTCGCGCCGGAGCCCACCTGACGGATATCACCCGCACCGGACATGCGCGTGAAGATCAGCCCGAACGGGATCGATCCCAGCAAATAGCCAATGACGAGCGCTAAAGCGGTCTCAGGCCAGGCGAACATCAATGCTTCCCCTCTTTGCCGCGATCGAACACGCATTCGCCGCCGACGAAGGTCATGCGTGCGCGGCCCTGGAATTTGCGGCCCTCGAAGGCCGTGTTACGCGCCCGCGAACGCAGTTTGTCCGGATCGACGATGAAAGGCTCATCCGGATCGAACAGCACGAGATCGGCCGGCGCGCCTTTCGTTAGTCGTCCCGCTTCCAGCCCCAGCAGTCTTGCCGGTGTTTCCGTGACCGTGCGCATAACGTCGAGCAATTGTGCTTGTCCGTTGTGGACGAGCGTGAGCGCTGCCGGCAGGAGTGTTTCCAATCCGACCGCGCCAAATGCCGCGGCGGCGAACGGAAGACGCTTGGTATCCGCAGCCTGCGGATCGTGCGACGAGACGATGACATCGATATGCCCTTCGGCGACGCCTTCCGCCATGGCGGCGCGATCGGCTTCCGACCGCAGAGGCGGAGAAAGTTTGCGGAATGTGAAATAGGAGCCGACATCCAATTCGTTCATCGTCAGATGATGGGCCGAGACGCCACAGGTCACCGGCAGTCCGCGCGCCTTGGCGGCGATGACGGCCTCCAGCGAGGCGCGACAGGATATTTGCGAGAAGTGGTAACGGGCGCCAGTCAACTCCACCAGGCGGATATCGCGCTCGACGATGATAGTTTCGGCCGCGGTCGGTGCCGCGGGGATTCCCAGCCGCGTGGCGAATTCGCCTTCGTTCATGGCCGCGCCCGCGCCCAGATCCGGGTCTTCGGCATGACCTGCAACGAGGGCATCATGGGTTGCGGCATAAGAGAGCGCTCGGCGCAGCACGCGCGCATTGGACACGGAACGGTCGCCATCTGTGAAGGCTACCGCTCCGGCCTCCAGCAATAGCCCGAACTCTGTCATGCGTTGGCCCTGAAGCGCGTGGGTGAGGGCGGCCATTGGAGCCACGCGCACTTTCGCGGTCGCCGCAGCCCGGCGCTTGATGAAATCGACCAGCGCAGCCTCGTCGATCACCGGATCGGTGTTGGGCATGGTGACGATCGTGGTGACGCCGCCGGCCGCCGCGGCTTCGCTGGCAGATGCCAATGTTTCGCGATGCTCGCTGCCCGGTTCACCGGTGAAGACGCGCATGTCGATAAGGCCGGGCGCGAGCACCAGACCTTTGCAGTCGATCACTTCGGGATCGTGCGGATCGGCAGTGTTGAAGAGCCTGGCGCCGATATCGGCGATCTTGCCGTTTTCGACCAACAGACCCCCGCGCGTGTCGAGCTTCGCCGCAGGATCGATCAGCCGCGCGTTGCGGAAAGCGAGACGCTGGTTCATCCTGCTCATGTGTTGCGCCCCTCTTTCGCGAGGTTGCGCGCCAGCGCGTCCAGCACGGCCATGCGGATGGCTACGCCGTTCTCCACTTGCTCCTGAATGACGCTGACTTCCACGTCATCGGCGACGTCGGAGTCGATTTCGACGCCGCGGTTCATCGGACCGGGATGCATGACGAGCGCGCCCGGCTTGGCGAGCTTCAGCTTCTCGCGGTCGAGGCCGTAGAAGCGGAAATATTCGCGGGTGGAAGGCACCAGCGCGCCGGTCATGCGCTCCAGTTGCAGGCGCAGCATCATCACGACGTCCACGCCTTTGAGGCCCTCGCGCATGTCGGTGAAAATCTCGCAGCCGAGACGGTCGGCGTCGGCTGGCAGCAAGGTGCGCGGCGCGATGAGGCGCACGCGGGCACCCATCCGCGCGAGAAGATGGATATTGGAGCGCGCCACGCGGCTATGCGCGATGTCGCCACAGATCGCAACCAGCAGGCCTTCGAACTTTCGCCCCCGCCGTCGCAATGTAAGAGCGTCGAGCAACGCCTGCGTGGGATGTTCGTGGCTGCCGTCACCGGCGTTCACCACGCAGCAATCGACCTTGCGCGAAAGAAGTTCGGCGGCGCCGCTATCCTGATGGCGCACGACGAGGATATCGGGCCGCATGGCGTTCAGGGTGGCGGCGGTGTCGAGCAGCGTCTCGCCCTTGGCGACGGAAGAATTCTTCACCGCCATGTTGAGAACGTCGGCGCCCAGCCGCTTGCCGGCGAGTTCGAAGGAGCTTTGCGTGCGTGTGGAATTCTCGAAAAAGAGGTTGATCAGCGTGCGACCGCGCAAGGTGGCGGCCTTCTTGTCGGCGGCGCGATTGAGCTTGACGTAGTCCTCGGCCAGATCGAGCAGGCCGGTGATTTCGGAGGCCGAAAGGCCTTCGATTCCAAGCAGGTGGCTTGTCTGGAGAATGGGCGCGGCGGAAGCCGAAGTCATCAAAGCGGGCCTTATAGGTGCGGCGGGCGGAGAAGGCAACAATCGATCAGCGGTGGCTGATCTCCTCCAAGCTACGGCCTGCGGGCTCTGGCAGAAAGAGAAGCGCGATCAAAGAGATGGGGATAGCCAGCAGCGCCATGGAAATAGCGGGGCCATGCGCATGAAAGCGGTCATACCAGACACCTTCGAGGCCGAGGGAAACGCCGCCGGAGAGGATTTCCACCGCATAACATAGTCCGCCGACCGTGGCGCGGTAGGCAGTCGGGACAATTTCGACGGTCATGCCGCGAACAAGCGCGTCCGCGCTGAAGTATCCGAAAAAGGCCACAATCCAGAGCGGCGGAATAATCGCGCCCCGCAGACCGCTGTAGAACGCGGCATAGCCCAGACCGCACACGAGCATCGTGACAAACAGCACCCGTTTGCGGCCGACGCGGTCGCTCATCCGCCCCATCAGGATGTTTAACCAGAGGGCAAGCAGTCCGCCCGGGATCATCAGCGCCGTTGCCTGCCACGGCGCATAGCCGAGCGTCTTCTGCAGGTAAGTCGCGGCCAATACCGCGGAGGGGCCGATCGCAAACCCGAAAGCGGCGACGGCGGCCAAGATAAGCAGGATGCGGGCGGGATATTCCTGGTACAGCCTTCGAAATAGATCGAGCGCGCCGCCGATGCGCGCGTGGAGCTTTTCGACCTCGCCGTGTCGGATCTTGAAACGTTGCGTTTCCGGAAGACCGCGGCGAAGGAACGCGACAAAAAGGATCGTCATGCCGCCAATCACATAGAGCGCGCGCCATTTCCCAGGCAGGATGTTCACGGCGGCAAAAAAGAGCGCGGCGAGGCCCGCCCCTGTGTACGTGATGCCGGCCAGCGTGCCGGTCGACCAGCCGCGGATGTTATCCGCCATTTCCTCCATGACGACGACGTAGCAGAGCATTTCCTCCGCATAGCCGAACACACGGGTGAGAACCTGCGCCCACACGAATTGCGGATATGTTTGCACGAACGCCGTGATCAACGTGAACGCGCCCTGTCCAAAGATGGTGATGAGCAGAAGACGGCGGCGTCCGAAGATGTCGGCCGTCATCGCAAGGAACATCGCGACGAAGGTGGCGAGGCGCAGCCAGGTGACGGTCAAACCAATCTGGTTTTCGGGGATATGCAACGACGCCTGAATTTGGGGAAGAGCGAAACCGTATATGTTCTGATCGAACCCGGCGAACAACGCAGCCGCGCCGACGAGAAGGAATGTCCGTTCCTGAGCTTTCGACATGCCGCCCGGCGGACGCAGCATCGGCGGCAGCCAGAGGAAGCGCGCCGGCGCTCCGGCGTCGAAACTTTTCATCCGGCCCCCATGGTCCGCAGCCGGTCCAGCACGCCTTGCAGAATGTAGGCAGCCGCCATTTTGTCCACGACCTGATCGCGCCGCTTGCGTGAGGCATCGGCGTCGAGCAGCGTGCGAGTCACCGCCGCGGTGGATAGACGCTCATCCCAAAGGACGATGGGAAGGGATGACCGTGCTGCGAAGTTGCGGGCGAAGGCGCGCGCGGATTGCGCCGAAGGCCCGTCGCTCCCATCCATGTTCAACGGCAATCCGATCACCAGCCCCCCAACGCCATGTTTGTGGATGAGAGTTTCGATAACGGGCGCATCAACGCTGAACTTCCCCCGTTTCAGCGTTTCCATCGGCGTGGCCACCGTCAACATCGTGTCGGAAAGCGCGAGACCAATGGTCTTCTCGCCGAGGTCGAAACCGAGCAGCCGCGCGCGGGGCGCGAGCGCGGGTTTAAGCGCAGCGAGTTCGACGACGGCCAAGTCAGCGGTGCCCGATCTCGATGCGATTGCCGGCGGGGTCGCGGATAAAGAAGCGGGAGAGACCTTCCGCCACGCTTTCCTCTTCAATGGCTATGCCCGCGGCCTGGAGCTGTGCCTTCGCCTTGGGCAGATCTTGGACCAGGAAACAGACATGGCGCTTGCTTTTCGGGCCGCCCCCCTCGGGGTCGACTCCAACGTGCATCTGTAGATTGCCGGTCTGAAACCACGCGCCGCCGCGGCCTTGCAGTTCGGCGGGTTTGGGGATTTCCGCCAGGCCCAGAATTTCCCGATAGAAGCGCAGGGTTTCCGCCTCCACCGCCTTGGGCGCGGCTATCTGGACATGGTCGATGACGGTAATACCAAGGCTCATCTATTATGCGTCTCCGCAGGGTCACAATTGCTTGCCAGCCCCGGCCCCGGTTGCTAGCAAAGCCTTGGATTCCTAACACATAGAGCCGCCCATGTCCGTGGACAAGGACACCGTCCGCCGTATCGCCAAGCTTGCCCGGATCGCGCTGGAAGAAGACCGCGTCGAGCCGATGGAGCGCGAGCTGAACGGGATTCTGGCCTGGGTCGAGCAACTGCAGGAAGTGGACGTCGAGGGTGTTGAGCCGATGACCTCCGTGGTCGCCCAGAAGCTCAAGATGCGTGACGACGTGGTGACCGACGGCGGCAACGCCGCTGCAATCACCGCAAACGCGCCCCTGAGCGAGGACAATTTCTTCGTTGTGCCGAAGGTGGTGGAATAATGTCGCTTCCTTCGAACCTTACGAATTTCACGCTGGCCGACGCGCGCGACGCGGTTTCGGGCAAGAAGATCTCGTCCGTGGAATTGACGAAAGCTTTTTCGAAGGCTGTGGCCGACGCGAAGCCGCTCAACGCCTTCGTGACAGAAACGCCGGAGAAAGCGCTGGAGATGGCGGCGGCCTCCGACGTCCGGATCGCGAAGGGTGAGCTCCGTCCGCTGGAAGGCTTGCCGCTGGCGATCAAGGATCTGTTCTGCACCAAGGGCGTGCGCACGACGGCGGGCAGCAATATCCTGAACAATTTCATCCCGCCTTATGAGTCCACCGTCACACAGAATTTGTGGGACGCGGGCGCGGTGATGCTCGGCAAGACGAACATGGACGAATTCGCCATGGGGTCTTCGAATGAGACGAGTTTCTACAAACCGGTGCTGTCGCCCTGGCGTGCGAAGAACTCCAACACCGCGCTGGTCCCGGGCGGATCCTCCGGCGGCTCGGCAAGCGCCGT
>JBQCFD010000226.1:0-2758 GCA_051959625.1 Rhizomicrobium sp.
CTTCATCAGGAAGGCGACGCCGTTCGACAGCTGCTCGGACACCTTGCGCGAGCGCTGCACGATCTTCCCGATATCGAACTTGAAGTTTTCCGCGCTGAAGCCGAACTCATCGAGCCGGTGCATCAGGTGCCAGATCTCCGACGATCGCAGCAGCGCCTTGGTCGGAATGCAGCCCCAGTTGAGGCAGATGCCGCCCAGCCGTTCGCGCTCCACGATCGCGGTCCTCAAGCCAAGTTGCGAGCAACGGATGGCGCAGACATAGCCGGCAGGGCCGGATCCCAGAACGACGACATCGTACGTATCAGCCAAAAGACGGACCTCCGAGAAAACCCCAGACCATGATTGCGCCCAACGTGGGCAGAAGGAAGAAGCATGTGTAGATGAACGACACCATTGCGAACTTCAGCGTCGTGATGGTCCAGCCCTGGCTGTAAAACCGCTTCATGCCGATGAAGATGTAGATGCCGATGGCGAAGAACAACAGCCACGCCACCGTCTCTCCCGACAACACTTGCGCAAGCGCGGCGGCGCCGATCAGCGCCACGAAGGTGAAGGTGTGGACGGTCAGCGAGAAGATGAGGTGGTCGACGAAGAAATAGTCCTTGCGCTGCCGCCAGTAGAACGCTGCGAGCAGGAGCGCGTAGAGGGGCATGAGCAGAAACAGCGCCCGGGGTATCCACACTGTCATCGGGCCGTTCAGCGCCGCAGGGTCGTTGGCGACACGCTGGACGCCGCCGAAGATGTTTCGTTCTATCCAGCCTGCGACCTTCTTCTTTTCCGCATCGGCTTTTTTCTTTCCCAAAGCCGTTCGGTCCTTTTTCACATCGACGTTGACATTGAGCATGCCGCCCAGATTGCGCAGATGTTCCCGCTGCTGGCTGGTCAGCGTGGTGTGGTATTTCCCGATGGGCGCAAAGAAGTAGATCTCCGAGCCGAACATGTAGCGCGGCTCGGGCTTGCCATCCTTGCCGAGCTGGTTCGGAAGGTATTTCTGCAATTTCTTCAGATCGGGATCAGCAGCATCGTAGGCGGGATTCAGATAGTGGATTTGCCCGTCGGGCGTCTTGACGGCTTTGGCCGGCGTCGCCGTCAACTCAAGCTGGATGATCGCCAGGTTGGTGGCGCTCAGCAGCAGAAAGAAGATCAGGGTGACGAAGAAGTAGAGCCGCAGCGCGGGCACATAACGCCGCGTGCGTCCCTCGCGGAACGCGATAGCAATCTCCCCCGGTTCGACCAGCAGCGCGAATACCGTGCGCACGATCCGGCTGTCGAAATTGAGCATGTCCTCGAAGAAGTCATGCAGGATGCCCGCGACGGAGCGGCGGTGGACATCCTTCTCCTGGCCGCACACCGCGCAGTAGTCGCCAATGAGCGGCACGCCGCAATTCGGGCAGGTGATGACCGAAACGCCCTCACGGGCGAGTGCCGCCGCCGCATGCTGGACCGCCGTGACCGCAGCCGGGTCGTGCGTCGTGATGTACTGGCTCATGCACCCCTCCGCCGCCACTATAGCAGCATGGATGACGGCTCTTCGACGAATCCCTTGAAGGCCTGCAGGAAGCGCGCGCCGGTGGCGCCGTCGATGACCCCGTGATCGCAGGACAGCGTGACCGTCATCATCGTCGCAGTCTTTAATATGCCATCTTTCACCACAGGGCGCTGCTCGCCCATGCCGACGGCAAGTATGGCCGACTGCGGAGGGTTTATGACTGCGGTGAAATCCTTGATTCCGAACATGCCCAGAGTGGAGATGGAGAAGCCGCCGCCCTCATATTCCTGCGGCTTGAGTTTCTTGTTTCGCGCGCGATCGGCAAGCGACTTCACCTCGTTGGAGATGGCGGCGAGCCCCTTCTCTTCCGCGCGGAAGACGATGGGGGTGATGAGCCCGAAATCGAGCGCCACGGCCACGCCGATATCCGCGTGCCTGTGGCGGAGAATGGAAGTCTCCGTCCAGCTCGCGTTCACTTCCGGCACGCGCAACAGCGCCAGTGCCGAAGCTTTCACCACGAAATCGTTGACCGAAAGCTTATAGCCGCTTTCCTTCGGCGATTGCGCATTCAGCTTGGCGCGCGTGGCCATCAGCTCGTCAACATTGCAATCGATGGTGAGATAGAAATGCGGGATGAGCGCCTTCGCCGAAGTCAGGCGCCTGGCGATGGCCTTGCGCATGGAGTCATGCGGAATCTCTTCGTACTCGCCTTCCTTGTAGAAGAGCCTCGCATCCGGCAGCGGCGCGATGCCGGGAATAGCCTCGCCCTTCGTGGGCGGCTTCGCCGCCACCTCAGGACGACGCCCGTCACCCTGAGGTGCGCGCCCTTCGCGCGCCCCGAAGGGTGCTGCATCCACATCCGACTTCACGATGCGGCCGCGCGGGCCCGACCCGTGAATGGCCGAAAGCTCCACGCCCTTCTGCGCCGCAATCCTGCGCGCGAGCGGCGAGGCAAAGATGCGCTCACCTTCTTCCTTCGCGGGTTGTTGAGGATTCGCCACTTCCGCCGGTTTCGCGGCGGCAGGTTTTGGTGCTTCCGACCCCGGCTCGGGCTTCGCAGGCGCGCCCGCTTCCTTCGACACCGCATCCTTGATCGACGCCATCGCGGAATGGATGTCCGCCAGCGGCGCCGCACCTGCCTCCTCACCCTCTTCCAGCAACACGGCGATCGGCTGATTGACCTTCACGCCTTCGGTGCCTTCCGGCACCAACAGCTTGCCGATCTTGCCTTCGTCGACGGCCTCGAACTCCATGGTGGCCTTGTCGGTT
>JBQCFD010000227.1:0-4728 GCA_051959625.1 Rhizomicrobium sp.
TCGACACCGGGTTGATGCGCGCGGGCGAGGCGGATGAAGTCGTCTCGCTGTTCAAGGGCCACTACAACATTCCGCTGATCCACGCGGAGGCCGCTGACTTGTTCCTCGGACGCCTCGAAGGCGTCAGCGATCCGGAGCAGAAGCGCAAGATCATCGGCTCCACTTTCATCGACGTGTTCGACAAGGAAGCGGCGAAAATCGGCGGCGCCGAATTCCTGGCGCAAGGCACGCTCTATCCCGACGTCATCGAAAGCGTGAGCGCGACGGGCGGGCCATCCGTCACCATCAAGTCGCATCACAATGTCGGCGGTCTGCCCGAACGCATGAAGATGAAACTGGTCGAGCCGTTGCGCGAACTCTTCAAGGATGAAGTGCGCGCGCTGGGCCGCGAGCTGGGCTTGCCGGAAACCTTTGTCGGCCGTCACCCGTTCCCCGGACCGGGCCTCGCCATCCGCGTGCCGGGCGAGATCACGCGCGACAAGCTGGAAATCCTGCGCAAGGCCGACACGGTTTATCTCGACGAGATCCGCAAAGCCGGCCTCTACGACAAGATCTGGCAGGCCTTCGCTGTGCTGTTGCCCGTGCGTACCGTGGGCGTGATGGGCGACGGCCGCACTTATGATTATGTGCTGGCGTTGCGCGCGGTGACGTCCAGCGACGGCATGACGGCGGATTACTATCCGTTCGAGCATTCCTTCCTGGCCCGCGTCTCCACCCGCATCGTGAATGAAGTGCGCGGCGTGAACCGCGTGGTCTATGACATCACGAGCAAGCCGCCGGGCACGATCGAGTGGGAGTGAAGCTCCCCGCACTCTGAATTGAATGTCGATTTTTCGAGTCTGAATTTCGCTCCTTTCCAACATCTGGTGGATGGGCAACCCGACTCCACATCACCGTGATATTCGTTTTCACGTTTTCGACTACCCCCTCCCTCTCCCCCTCCACCCTTCGTTTGGGTTTCGCGGAAGACGCAGTTCTCCCGTTTGCCGGGGCGCGTTTTGCGCGCGATCCGGCAAAATAGCGAATAGAACAAAATAAGAACAAACGCGGCCGGAGTCAAGCCCCGCGCGGCGAAACCGGTGCGTTGATCCGGGGCGGTCCAGCGGCCAGATTTGCGCACCGCTAACGGGGCGACTCTCTATGACGGGCAACACGCGCATCGTCCTCTCCAGCGATCACGCGGCCATCGCGCTTCGGCAAAGCATCGCCGCGCATGTCGCGGCGCGCGGATGGGAGGCGGTGGACATCGGGCCCACCACGCCGCAGAGCACGCATTATCCCGCGCATGGCGAAGCGGCGGCGCGGCGCGTCGCCTCCGGCGATTGCCGGTTCGGCATCGTCCTGTGTGGCACCGGGCAGGGCATCATGATGGCGGCGAACAAGGTGAAGGGCATCCGCTGCGGTGTCTGCGCCGACACCTATTCCGCCCGCATGATCCGCGCGCACAACGACGCCAACATGCTCGCGCTTGGCGCGCGCGTCGTGGGCGAAGGCCTGGCGCTCGAACTCGTGGATGCATTTTTGAGCGCCGCGTTCGAAGGCGGGCGGCATGTGCCGCGGGTGGAGATGATCGCGGCGCTGGAAGGATGATGGCCATGCAGACGCAAAAGCAGATCGAGGCCTATCTCGCCGCGCAGCCGGAGCCCAAGCGCAGCGACATGCGCGCGCTGCACGCCCGCATCCTCTCCGCGATGCCGGGATGCAAGCTGTGGTTCCTGGACGGCAAGGACACAAACGGCAAAACCGTCACCAATCCCAACATCGGCTACGGCGTGCAGACGCTGAAACAGGCGGGCGGCAAGACGCGCGACTTCTATCAAATCGGCATCAGCGCGAACACGGCCGGGATCTCGCTCTACATCCTCGGGCTGGACGACAAGACCTATCTCGCCAGGACCTATGGCAAGAAACTCGGCAAGGCGAGCGTGACCGGTTACTGCATCAAGTTCAAAGCGCTGAAGGATATTGATGTGGACGTGCTAGAGGCAGCGGTGCGGGATGGGGTTGGGAAGACGGGCGGGAATTGCTGAGACGGCCAATGGCGTGGTGGGATCGGATATTCAAACGGAATGTCGGGCCGCGATTGCAGGGAGCCGAATACCGCGTCGCGTTCAACCTCTATAGCGAAGATGGAAAACGCGAAGTCGAAGTGCGCGAATTCCGCAATGGTGAAATTTATCTTGTCGAACGAGAGTGGGTCGAAGGCACGACATTTGAAGATCGACACGCGGGCCAGATGGTGGGGCCGTTCGCTTCTCCCCAGGCCGCAGAGAAATTCATTGTCGCGACGGCTTGGTTCTGCGGTCGCGACAATGTGAGTGAATAGGTATCCTGTCGCCGTATCTCCGTATTCTCGGCCGTATTCTCATTCTCCCGTATTCTCGGCAATAGGTCTCCTGGCGCTGCCACAAGCGGGTAACGTGGGGCAGTAAGCCCGTCCGCGCGTCAAAGATCGCCCTTGACTCGTCCATCTAAATAATCCATCTATGGATGTTTAGATGGATGTAGAAAATGGAGGCTCAATTGAGGACCTTACAGATCAGCGACGCGACGTACGCCGCGTTGTGGGCGAAATGGGAAGAAGGCGATGAGGGCGAGGAAGGGGTGATCCGCAAGCTCCTCGGACTGAAAGACAAGATGCCGAAGCCGGCGGACGCCAAGAAGGTCGGATACCGTGACGGACGCTCCGGTGTGGAGTTTCCACAAGGGTTCAGGATTTTCAGGACGTTCAAGGGCAAAGAGCGGTGGGCCGTAGCGCAGGACGGCGTGTGGGTGATGGATAATAACTTTCATTGCACGTCGCTGAACAAGCTAAGCGCGCGCATCGGCGCTCCGACCGAAAACGCGTGGCACGGCTGGTACTACATGGATGGGAGTAAGAAGCGCTTGATTTCCGATCTGCGCGATCCGGCAACCATCGCCAAGCGTTCGTGAGGACGCAGCCCCGCTTCGGCGGGGCCTTCGCATCACCTGCCGTTGCCGTCGTTACCAGAACCCGCTCGCACGACGTATCTGCACCACGTCGGCGTTAATATCGGCGCGGCGCAAATCCTGCTCGAAGATCATCACGACTGGACGCTCACCGAACCGATTATGCCGCACGATTTCGCCGGCTTGGTACTTCTCGTCGAATATCTGCGCGATGGCGTCGATGTTCGACCTCGCGATCAACTCGAACGTGGCGTAGTCGAAGTGCCGTAGCTTCGCCTCGGGGAAGCGGTCGGAAAGCGCTTCGGCCGGAATAACGGCGTGGACATACCGGCTACGGATCGCATCTTTCGCGAGCAGCAACGCGCCGGGGATTTCCGTTTGATGTGTGACTTCGACCTGAGTGAGCATGGCTTAGCGCCTCGTGAATGCGCGTAGCGCGTTGTTCGGTGTCAATGCTGCTGCCAAGCCGGCGCTGGCGGTACGGTGATGCGTGTTCATCGGCGGATTGTAGGCGGCGATGAGGTCGCGCTCGATCTCGAAGCGACTCACGTCGTTGTTTGACCTCATGGCGACAATAGCGGTGACAGCGTACCTGCGCCGGCCTTCGTCCCAGCGCTCGTGCGAACTCATGCGCGATTTGAAGTTCTCGCATTCGCCAACGTATTTGACGACAGTGCCGGGCAGGCTGTGCGTGATGAAGGCGTAGACGCCGGGGACTTCGGCCCAAGGCTGAGCCATGTCGCAGAAGTGCAGGTCATAGGTCCGGCCGGAAATGCCGGTAAGCGTGATCGTACTCATGTGACCGCCTCCTTGGCGGGTGCTTGGTTTCTTTGCTTCTGGCCGACCTCCCCCACATCGTCCTTCGACTAGGAACTAATAGCACACTTCCACGGATGTTCAAACATATAGTTGTGTTGGTGTCAGCGGACACAACAGAAAGTGTCCCACCACGGCTTACGAAGCATAAGGCGGCGACAGGATACCTACTCCCACGCGTGCATTGCGATAGCGGCAATATGTGCGATGTCGCTGTAAAAACCGCGCCGTATCGACTGAATATGGTGCACGACCGCGAACAAACAGGTGAACCATGAAAGCCATCGTCGTCACCGATCAAGCCGCCGGAACGCGCGGCATGACGCTCACCGAGCGGCCGGAGCCGAAACCGGCGATCAATGATGTTGTGGTTCGGATTCACGCGTCGGGATTTGTCGGCACGGAGTTGGCGTGGCCTTCGACATGGGCGGATCGGCTGGGGCGCGACCGCACGCCGACGATTCCGGGGCATGAACTGGCGGGCGTGGTCACCGCGCTCGGCTATGGCACGACGGGGCTTTCCATCGGGCAGCGCGTGTTCGGGCTTGCGGACTGGTATCGCGACGGCACGCTGGCGGAGCACATCGCCATCGAAGCGCGCAATCTTGCGCCGCTGCCGGGCGATGTGGATTTCACGGTGGGCGCGAGCCTGCCGATCTCGGGCCTCACCGCGTGGCAGGGCTTGTTCGATCACGGCCGCCTGCGCGCGGGGCAGAGCGTCATCGCGCATGGCGCGGCGGGTGCTGTCGGTTCGATGGTGGCGCAACTGGCGCACGAATTCGGCGCCTATGTGATCGGCACCGGCCGCGCCGCCGACCGCCAGAAAGCGCTCGATTTCGGCGCCAACGAATTCGTCGATCTGGATCACGACAAACTCGAAGACGTGGGCAAGGTCGATCTGGTGTTCGATCTTATCGGCGGCGACATCGGCAACCGCTCCGCGCGTTTGGTTCGCGCCGGGGGAACGCTGGTGTCCATTGT
>JBQCFD010000228.1:0-5434 GCA_051959625.1 Rhizomicrobium sp.
TTCGTCGAACAGGATCGGCTCCTGTGTCACCAAAGCGATATGCTCGCGCAGGGACTGGAGCGTCACATCGCGGATATCCTCGCCGCCTATCGTTATGGAGCCGCCGTCGATATCGTGGAAGCGCAGCAAAAGATTGAAGACAGTCGTCTTGCCCGCGCCGGAGGGGCCCACGAGCGCGATCTTCTGGCCGGGCTGCACATCGAGAGACACCGCCTCAAGCGCCTGTGCATCTTGATTGTAGCGGAACGACACTCGGTCGAAGCGCACGGCGCCGTTGTGCGTCAGCGGTTTTGCGTTTGGCCTGTCGACGATCTCCGGCCGCGCGTCCACGACCTGGAAGATGCGCCGGGCCGCAGCGAGGCCTTCCGTCGAGATCGTCTGGAGCTGGCTCAGATTGCGCACGGGCTGTTGTGCCAGAAGCATCGCGGCGAGGAAGGCGAAGAACTGGTTCACTGCCAGCGTGCCGTGCAGGCTCATATAGCCCGCGATGGCGAATGTCAGCGCGGCCGCCACGCCGCCGATCAAATCAGTGGAGGGCACCGCCGCCGATCGCGCACGCACCGCTTTCAGGAGATAGCGCAGGCGCTTGTCGATGCGTGCATCCGCCATCTCTGTGGCGTGATCTTCGAGATTGTAAGCCTTGATGATGCGGCGGCCAGTCAGCGCTTCGGTCAGGGATTTCGATAGCGTTCCTGTCTCTTCCATGCTGCGTGTGGAGGATTTGCGCAACGAACGGCTGATCTTGTCGATGACCCAGACGACAGGCGGCAGGAGAAGCAGAGAAATCAGCGAGAGCTGCCAGCTGTTCCAGATCATCACCACCAGCATTGCGACGAGGGTAAGTATCTCGCGCCCCATCGCCAGGATGCCGCGCGTAATGGCATTGCGCAGCAGCGTGGTGTCGTACAGGAATTTCGAGATCATCTCCGAGGAATGGACGGCATTCAATCCGCCGATGTCGAGCCGGATCTGGCTCTTGAACATGTCACGCTGGATTTCGGCGCTGATGCGCTCGGCCACCGTGTTTGTGATGGACTGCTCGCCGAAGCTCGCCACCGCGCGAACGATGATAACGGCCATGTATTCGAGGGGAATGATGATGAACTGGTCGGCGTGCTTGAGCAGGAACACGCGCTTCACGGCCGGATTGATGAGCCCCGCCATCATCCCGGTCATCGCCGCCGAGATCACCATGCAGAGAATACCGAGCGTCAGGATCGCCCATTGGTTGCCGACATAGTCGCGGATCACGCGCCGTATTACGGGCCAGTCGCCGTGGCCCTTCGCGGGCGAGGCGGGGCTGACCGCCGTGAGGTTTTGGGGGCGTGGGTTCATACGGGCGCCGGTCTAGCATGGTCCCGGCGGGCGGGTCACTTTTTTGTGTTTATTGTGTTGCCAAGTCTGGCTCCATCAGCCGGTGGATATGGACCACAAAATAGCGCATCTGCGCGTTATCCACCGATCCTTGCGCCTTGCCGCGCCAGGCCTTCAACGCCTCGGCATAATTCGGATACATGCCGACGATATCGAGCTTGGAGAGATCCTTGAATTCCATCCTGTCGGCCGAAACGAGCTCGCCACCAAATACGAGATGAAGAAGCTGCTTGGGTTGATGATCGGTCATGGCACGCACCTTTATAGCTTTAAGTGGCGAACGCGCGAAAGAATCTGCTCATGTAACGCGGGTCCGGCCGCGACGAACGACGGTTGAATCGCCTGCGCCCGGTTATAGCGCGGGACGGTGCCGTCATGCGTCGTCACGACACCGCCCGCTTCCCGAACAATGATGTCGGCCGCCGCCATATCCCAGTCGTGCTTCGCGGACAATGCGACAGCCGCGTCGAATGCGCCGCTCGCCACGAGCGCCATCCGGTACGCGACGGAGTTGCGCGTCTCGATGTGCATCGGCGGCCACGGGCGGTTTGGCGGATCGTTCCAGGCCGGGTGCTCGAACATCGATCGTGCGGCGCACATGCGGCCGCCTTCAAGTTGGGCGCGCCGTGAAACGTGAATTGGCGCCCCGTTCAGGCTGGCGCCCTGTTCCGCGCTCGCGGCGTAACACTCATTCAGGATAGGGTTGAGCACGACGCCGATCACCGCCCGTTCGTCGCGCACCAGCGCGACACAGACGGTAAAATGCGGGCGGTTCTTCAAGAATGCGATCGTTCCATCGATAGGATCGACTACGAACACCGATCGTTTGGCGAGCCGCGCCGGATCGTCCTCGGTCTCTTCCGACAGCCAGCCATAGTCCGGCCGCGCGGCGGTAAGCGTCTCGCGCAGATATTTGTCGACCGCGATATCGGCCTCGGTGACAGGCTGGCCTTTGCCCTTGTCCCAGCGTTTGTAATCGCCGCCGTAGTATCTTCGCGCGATCTCGCCAGCGCTGCGCACCGCCTCTTCGATGAGGGCGCGATCTTCGGAGAGCCCGGCTTCACGAGCCGGCAATGGTCATGCCTTCCACGCGCACGGTGGGCGCGTTCACGCCATGGCGGAATTCCAGATCGTTCGCCGGCGTCAGATTCAGGAACATGTCCTTCAGATTGCCCGCGATCGTCACGCCCGAGACGGGATAGGCGAGTGTGCCATTCTCGATCCAGAAGCCGGCGGCACCCTGACTGTAGTCGCCCGTCACGCCGTTCACACCGAAGCCCATCGTCTCGGTGACGTAGAAGCCATCCTTGATGTCGGCGATCAATGCATCACGGCTGAGCGTGCCCGGCGCCATGTACAGATTGGTGGCTGATGGCGCTGGCGGGCCACCGGTGCCGCGCGCGGCATGGCCATTCGTCGTGAGGCCGAGTTGCCTGGCACTCGCCGTGTCGAGCAGCCAGCATTGGAGCACGCCGTTCTCGATCAACGCCATCTTGCGAGTGGCCACTCCTTCGCCGTCGAACGGTTTTGAGCGAAGCCCGCGCACGCGATGCGGATCGTCGATAATGTTGATGGACGGCGAGAATACCGCCTGTCCCATCCGGTCCTTCAGGAAACTCACGCCGCGCGCGATGGAAGCGCCGGAAATCGCGCCCGCGAAGCTGCCCACAAGGCTGGATGAGACGCGCGGGTCATAAACCACCGGCGCGCGCTGCGATTTGGCTTGCCGGGGATTGAGGCGCTTCACCGTGCGTTCGCCCGCGCGTTTGCCGACAAGTTCGGGGGCTTCCATATCGCGGGCATGACGAGCGCTGGAGTCGTCATAGTCGCGCTCCATGCCGGCGCCTTCGCCTGCGAGCACGGCCACGCCGATACTGTGGCTGGTTGCGGCGTATCCGCCGCTGAAACCTTCGCTGGTCGCGAGCCAGATCGCCGAGCGGCCAAAGCTCGCGCCGCCGCCTTCGGAATTGGTCACGCCCGGAACCGCCATCGCCGAGGATTCGATTGTCCTGGCGCGTTCGATCAACATCTCGGTGGAAGGTTCGCCGGGGTCTTCGAGATCCAGACGAGGCCAGTCCCGCGCGAGGAGGTCCTTGGGCGCGAGCCCGGCATATTTGTCCTCGGGCGCGAGGCGCGCCATCGCCACGGCGCGCTCGGGAAGTTCCGCGAGACGCTCACTCGAAAGATCGGTGGAGGAGACAAAGGCGACCTTGGCGCCGACGAAGACGCGCAGGCCCAGGTCGGTGGACTCCGCGCGTTCGACGTCTTCCAGCTTCCCCAGGCGATACGACACGCCGGCAGAGACACTTTCCACTACGAGCGCATCTGCCGCGTCCGCGCCCGCCCGGCGGGCGGCGGCGATCAGATTGTCGAGGATATCCTGCTTGTTCGGTTTTTTTGCCACTCAGCCTGCCGGAACGGAGATCTGCGCGAAGAAACCGAGATAAAGCACTCCGACGATCCCGACAATGAACGAAATCCAGGTGAGCATGGTGCCGACCAGCCGCAAAAGGCCGGGCCCCGTGGACTGCGACAAACCGATCGCGTGAAGGATGCGTCCCACCGTCAGTGTGGCGCCCACGCCATGGATCAGCCAGATGGAACCCCCGAGGGGTGAGGCCAGCGCCCAAAGGAGCAGGAGGGCGGTGGGGCCATATTCTGCGTTGTTGGCATGCGCGCGCAGGGGCCCCGCCATTTCCGGCTTGCCGCCGTCGCCGATATCCGTGCGCGTGACGACACGGGCCCGCACCACCAGCACACCAAGGATCAGCATGATGAGCGCATTGATGGCCGTGTAGAAGCCGAAGGCGTAATAGCCGGATTCGAAAACCAGATTCATGGATGTCCCCTCTGCCCGGATGTCGCGGCACAGTGAGGGGCGAATCCGGCTCCGGTCAAGCGCTCAATGCGCGGTTTCCCCGGCGCTGGCGGCCGTGAAATAGACCTTCTGTTCCCGATAGGCGATGTAGAAGTGAAGCTGGCTGAGCACGTTCATGCCCAGCACCAGCGATGCAGCTCTGTAGCCGGTCGGGCCTGCGAAATAAGAGGCGCGAGCCCGCGCCATCTCTCGCTCAGCCAGCTTGTCTGGCGTGAGATAGATTTGCGGGTTTCTGACTTCGAGACCGGGGCCTGCGGTCAGCGAACGAAAGCGCAAGCGATAGACTGTGTCGCCGCCGGCCCCGGAAACGCGCTCCAGTGACGGCGAATCGGTATCGATATCGAAAATGCGACGCGCCGCGGCCAGATTGAGAGATGTGTGCGGCGCACCGGTATCGATCGTCGCCGTGATGTCATGTCCGTCGAGCGACATCTCGATCTCGATCTGTCCGTTCGAGCCGATCCGTGCCGGGAGGTCGGAATACGCGCTGGCCCAGTAAACCACCTTGTCGGGGCAGTGTTGTGGTGAAAACAAATTCACCTTGGCGCCCCGAGGATCCACCTCGACATCGAAATTGCGCAGCATGTTGCTGCCGGCAATCCCCTGGATGGCGGCGTCGTCGAATTTCGCGAGCAGGAATTCCACGGTGCCGAAATGCGCCGCGCCCATGTCGACCGTGGGGACCTTGACGAAGTGATCGAGCTTGGTTCCGTCCGAAAGATAGAAATCCGGCGCGGTGAACTGCACGATGCTGAGCAGCGGCGCGCCAGGCACATTGAATTGCGGCGGACGAGCATAGATCTTGAGCGGCGTGAGCCCGAGTTTCTGCGTCACGGAAATGTCGATGACGCCGCGCTCGGCGCCCGTGTCGAGCAGCATCTCGACGGGCTCGCCACTCACGGTAACGGGGATCGCCAGAAGACCATCAGCTGCGGGCGTAACATCGAGGTTCGCCACGCGCTGAAGATCGCAACTTCCGGCCACGGCCCGCCCGCCGAGCACCACGAGAAGGGCAACCGCGGAGAAGACGGCGCGCAGCATCGCCCCTTATTTCCAAACCGGCCGCCCGGAGCCTGGCAGGCCGAGGGATTTCCATTTCTCCGTCACGCGGCGAATCACGTCCTCGTCCATTGCGATTTTCTTGCCCCACTCGCGATGGGTTTCCGGCGGCAGCTTGTTGGT
>JBQCFD010000229.1:0-5267 GCA_051959625.1 Rhizomicrobium sp.
CACCCATGTCGTCATGGCCGCCCTTGTGGCGGCCATCCATTTTCCCGAGACGGAGCGGTCCCTGCGCCGCTTCTGGAAAATGGATGGCCGGGATTAACCCGGCCATGACGATTGTTCTAAGGTTATTGCCCGCAATCCGATGCACCTGTGATATGGATGCGCCGGAATTTCACAGCGACAACTTATGACCTTCGATCTTACGCCCGAAAAGATGAACGCGTGGAATCCCGATGGGCTTCCGCACATGCTGGGCATCAAGGTGACGGAATGCGAACCGGGCAGGGTGGCCGGCCGCCTGCCCGTCACCAAGGCGCTGATCGCGGGCAACGGCGCGCTGTGGGCGCCGGCGATCGTGGCGCTCGCCGATACGCTCTGCGCCTATGGTGTCTCGACCAAATGGCCGGACGGCGCGCAAGGTTTCACCACCCTGGAGCTCAAATGCAATTTCATGGGCACGCTGAATGCGGGCGCGGTGAAGGGCGAGGCGACGCTTCTGCATGGCGGGCGCACCACGCAGGTGTGGGATGCGAAGATCACCAATGAGGAAAACGGCAAACTCCTCGCCGCCTTCCGCTGCACGCAGATGATTTTGTATCCGCGGTGAATCGGTCTGCGGCTCTCCTATCCTCGCGTCGTCATGGCCGGGCTTTTCCCGGCCATGACGAATATCAGTAGCTCGATGGAGCGGCTAGTCTGCGCCGCCACTCGTCTTCTTCACGAAGGCCGCGATGTTGTCGTGGAGTTGCACCAGCGACGGTTCGTGCGCGTACACCATGTGGCCGGATTCGTAATAGTGGTACTCGATGTTCGCGCCGAGCTTCTTCGGGATCTGGAGGTGGTGCATTTCGTACCAGCCTTCGTAGTACGGTGTGACGACGTCGAAATAGCCGCCGTTCAGCATCACCTTGAGTCCGGGGTTCTGCTTCATCGCGTTCGCCATGTCCGGCATTACGTTCGGCAGCGAATGGATGGGCCCGTCCGCGCCGGGCGGCGTATGCGACCAGTCCCATTTCTCAAAGGCGCCCGGCGCGTCGGGCTTGTACTGGACGCCTGCGCCATAATGCAGCGTGTCGCGAACATAGCCATTCCAGGCTGAAATATAGGCCGAGCTGATGTCGGCGCCTTGCGCGTCGTAATCGACGGTCTTGGCCAGCGGGTCGAGCGCGAAGCCGGTGTATCGCGTGTCGAGCGAGCCGGTGATGAGACCGTAATTGCCGAGAAGCTCATGCTGGAACGGCCCATACGCAACGCGCAGATCCGATTTCAGGATATAGGCGACAGAAAGTCCGGTGTATTGGCGGAGCTTCTGCGCGATCGCGTTGCGCGTCCTGTCGTCCAGGCTGTAGCCCTTGGCGAGCGCGCGGGCGTAATCGCCCATGGCGAAACGTTCGACTTCGAGCAGAAGAGGGCGAAGATCGCGCGGCTTGCCCGGCAGTTTGTGGTGATACCAGGCCGTCGCGGCGTAGGACGGCAATGCCAGCTCATATTCGAGATCGAGGCCCGGCGCCGCGTCCGGATCGTCCGGATAGATGTCCCAGTCGAAGACCTGCGACAGCAGCACGACGCCGTTCACGTCGATGGCCTTGTCGTTCTCCAGCAGGTCGGCGAGCACGGCTGCGCGCATGGTGCCGAAACTTTCGCCCATGATGTATTTGGGCGAATTCCAGCGATTGTATTTGCCGAGGAACGAAACGATGAAGTTCGCGAAGGCCGCGCCGTCCTGGTCGATGCCGTAGAAGGATTTCTCGGCGTCCTTGCCCCAGATGCGGCTGAAGCCGGCGCCCGGCGCGTCGATGAACACGAGATCGGCCACGTCGAGAAGGCTCTCGGCATTGTCGACGACGGTGTAAGGCGCCGCGGGCGTGTGCGTGTTGTCGCTGGTCACCACGCGGCGCGGTCCGAAGGCGCCCATGTGCAGCCACACGGTCGAGGAGCCCGGTCCGCCGTTGAACAGGAACATGATCGGCCGACGGGCGGCGTCAGCGCCGTGCTTGAAATAGGCCGTGTAGAACATGCTGGCGACGGCGGAGGGATTATCCGTGTCGTCTTTGGTTGCCGCGTCGTCGTAGTCCTTCGGATGAACGACGATCGTACCGGCGACAGCGTCGTAGGAAACCGTCTGGCCGCCGGCGGTCACGGTGCCGCTTGTTTTGGCATCAGGCTGTTGGGTCGCCTGAAGTTTTGCGTCGCCGGATGGGTCTGCACCGGCGGGCGCGATTGCGAGCGCGGCCAGAGCCGCGGCGAACAGAACGGAGCGCTTCATGGGATCCCAGCGGAGGCTAATGTGAACTTCGACCGACCGGACCATAGCCGCCGGCGCGGGCCGGGCAACTCATTGCCAATCTCAAATCATCGAGCTATAATTTCCCATAATATAGATTATACGAAATATCCGCAGAGGCGTGAAGCTGGCCTCGCCCGGTCCGGATGGGCTAAAGCGGATTTGTCGCTCCCGCCTTTATTTCACCAATGAGATTCCGCTCACTCGCGCGCATCGCGCCGATCTTCATCTTCCTGATCGCCGGAACAGCTTTTGCCGGCGCGCCCCGCACGGGCGGCTGGCTTTTCAACCGGCTGGCCGATCAGGCCGACGCGCGGGCGCAATCGGCCGGTGCCGCCGACGCGCGGACGTGGCACGGATGGGCCACGCAGTACCGGCAGGTTTCGGTGCAGCCCAATGTCCGCGATGCATCCGCGCTCGATCTGACGGCGCAACTCGCGCAGATCAACGAGCGTGACGCCGCCGCGGCCACCGATCCGCGCGCGGCCGCCCTCTCCCGCGCAAGCGTTCTTTATTGGCAAGACCTGCACGAACAGCTCGAACGCGGCGGCCCGGTCGTGGCTCACTTCCCGAAGGAAATGCTCATCCCTGTTCCCGGCATGGACGGAACGCCGTGGGCCAGCAACACGCCGCATGCGACGGCGTCCGATTGCGCCGCCATCTCCCAGCGCGTTCAGCTATGCCGCGCACAGGTGGGCCAGGCCACGCACGAACAGATGACGGGCCTCTATGGCGACCAGTCGAGCTATCTTCTCGTCCGCCAGCAGCAATGCCACCGCTGGGAAGAGGCGTATGTGGCCTATTGCGCAAAATAGGCATTGAGGCGCCTTGCGCCGGACCCAGGGGACGCCCTCACAAGCAGCAAAGTCGATGAAAGAGAACCGACCGATGCTGGCCAGGGACATGTACCTCAGCCCTTCCGAAGCCGCCCGCCGCCTGGGCGTCAGCGTGAAAGCGCTGCGCGTCTATGAACAGCGTGGGCTGGTGAAGCCCCTGCGGTCGCAGGCGGATTGGCGCGCCTATGGGCCCGAGGAGATGGCGCGGCTGCACCAGATCCTTGCGCTCAAGGGGCTCGGCTTGCCGCTGGCGCGCATCGGGGAGCTGCTCGCGGGCGCCGCAACCACGCTGGCGGACGTGCTGGAAATCCAGGAGCGGGCGCTGTCGGAGGAAGGTGCGCGCGTCGAGCACGCGCTTGCCCTCGTCCGCGCCGCACGCCGCAAGCTCGCGGACGGTATCGAACTTTCCATCGACGATCTCACAACGCTGACCAAGGAGACGACGATGAACACCAAGCTCACGCAGGACGACTGGAAAGAGATGTTCGAACCGCTGATCGCGAAGAACTACCGGCCGGAGGACCTGGCGAAGACCAAGGCCCAGCACTTCAACCAGGAAGAGGTCTCGCGCCAATGGAACACTCTGTTCGAGGATGCCAAGGCCGTCATGGCCAAGGGCGACCCGGCCTCGCCCGAGGCGCTGGCTGTCGCCCGGCGCTGGAGCGCGCTTGTTCACCAGTTCACGCAAGGCGATCCCCGGCTGGCGGAGGGTTCGAGCAAGGTCTGGAAAGACGCTTTCGCGGACCCGAAAATAGCATCCCGGCTCCCGGTCAGCGCCGACCTTTTCGCCTTCGTCGGCAAAGCGATGGCGAAGCTGAAAGAAGGCGGCGAGTGAATTTCCTCTCCCGTCAACGGGGAGTATCTATGCTATGGCCTCGGCATGACCAAAGACATCGCCGCCCTGCTCGATATCATGCGCCGCCTGCGCGACCCGATAACCGGCTGCCCGTGGGACCGCGAGCAGGATTTTGCGAGCATCGCGCCCTACACCATTGAAGAGGCGTACGAAGTCGCCGGCGCGATCGAGGATGAGAACTGGCCCGAGCTGAAGGACGAACTGGGCGATCTTCTTTTCCAGGTTGTGTTCCACGCGCGCATGGCGGAGGAGAAAAAGCTCTTCGACTTCTCCGATGTTGTCGCCGCCATCACCGGGAAGATGCTCCGCCGCCACCCACATGTCTTTGCGTCGGGGGCGGCAGTGGAGACCGCCGAGGCACAAACCGTTGCGTGGGAGGAGCACAAGAAAAAAGAGCGTGCCGCGAAGGCTGCCGCAGGCGGCGAAAGCCTGCTCGACGACGTGCCGCGCACCCTGCCCGCGCTGCTTCGTGCGGTGAAACTTCAGAAGCGCGCCGGAAGCGTCGGTTTCGATTGGGATTCCGCCCCCAAGGTGGTGGAAAAGATCGCCGAGGAAGCTCGGGAGATCGTCGAAGCTCCGCCCGAAAAGCTGGAAGAGGAAGTAGGCGACCTGCTCTTCGCCATAGCCAATCTGGCCCGCCACCTGAAGGTCGATCCAGAGACTGCGCTGCGCGCCGCCAACGCCAAATTCGTGCGCCGTTTCAAGGTCATCGAGCGTGAACTTGCCAAACAGGGCAAGAGCCCGGACGAAGCCTCCTTGGATGAAATGGAAGCGATCTGGCAGGCCGCGAAACTGGCCGAGCGCTAGGGATTGTTCCACGGAAAGCCCGCGGCGAACGTCATCTCGCGATCGACGGGATAGCGCCACGGATAGAAGCCATCGGGCTGCGCTTTTCGCGCGCGGATGCCGGTCAGCGCCCGGTCCAGATCGCGCAAATTCGTCATGTCGAGCCAGGGCGCCTGAACGCCCTCTTGCGCGCGGCAACAATGGGCCGTCCACAGAATCGTGTCGGCGGGCAGCGTGCGGCCGCCCAGATCGATGGTGGTACCCGGCCTGAGCCATTCACTCACTCGAAACGTGGGCGGCTCCCCCCGAAGCTTGCGCTAGCGCGTTGCCGTGCCGCCCTCGTGTTCGACCGAAAGACCTTTGCCGTAGCGATGGCGGAAACGATCCGCCTCCTGCGGATCGGCGCTGACGGAAAGAACCAGCTTGTTCGGCCGGTCCTTGCGATCCGTGACCCGGCCATGCGCATGCGCCCAGGCAAGCCCCGCACCATCCGACGGGTCGAGGGTTA
>JBQCFD010000230.1:0-5641 GCA_051959625.1 Rhizomicrobium sp.
AGCGGGTCGAGGACGCCGAACCGGAAAACCGTCCATCACGACCGCCACGTTCAAGGCCGCGCCCGCATATTCGACCGATGACACATTCCGGCGACATGGCGTCAAAGGCGGGGGGACAATCGCCTTTTTTTCAAAAACCGGAGTCGATCCACGGCAGAGCCATGTCCGCGCCGCCGTGAAATTTCGCGCTGTCGGAAAGTTCAGCGGCCGGCAGCGGCGCGCAGCTTCGCCTTCATTTGCAGCAGATCTGCCAGAAGGATCTCGAGCTTGGTTCGCTGCTCTTCGGTCAGTTCGGAGCGAGGCGGCTCGGCATGGGCGCGCGCCAGATCGGCCATGATCGCGCGCGCATGCTTGGCTTCACCTTGCCAGATCTCCGCCGAGTCTTTGCTGGGCGGCCTGCTTTCGACGTTGCGGACATAGGCCGTTTCGCCACGGCCGATCTCGGCGACATGACGAAGCCCGCGCTCGCGCAACACCTTCTGCACGCCCTTGATGGTGAAGCCGTCCGCATAAAGCAGCGAGCGGATGCCGCGCAGAAGATCGACGTCTTCGGGGCGATAATAGCGCCGACCGCCGGCACGCTTCACGGGCTTGACCTGCGCGAAGCGGGATTCCCAGAAGCGCAGCACGTGTTGGGGAACGTCGAGCTCGACAGCCACTTCGCTGATCGTGCGAAAGGCTTCCGCGGACTTCAGCCCTGTCGCAGGCAATCCCGCGGGCACCGCGCTCATTCTTCGGCCTCGAATACCGGCGTCTGGCCGTTGATGATGGCTTTCAGCACGTGGCTTGGGCGGAACACCAGAACCCGGCGCGGCGCGATCGGCACTTCGTCGCCCGTCTTGGGATTGCGCCCCATGCGTTGCGATTTCTGCCGTACGGCAAAAGTTCCAAAGGAAGAGAGCTTCACCGTCTCGCCCTTGGCGAGCGCGCTGCAGACTTCTTCGAGCATGTCTTCGACCATTTGCGCGGACTCGTTGCGCGACAAGCCGACAGCCTGAAACACGGCTTCGGTGAGATCTGCACGGGTGAGCGTGTTGGTGGTCATGAAGGCCCCGACTCTGTCATTGCCTGTTCACAGGCTAGGGGGAGCCGGATTAACCGTCAACATCAAAGGGATAGGCGGGATAGTTCAGGTTGTGACTTACCAGCGGACCAGCCCGGCACCCCAGGTAAGCCCACCGCCCATGGCTTCCATCAGCACCAGGTCGCCCTTCTTGATCCGCCCGTCCTGGACGGCCACGGCGAGCGCCAGGGGCACCGAGGCCGCCGAGGTGTTGCCGTGCTCGGCGATGGTCGAGATGAAGCGCTCGGCCGGCAGGTGCAGCCGCCGCGCGGTGCCGTCCAGAATGCGCTGGTTGGCCTGGTGGGGCACGAACCAGTCGATGTCGGACACTGCGACACCCGCTTCCTGCGCGGACGCGAGAATGGAGTCCGCGATGTTGATGACGGCGTGCTTGAACACTTCCTTGCCGTGCATCCGCAGATGCCCGGTGGTGCCCGTCGTGGACGGGCCACCGTCGACGTAGAGCAGGTCATGCAGCCGCCCGTCGGAAAAGAGCTTGGTATTGAGCACACCGCGGTCCTTCGGACCGCCCTCGCCTTCGCCAGCGCGCAGCACGATCGCGCCGGCGCCGTCGCCGAACAGCACGCAGGTCGTGCGGTCGGTCCAGTCCATGAGCCGCGACATCGTCTCGGCGCCGATCAGCAGAACCGTCCTGGCCTGCCCGCAACGGATGAAGTTGTCGGCGACGGAAAGCCCATAGATGAAGCCCGAGCACACCGCCTGGACGTCGAACGCGGCGCCGCGGGTCATGCCCAGCCGCGCCTGGATCTTGGTGGCGACGGACGGAAAGGTCTCGTCGGGCGTGGTCGTGGCCACGACGATCAGATCAAGCTCGTCGACGCCCACTTTCGCATCGGCGAGCGCGGCTTTCGCGGCATGGAAGGCAAGATCGGAAGTCGTCTCGCTTTTGGCCGCGATGTGGCGGCGCTCGATGCCGGTACGGCTGCGGATCCAGTCGTCGCTGGTATCCACCATCCTGGCGAGCTGTGAATTGGTGAGCACGTCGGCCGGAAGAAACGCACCGCAACCGAGAACGACGGACCGCGTAACGCTCACGAGGCTCCCACCCCGGCCGCAGCGGCTGGCGCGGCCGACAATTTCAAGCCCGCCCGGTCCGCCACGATTTTCGAAATCACATCGGCACGCGCCATGTCGATCGCCATGTCGAGCGCGCTGGCGAAACCAAGGGCGTCCGTGCCGCCATGGCTTTTCACCACCACGCCGTTCAGCCCGAGAAAGATGCCGCCATTCGAGGCGCGCGGATCGAGCTTGCGGCGCAATGCGCCAAGCGCACCGGATGCGAACATCGCCCCGACCTTGCCCAGCATCGAGCGCGTCAACGCACTGCGCAGGAACTGGATCACGAGCTTGGCGGCGCCTTCGGCCGCCTTGAGCGCGACATTGCCGCTGAAGCCGTCCGTCACCACGACATCGACGGTGCCGCCCGAAATGTCATCGCCTTCCACGAAGCCGCGGAAATCGATCGGGAGGCCCGCCGTGCGCAGGATCTGGGCCGCACCGCGCACTTCCTCATGGCCCTTGGTGTCCTCTTCGCCGACAGTCAGGATGCCGAGCGACGGACGTTCCAGGCCGAGAACGGCCCGGGCAAAGGCCTGGCCCATAACCGCGAAGTCCACGAGCTGTTGCGCGTCGGATTCGATGTTGGCGCCGACATCCAGCACGACGCTTTGCCCGCGCATGGTGGGCCAAAGGGCCGCGATTGCCGGACGCTCGATGCTCTGGAGTGTGCGCAGTTGCAGAAGCGACATCGCCATCAGCGCACCGGTGTTCCCGGCGGAAACGACGACGTCCGCCTCCTTCTTGGCGACGGATTCGATCGCGCGCCACATCGAGGTATTGCGGCCGCGCCGGGCGATCTGGCTGGGCTTGTCTTCCATGCGCACGCGCTCGGGCGCGTGGCGCACTTCCACGCGGTCCTTGAGCTTGGGGCGCTTGGAGACGAGCGGATTGAGCTCCGCTTCGTCGCCATGGAGCAGGAATTTCACGGCAGGGTGACGAACCACCGCGCGGCCGATCGCGGCGATGACCACGCCGGGGCCGGCATCGCCGCCCATCGCATCAATGGAAACCGTGAGAGTTGGAGCTGTCATAACCCTTGTCGCCGCGCAAATTCTCCGCCCGGGCGGGCAGCCTTCACGCGAAACCGGTTAGCTCTTGGCCTGCACGACCTCGCGTTCGCGATAGTGTCCGCAGGAACCGCAAACGTGATGAGGACGGCGCTGCTCGACGCAGTTCGGACATTCGTTGTGGCTGGTGGCGCAGAGCAGGGGGTGCGACCTGCGCATGTTACGCCGCGATGGCGACTTTTTTCTCTTTGGGACCGCCATGGCGGGAAAGCTCCTTCAAAATCCGCTGCCGAATCGAGAGAGGGCGCCACCCTTGGCGCGCCCGTTGTTTCCACCGGATCGGCAAAATGAGCGGCGGAGTAAAAGGGAAAGCTGTCCGGGATTCAAGGGAGAATATCCCCTTTATTTTGTGGTTGTTAGCCGCGGTCCTTCAACTTCTTGAGTACCGCAAAGGGACTTTCCTCCGACTCGGTCGGGGCCGGCGGCGGGGCGAAAACCTCGTCCGGCGCCCGGGGGTAGGGATCCAGCGCCAGCGACAGTTCTTCGAGCAACGGACCGGCCAGGTCGTATTTGGAGGTCTCGATCTCCTCGGGCGCCTCATCCTCGGCGGAGGCCAATGAAACCTCCTCGCTCTTGTCCAGGTGACGGCGGAGATGGTGGGCCACGTGCAGTTCGCGCGAGAAGCTTTCGGCGATATGCGCCCGCACCGGTTCCAGGGAGACCACGGAGGCCTGGTCGAGATCGCAAACCAGCTCGGCCTCATAGCGGTACCGGTTCGAAGACAGTTTGCGCAGGCTCACCGTGGCGGCGAATTTCTCGACGCGTTCAACCTCCAGCCATTGCGCAAGCTTTGCCCGCTGGGCTTCGTTCAGGACGATCGATATCTCGGCGCCCCCCGCGGAAAGGTCGGAAAGATCGTAAATGTGCTCGAAGGGCGGATGATCGGACATGGCGTCGTTCACGCAGCGGGAAGCGCGCCAAAATCGGCGTCGCCCCTCGAAAGATCGGATTTGTCGAGGCAGGCGCGCGCTTTCATCGCATAACGCGCCAGCCGGCCAGCAGCCTCTTCGTGTTCGGCCTCGCCGCGGTAGACGTTCCGGAGGATTGCGGCGGTCAATTCCGCCTCATCGGCCGCGCCGCCATAGGCCGCCAGCCTGCCATAGAACGCATCGGCCATTTTCTTCATGCGATGACCGATACCGATATCGCCGACGCCGAGATCGCGCAGGCTTTCATCGAAGCTCGCGAACAGCGCATCGATCAGGGCCTGTGAACTATTCTTCATCCCGGCGGCGCGCATCCTTTGCAGGACCAGCCAGGCATGAAGCGTGACCAGGTCGAAGCGTCCATCGATGGTGTCGGGGACACCGAGCTCGGTGAAGAATACGGGCTCCCGCGCGCGCTTTCCGATGGCGGCGCAGAGCCGTGCGCCCAGTGCTTTGTCTTCCCGGCTTTTCAGAAGCCCTTTCAGCATCAACCGCCTCGTCACCTTTACCTTGAAACCGCAAGCCGCCAAGGCTAGCACATCGACCCGGGGTTCCATGGATTGGCAAGGATGTCGCGTATGAGAGTTCCCGCTTTGGCTGCCGCCGCCCTCGTTCTGGCGGCCTGCACCCCCGTCATCAGCCAGAGAGGCTACCTGCCCGACCCCGCCGCCGAGGCGTCGATCAAGACCGGCACCGACACCAAGACCAGCATCCAGCAGCGGCTGGGCGATCCCTCGACCTCCGCCACATTCGGAGACGATGTCTGGTATTACATTTCGAGCACCCAGCGGCAGGTGGCGTTCTTCGATCCGACGACCACGCAGCGCAAGATACTCGCGATCCATTTCGACAAGGACGGCAAGGTCACAGAGATCAAGCATTTCGGCTTGAAGGATGGACACATCGTCGCGTTCGAAACTCGGACAACGCCTGCGAAAGGCCGCGAGCTGACATTCCTGCAGCAGCTGTTCAGCGCGACGCCCGGCGTCCCGCTCGGCGGTATCAACGGAACCGGACCCGGCGGACAGCAAAATCCCGGCAACAACGGTCCCTGATGCGAAAAACGCGCGAGTTGCCTCGCGCGTTTCCCATTTTTATCGGCCGAACGATCAGAAGATGTGCGCCAGCGTCGCCAGCAGGAGCAGCGCGACGATGTTGGTGATCTTGATCATCGGATTCACGGCCGGACCCGCGGTGTCCTTGTAGGGATCGCCGACGGTGTCGCCGGTCACCGCCGCCTTGTGGGCGTCGGAGCCTTTGCCGCCGAAGTGGCCGTCTTCGATGTACTTCTTGGCATTGTCCCAGGCGCCGCCGCCCGAGGTCATCGAGATGGCGACAAAGAGGCCCGTGACGATCACGCCGAGCAGCATGGCGCCGAGCGCGTTAAACGCTTCGCCTTTGCCAGCCACCCAGTTCACCAGAAGGAACAGCACGATCGGCGACAGCACCGGCAGCAGCGACGGGATGATCATCTCCCGGATCGCCGCACGCGTGAGCAGGTCGAC
>JBQCFD010000231.1:0-2275 GCA_051959625.1 Rhizomicrobium sp.
ATCGAAACCGATCTTGGAGCCTTTCGGGGCGTTGTTCTCAAGCCACTTGTTCGGTCCCTCTTCGACGAGGTCGCGCGGCTCGAACTGCTTGGTGTCGGTCTGCTGACGAACCTGCAGCGTGTAGCGGCCATCCGCGAAGACCGCAGCCTTGTCCTTCAGCACGACGGCAGCGCCGGCCGATCCGGTGAACGACGTCAGCCATGCCAGGCGCTCATTGCACTCCGGCAGGTATTCGCTCTGGTATTCGTCCGAATGCGGGACGACGAAACCATCCAGCCCGCGCTTGGCAAGTTCCGCGCGCAAAAGCTTCAGGCGCGGGGCGACGGTGGCTGCGTCGGAACGGTCCTCGAAGGACTGGAAAGACTGTGTTTTGTCCATGAAATCGCACTCGGATGGGATCGGGCGGGACCCTACCGCCGCCCGCGCGATGCCTCAAGCACGAGCGCCGTCCACGGTCCATCGCGCCGCGTCTCGCGCAAGATCAGGCCATGCGGGCGATAGAAACTGAGAACAAGATTCTCCTGCCAGCGCAGAAGACCGGAAAGGATGAGCGTGCCGCCCTTGGCCAGCGACCGGGCGATGGAGGGCGCGAGCTGGGTGAGCGGCGCCGCCAAAATATTCGCAATGACGAGATCGTATGGCGCCTTTGCGGCAAGCGCGGGACTGCCGAGGCCATCGGCGGTGACCGCTTGCACCAGTGCGGACTCGCCATTCGCCCGCGCGTTCTGGCGCGTGATCTCCACCGCGACGGAATCGATGTCGGATGCGATCACCTTCTTGCGCCACAGCTTCGCCGCGCCGATGGCGAGCAGGCCCGTGCCGCAGCCGAGATCGAGCACGTTGTCGTAAGCGCGGCGCTTGGCGAGATCGCTCAGCGCGGAAAGGCACAGCGATGTCGTCTCGTGATGGCCGGTGCCGAAGGCGAGCCCGGCATCGATGCGGATAGGGATGACGCCATCCGGCACGCGACCCTTGTCATGCGCGCCATAGACGAAGAAGCGCCCCGCGCGCACCGGCGGCAGCCCTTCCTGGCTGAGCTTGATCCAGTCCACGTCCGGCAGCAGCGAGACGTGGACGTCGCGGCCGGCAAGCTTGCTGAGAAGCTCGCCGTCCGGCATGGCGGCGTAGAGCGCTTCAACCGTCGCATCCGGCTTGAACGGTTCTTCGTGGATGAGCACGGCTTGGGGCGCCGTGCCGAGCTCGAACGCGGATGCGATATCGCCGGCTTCTTCCTTGCGGACGACGATCTCGGCTTTCCAGAGGGGCGGGGTGGTCATGGCGCGGGGGCTTTACGCCAGCGCCACGACTTCCTCAAGCGGCGGCAGTGGACTTGTCGGCGCTCCAGAGCAGGCCGCCCAGGATGACCGCCACGCCGATCAGCGCCGGAACGTCGCCCATCAGGTGTCCCATATGGTTCATCCCATCGGTCATGCCGAAGGATTGCTGCGCCATGATCGCGCCATGCACGAGGCTAGACACCACCGCGAACCAGATCAGGCTGCGGTTGGCGAGCGGATCGCGCGCGGCGAGGATGAGGAAGATGCCCAGCACCGCGTAAACGCCCACGATCATCATGTAGTAGTCGTTCGCATACGGCGCGCCCGCATGCCACGCCCAGCCCGACGGCCAGACGATGGCCATGGGATAGATGAGAAGGAAAGCGATACCGAAAATGACGAGTGCGATTCTGAGAAGGGATAGTGCGTTCATGTCTTGCCCCAAGCTGGTTAAACAAAAACGCCGCCAGGACTCAGCGGTGGAAAGAGCGCATCTTAGCACTGTAAATTGCCATACAAACCCCATTGTCATGGCCCGCGAATGCGGGCCACCCAGGTGACGATTATCCGGTTCCGGGATTTTTTGTGTGAGCCGTTCAACGCGTCAAGGCAATATGCAGAACCGAACTGGGTGGCCCGCATTCGCGGGCCATGACAATTTTTAGATCTTTTCACGCCCTTTGCACAAAATTGTCGATCACTTTTTTCTCGCCCGCCTTGTCGAAATCGACCGTCAGCTTGTTGCCTTCCACGAAGGTGACGCGGCCGTAGCCGAATTTCTGGTGGAAGATGCGGTCGCCGCGGTTGTATTGCGACGATTCCGGATCGCTCGTCTGCACGGTGTAGGCTTGCGCCTCGATGAGCGGCGGTCGGGTGCGCATGGCGCCCTGTTGCGCGCGGTTGGCCTGCGCGCGTTTCCAGCCCGGGCTGTCATAGGTGCTGCCGAACTCCGCGCCGCGGGCGTTGTCGCGGAAGCCCATGGCGCCGCCATAGAAGCC
>JBQCFD010000232.1:0-17318 GCA_051959625.1 Rhizomicrobium sp.
GCGACGGTCACGCTCGCGGCCGACAAGCCGCTCTACGGCGCCTGGGGCCTGGACACCGCGGGCATGGACTCGTCCGTAACACCCGGCGACGACTTCTTCCGCTACGCGAACGGCACGTGGCTCGACCATCACGCCATTCCCGCGGACAAGCCGGCGGTGACATTGCGGCTCGAGATGACGGACCGCACCGAAGGCCGCCTGCACGACATGCTCGAAGCCGCCGCCGCCAAAGCTTCGCACCAGCCCACGGATCTGGAAGGCAAGGCCGGCGCTTTCTACAAGGCCTTCATGGATGAGGCGCGAATCGAACAACTTGGCGCCAAACCGATCCAGCCCGAGCTCGATGCGGTGCGCGCCGCTCCATCGCGCGGCGCGCTGGCTGCTCTTATGGGCCGCAACAATTCCGATTTCGAAGGCGCGCTCTTCTCCGCCACCATCGACGTGGACCTGAAGGATCCCAAGCGCTACGCGATCTATCTCTCGCAGTCGGGTCTCGGTCTGCCCGACCGCGATTACTACCTGAAACCGGAATTCGCGGCGGCCAAGAGCAAATACCAGTCTTATGTCGCGCAGCTTCTGCATCTCATCGGCTGGCCAGACGCGGACGCGCGCGCGAAGGACATCGTTGATTTCGAAACGAAGATCGCGCAGGCCAGCTGGACCAAAGTCCAGCAGCGCGATCTCAACGCCGTCTACAATCCGGTGAAAACCATCGGTCTCGACAAGTTCGCGCCCGGCTTCAACTGGGAAGGCTTCCTGCAGGAAGCCGGATTGGCGAAAGCGGATCGCGTAATCGTCGCCGAGAAGACGGCGTTTCCGAAACTCGCGGCGCTATACGGCACCACGCCGCTCGAGACGATCAAGGCATGGCACGCCTTCCACATCGCGGACAACGCCGCGCCCTATCTGTCGAAGGCGTTCACGGATGCCTATTTCGACATGCACGACAAGACGCTGTCAGGCCAGGCGCAGCAGCGTGTGCGCTGGAAGCGGGCGATCACAGCGGTGAGCGGCGACGATTTCGGAATCGGCGCGCGCTTCGGGACCTTCGGCACTATGGGTTTCGGAATGGGCGAACTCTATACCGCCAAATATTTCGGCCCCGATGCCAAGGCCAAGATCGAGGTGCTGGTGCACAACCTGCTCGCGGCCTACCGCATACGGCTGCAGAATCTCGACTGGATGAGCCCTGCGACGAAGGCCGAGGCCATCAAGAAGCTGGATACCTACACCATCAAAGTCGGCTACCCGGATCATCCGCGAGACTATGCCGGTCTCGTGGTCAGCGACGACGATCTCGTCGGCGACGTGCGCCGTGCGGGCGCTTTCGACTGGGCGTTCTATTCCGGCCGCCTCAACGGGCCGGTAGACCGCAGTGACTGGCTGATGACGCCGCAGACCAACGATGCCTATAACGGCAGCCTGCGCGACATCGTGTTCCCCGCCGGCATCCTGCAGGCCCCGATCTTCGATGCGAATGCCGATCCCGCGATCAATTATGGCGCGGTCGGCGGAGTCATCGGCCACGAGCTGACGCATGGCTTCGACGACGAAGGCCGCAAGATCGACGCCTCAGGCGCGTTGCGCGACTGGTGGACGAAGGACGATGCCGCGAAGTTCGAGGTGCGCGCGAAGATGCTGGGCGCGCAATATTCCTCGTTCCAGCCGCTTCCCGGCGTGCATGTGAACGGCGATCTCACCATGGGTGAGAACATCGCAGACCTCGGTGGCCTCACCCTCGCGCTCGATGCCTATCATGCCTCGCTGAATGGCAAGCCCGCGCCTGTCATTGACGGATTGACGGGCGATCAGCGCGTGTTCCTCGGTTGGGCACAGGCATGGCGCGGCAAGGTGAGCGACGACTATGTGAAGAAGCAGGTCGTGAGCGATCCGCATTCCCCGCGCCAGTTCCGCGTCAACGGACCGGTGCGCAATATCGATGCATGGTATGCGGCTTTTGGCGTAAAGCCCGCGAGCAAGCTCTATGTCGCGCCGGACAAGCGGGTGCATATCTGGTAGCGTGCGGCATGGACGATCCTCTTCGCCGTTTTTCAAATGCGGACGAAATGGTCGCCGTGCTCGCGGACGAAATCGTGGCTCGCCTCGATGCGGGCGTGGCCGCGAACGGCGTCGCGAGTTTCGCCGTTTCCGGGGGAACGACGCCGGGTATCCTGTTCGACAGGCTGTCGCAGCAGCACGCGCCATGGGAAAAAGTCTGGATCACGTTGTCGGACGAGCGCTGGATTCCGCCGACGCGAGACGGGAGCAACGAGCATCTCGTGCGCACTCGCCTGCTCCGTGACAAGGCGGCGACAGCCCACTTCGTTCCGCTGAAAACGGAAGCTTCAACGCCGGAAGCCGGCGAGTCCAAAGCCGATGCCGCGGTCAGGGCAATGCATAAGCCGTTCGACGTGATCTTGCTGGGCATGGGCGATGACGGGCACACGGCATCGCTTTATCCAGGTGCGCCCGAGCTTGTCTCCGCGCTCGACACGGCCGCGGCCGCCCTCGTCCACGCGGTGCATGCCCAGAAGGCGGCGGCGACCGACGATCGCCTGACCCTCACGTTGCGGGCACTCATGGACTCGAATTGGATCGTCATCCTCATCAGAGGTGACGCGAAAATGAAAACCTATCTGGCCGCGCTGAAGGATACCGATCCACTTGCCATGCCGGTGCGTGCCGTTTTGAACCAGAGGCGCGTTCCCGTGAGCGTCTTCTGGTCGCCCTGATCACAATCTTGACGTCTGATGGCGAGAAGCTGGCGCGCCCGAAAGGATTCGAACCTCTGACCCCCAGATTCGTAGTCTGGTGCTCTATCCAGCTGAGCTACGGGCGCGCATGGTCCACGAGGGCGCGCAACCTATTCAGCACGCGGCACAATGGCAAGCCGCTTTCGACCGCCTGTCGGAACCGGTCCGTGGCCACGTGGCCGCAGGTGCGAACGCGAGTAACGCCTCCTTGACCAAAAGGGGATGCCCCCATGCCAAGTCCCCGTCATTCCCCACATATTTCTAGCCGCCTGCGCTGCCGCGTGGCCTTGTCGGGGCCGGTTTGCGTGGTTAAGACTGCACACCCCATCTCATTTTTTCGGAGATCGGGCAGGGGCAATGCGTTCGGGCGCGAGAAGCGCCGGGGGGCGGGATAAACCGCCCGAGCGGAGACAGAAAAATGCTGAGAATGGCGGACTCGCGGCGTGTTCTGACGCTGATCCTTGCAGCGGCGGCGTTCAGTCTCGCCGGTTGCGGCGATATCGACAATGCGATGTTCGGCGGCGATTCCAGCAGCGATCAAACGGCAGCCGCCGACACGTCGGCGCCGGGCACGCTTCCATCGGATAACAGCGCCCCCGCGGAGAGCTCTTCGATGCCGGGGACATTGCCGGGATCCGGCGCCAGCGTTGCCGCAGGGCCCAATGTTTCCATCACGCCGGTGGTGATCGAGCCCGGCAGCAGCACTGGAACGGCTGTCGGCCAGAAGGTCGCCCAGATTCGCTCGGACGTCTCGGGATTGCAGGACAAGATCGTCGCTGCCGCCCAGCAGCTGGGCGACCTCCGGAGCCAGGCCGGCGCCTCGGCGTCCGCCTATCACGAATCCAAGGCCCGCATCACGACGCACCTGCAGATGGGTACCACGCGCGGCAACCCGGAATTGGTCGCGCAATGGAACTCCGCGCAGACGTCTCTGGATGAGCTGACCACCAACATCAACGCGCTCAATGCGCTCGGCACCTCGGTCGCGAGTGATTCCTCGCGTGCCCATTTCGATCTGGATACCATCCAGTCCACCTACAACGTTTCCGGCGCTGTCGATGAAGACCACCGGCAGCTTTCGGTGCTGGAAGACGAGACGGATCAGACGGTGGTGCTCATCGACAGGCTGATGCGCCAGATCTCAGAAGACGTGCAGCGGCAGACGGCCTATGTCGCCAATGAGCGCGCCAACCTGACGACGCTGGCCAGCGCCATCAAGAATGGCGAGTTGTACGGTGCAGAGCTCGGCTCCCCGATGATGGCAGCGTCCTCCGCAGCGCCGAGCTATGGCACCGCGCCAGGCGCCGCGCTCGTCACCATCCGCTTCGACCATCCGGGGGTGGAATACCAGCAGATCCTCTACACCGCGCTGTCACAAGCACTGCAGTCGCGCCCCGGCGCGGGCTTCGACGTGGTTGGCGTTTCGCCGACGCGCGGCACGGCCTCATCTGTGCAGCTTGCACAGTCCAGCGCCCGTCGCCATGCACAAGACGTGATGCGCTCGATGACCGACATGGGCGTCCCTGCTTCGCGGCTGGGACTTTCGTCCGCAACCGATCCTTCGATCACTGCGAGCGAAGTGCGCGTCTACGTGCGCTGAAGAACCTACGTCTGAGAGCCAAGAGCGCGGCCGACGCCGCGCTCTTTTCTTTTGCGCTCAGGGCTTGAGCTCTTTCGTCAGGAATGCCGCGGCGGCTTTATCCGCCTCGTCCCAAGACGAGTAGCGCAGGAAGCCATGGATCTCATTGGGGATCACAAGTTCTTCGTAATAGACGTGCTGCGCATCGAGCCTGCGGGCGAGATCGATCGTCTGGTGGAAATTCACATTGCGGTCGTCATCGCCCTGAATCAGCAACACAGGTGATTTCCAGGTATCCATGCTGGCGACCGGCGAGGATTCGAACGCAACCTTCATCGCCTCCTCGTGATCGCCTTGTTCGTAGCGCTTGCCGGGAGGCGCCACCCAATTGCTCATGAACGCGGACCAGTCGTGCACACCGTGAAAATCGACGCCTGCCTTGAAGATGTCGGAATTGCGCGCGAGCGCCATCGCAGTCAGATAGCCGCCATAAGAGCCGCCCCAGATTCCGATGCGATCGGGATCGACTCCTTGCACCTTCTGCAGAAAGCGCGCGCCGGCAACCACGTCCTGATATTCGGCCGCACCAGCAAGCCCGGCGTGATCCGGATGATGGAATGCATGGCCGTAGCCGATGCCCAAGCGGTAGTTCACCGACAGCACCGTGAAACCATGGGCCGCGAGATACTGGTTCACAGCGTAGGAATTCGAGTAGTAGTCCATGTAATGCCAGCCCAGCAGCATCTGACGCGGCGGGCCGCCATGAACGAAGACGATTCCCGGCTTGGTTCTGCCGTCGTCCCGCTGGAAGAGCTGGCCGTGGATTGTGAGGCCGTCGGGCGACTGGAATGTCACTTGTTTCGGCACAATGAGCGCGTCCAGCGGAAAGTCTTTCGGCAGCAGCGCCGCGTTCAGATCGCGCTCGCCCTTCCCGTCCATGCCGACCAACGCAACCGAGAACGGGCGCTTTGTACCGGCTGAGATGAATGCGGTTATGCCGTCGCTCGCCGGCACCGGCGAGGTTTCCAATCCGTCGCCGGATGTCAGGGACACGGGCGTGGCCGCGTCGACCGGCACGCGGAAGATGTGGCGCCGGTCGTCGTCGTTGGGATCGCTTCCGGTGTTGGCGCTGTAGATCATGAAGCCGCCATCGCGGCTTTCGCTCACATGCTCGACCATGAAATTGCCCGGCGTGAGCAATGTGGGTTCACCGCCCTGTGCGGATACCGAATAAAGATGCGGCCAGTTGTCCAGATCGGCAGTGAATACCAGGCGGCCGCCCGCCGCCCAGTGCAGATTGGCGCCGCCTGCTGTTTCCGGAAACGAACCCAGCAGCGTGTCGGGGCTTTGCCAAACGCTATGGCCCGTGCCCGTCCGTGCATCCGCAATCCAGATCGACCAGGGCTGCGGCACGTTTTGCAGGATCGGTTCAGGCGCTCCACCCTCGCCCGGTTGCCGCACGAATGCGATTTTGGACCCATCATTCGACCAGACCGGAGCGTCATCGCGTCCCGTCGACGGCGCCAGATAGAGAATAGGCGTCGATGCATTCGCATAGATCCCGATGAAACTGTGGTCCTCATTGTCACGTCGGGAAACGAATGCCAGCCGCGAGCCATCCGGCGCCCATCTTGGATCCGCATCATTTCCGCGATCGAAGAAAAGCCGGGCGGGCTTTGCCTTACCGGAAAGCTCGGCCAGCCAGACATGATGATCTTTGATATAGGCAACGCGCCCATCATCGGTGAGCGCCGGATGATCGCCTTCGTCGATCCTGACCGGCGCTGCACCCGAACGCGAGACCGACCAGATCGTCACCTTCTGCTCAATCGGGGACGAATCCGGGTCTGGCGCGAGATTGCCCGCTGCCGGCCAATTCTCGTCATGATCGCCACCGCGGACATAGAGCAAGTGATTGCCGTCCGGCGAAAAGGTGAGTTGCGTAATTTCCTGCCCGTCATCATCGGTGTAATGGGTGACTTGTTTCGGCGCGAAGGCGGGGCCGTCCGCCACCCATACGTTGCGCACACCTTTCACCACGCGGACCCAGGCAATGCGGTCGGCATGCTTGGCGTAGGTAAGCTCAGGAACGAAGGAGTAAGACAGGACCTGATCCATCGTAAACGGATCGTTCGATGGCTGCGCGGAAGAGCCGGCGAGCGGCGCCATCACGATCGCAGATGCCATGACGGCCAATCGGAAACGAGTCATTCCAGCCCTCCCGGTATGAGAGGCAGCTTAGCGCCGTGCCGACCTCAAGCAACCCGAACCTTCCCGGGTCAGGCGACGCCGCTCTTCTTCATCCAGTCCAGTGTTTGGCGCCATGCCTCCTTTGCATCCTTCTCGTTGTAGGACGGGCGATAATCCGCGAAGAAGCCGTGCTGGGCATCGGGGAAAAGCTCGAACTTGCAGTCGTTCTTGCCGGCCGCATGCATCGCGGCCTTCATCTCTTCGATGTCGGCGACCTTGATGCCTTTGTCGAGCCCGCCATAGAACGCCAGGATCGGCGCGTTGATATCTGCCGCCAGATCGAGCGGATATTGGGGACGGAGCGCATTGGGCGGATAGGGTCCGCGCAATGCGCCATAGAATGCGGCGCCTGCCTTTACTTTCTGATTGTGCGCCGCGTAAAGCCAAACGATGCGGCCGCCCCAGCAAAATCCGATAATGCCGATGCGCGATACGTCGCCAACGTCCTTCGACGCGAAGGCGGCAGCGGCATCCAGATCGCTCATCACCTCCGTATCGGGCACTTTGGACACGATCTCGGTGAACAGCTCCTTCAAATGATCCATATCGTATTTGCCGGGATCGCCCTGGCGCGCATAGAGCGAAGGCGCGATGGCGTAATAGCCCTGATGCGCAAATCTCCGGCAGATGTCGCGGATATGTTCGTGGACACCGAACACCTCCTGAATCACGAGCATCACCGGCAAATCAGCCCTGCCGGAAGGTTTGGCCCGATAACCGGGAATATGCCCGTCCGCCACGGGAATACTGACTTCGCCCGCATCCAAGCCGTTGGCGTCTGTGATAATTGCGGCGGCGTTCAATGGACCGGTCGCGAGCGTGAAGCCGGTGACCAGGCTCGTTGCCGCGAAAGCTCGCCGCGTGATCGTGAAATCTCTGTCCATTGCGGCCCCCACCGTGACGAAATTCTGCTTGCCTGACACAGGCGCGGCAGCGACGCTACGCTTCGAACCGATATCCGGAAAGAGAACAGAATGCGGATTCCGTCTGTTTACGCCATAGCCTTTGCCTTCGCGCTCGCCACAAGCGGCGCGCAAGCGGACACTGCGCCTCTCACTAAACACTACATGGTGGCGACGGACGCGCCGGCGGCAACGGATGCGGGACTGGAGATGCTGCGCGCCGGCGGATCGGCGGTGGACGCGGCAATTGCTGTGCAGATGGTTCTCACTCTGGTCGAACCCGAATCCACGGGTATCGGCGGGGGTGCATTCATGGTGCTATTTGATCCAAAGGCAAAAGAAGTCACGACCTTCGATGGCCGCGAGATCGCGCCCGCCTCTGCCACGCCCGGCATGTTCCTCGATGCGAATGGTAAACCGCGTCAACATTTCGATGCGGTTCCGGGCGGCCTTTCCGTCGGTGTGCCTGGCATTGTCGCGATGCTGTGGATGGCACATGAGAAATACGGTCGCCTGCCTTGGGCCAAGCTGTTCGCGCCCGCTATCGTGCTAGCGGAGAAGGGCTTTCCTGTAAGCCCCAAGCTTGCCGACGAACTCCGGGAGTTTCCGCAAATGGGAAAAATGCCGGACATTCGCTCTTACTTCTATCATGCGGACGGTACACCATATGCGCAGGGCGAAATCCTCAAGAATCCGGAACTTGCGGCCACGCTGAGACTTATCGCCAAGGAAGGGCCGAAAGGATTCTACGAAGGGCCGGTCGCTCAGGCGATTGTCGACAAGGTACAGCATGCTCCGGTGAATCCGGGCGGCATGACATTGGCTGACTTGCAGGGTTACGTCGCGAAAGAACGCCCCCCAGTGTGCGGAGAATATCGCGCCTACCGGCTGTGCTCGATGGGACCGCCAAGCTCCGGCGGCATCGCGGTGATTCAAATGCTGGACATGCTGGAGCGCTTCCCTGCAAAGGATCTTCAGCCGGGGACCCTCTCGCAAGCGCATCTCTTCACGCAGGCCAATCGTCTCGCCTTCGCCGACCGTGCGAAATATCTGGGCGATCCGGATTTCATCTCCGAACCGATTTCCGGGCTTATCGACGGCAAATATCTCTCCGATCGCGCAAAGCTGATCGATCCCACGAAGGACATGGGCAAGGCTTTACCAGGCAATCCACCCTCAAAACGGGCATCCATCGACTATGCACCGCAGCGGACGCCGCAACTTCCAGGCACGAGCCACATCTCCATCGTCGATGGGCGCGGCGAAGCGGTGGCGATGACAACCACGGTCGAATTCATTCTTGGCTCCGAGCTGATGGCGAAGGGTTTCATTCTCAACAACGAGCTCACCGATTTCTCCTTTGAGCCGCAAATCGATGGCAAGCCGGTGGCGAATGCGCCCGCGCCGCACAAGCGGCCGATGTCCGCCATGTCGCCCACTATCGTTTTCGACGCCAAGGGCAACTTCAAGATCGCCGCGGGATCGCCTGGCGGGCCTATGATCATTCCCTACACCGCGCTGGCATTGGTCGATCTCATCGATGGTCATCTGACGCCGGCAGAGGCTGCGGCCGCACCGCATGTCGCCAACATGAATGGACCGACACTGATCGAGAAGGGTACTGCCGCCGAAGCGCTTATTCCGCGGCTGCAAGCGATGGGTCACCAAATACTGGAGCCGCGCGCAGAGCAGAGCGGTCTCAACATCATTGAGCGCGTGCCGGGCGGTTATCTCGGGGCAGCCGATCCCCGGCGCGACGGCGACGCAAAGGGCGACTAGGAGATCGTCGCGACCGCGAATAGTCGCGAAAACGGAAAGAGCGTTTTTCCGTCCGGGCGGGACGGATAAGCAGCGTTGAGTTTCGCTTTGTAAGCGTGCGTGAAGGCTTCACGTTCGTTCGCTTCCAGCGCGTCGAGAAAGGGTCTGAGTCCCGTGCCGCTCACCCATTTGAAGACCGCGTCCTCGCCTTGCAGCACATGGAGATATTCCGTCGTCCAGATGTCGATGGATAGCGCATGTGGCGCCAGCATGTCGTAATAGTCCTGCGCCCTCTCGACGAAGATGCCGCGCACATTTCTGAGCTTCGCTGCCCATGGGCCTGCGTTCGCCGTCTCTCGCATCAAGACATGCGATGGCGCGTATTGATTGTTCGGCACCTGAAACGCGAACACGCCGCGTTTTTCCAAGGCGCCAATCAGCCGGGGCAACAACGTGCGATGGTCGGAAAGCCATTGATACGTCGCGTTCGAGAAGATCACGTCGTAACGTGTTTGCGGATTCCATTTCGCGATATCGGCAATGGTGAATTCCGCCTTCACCTCGCTCTCCTTTGCCGCTTCGATCATCTGCGGCGAAGAATCGAGGCCTTCGAGTTTCGTGTCCGGCCAGCGTTTCGCCAGCAGCGCGGTGGAATTGCCCGGTCCGCACCCCAGATCGATGACATGCGCGGGCCGCTCTGCGGGAACACGGGCGAGAAGTTCAGCTGCGGGCCGTGTGCGCTCGTCGGCAAATGCGAGATAGACCGAAGGGTTCCAGCTCATCGCTATATCCTGTCCGGAATGGTGACCCGGAAATGTGTTCCGCGCGTGCTGCTTTCTACAAGCATGACGTCGCCGCCATGTGCACGCGCCAGATCGCGTGCAATGGCAAGCCCCAATCCCGAGCCGCCCACACTCGTGCTGCCGGCAAAGGGTCGGAAGAGACGTTCGCGAACTTTCTCCGGAATGCCGGGGCCATCATCTTCGATATCGATCCGTGTGGCGTCATCGTCGCGCGCGGCCGAAACCGTGACCGTGCCGCCCTTCTCTGCCAGCACCTCGCCCGCGTTGCGCACCAAGTTGAGCAAGATGCGGAAGAGCTGCGCGGCGTCCGCGTCGATCTCGATGGCGTCGTCGACGCGGTCGTTGGGCAGCACCCGCTCCTTGCCGGACAGCGCCGCTTCACAGGCCTCCTCCACAACGGGTTTCAGTCGGATCATCCGACGCTGCGGCGGGTGGTCATCCGCACGGCCATAGCGCAGCGTATTCGTCGCCAGCGCCACTGCGTGGTCGATGGAGGATACGAGCCTGGGCGCCAGCCGCTGCACCGAAGGATCCTCGCTCTTCATCAACTGATCGGATGCGAGCTGCGCGCTGGAGAGGATGTTGCGCAGATCATGCTGGATCTTCGCGACCGCCGTACCTAACGCCGCCAACCGCGAGCGCTGCTGGAGGGATGAATAGATATCGCGTTGCATCGCGCCCAGTTCGCGTTCGGCGATCCCGATCTCGTCCTGGCGGCTCGTGTCGGCGACGATGCGGCTCGCATCCTCCGGATTGGCGCGGAAGGTTACCATTGCGCGCGTGATGTGCCGCATCGGACGCACGAGCACGAGATAAAGGCTAAAGAACACGAGTAACCCGGTAACGAGCGAAATCAAAAGCGCGAGGAGAACCACGCCCCAAGCGTAGGATTTGAGTTGCGAGTGGATCGGCTTCTCATTGAGAATGACCTCTACCGCTTCAGCGCCTTTGATCCGCGTTCGCGAAATCACGTGGAGGATGCGGGGGCCTCCATGCATCAGGCAATCCATCGCATTGAACATATCGGCGAAGAAGCCGGCCTTTCGCAGGTCGATGGTTACGTCGATCTTCGAGGGCGTCTCGTTCGACAGAAAGATTTCGCGCTGGTCGGGCCTCGGCAACATGACCGCGATGGCGCCGGCGCGCGTCAGCAATTGAGCGCGCAATGCCGGCGACAATCCGTTCTGTGGCTCGGTGAAGGGCAAAACCGCGATCTCCGCGGCTTCCACCTGGCGGTCGAGAAGGCTGCGGTGGTATCGGCCGACGGACGGCAGAAAGATCGCCGCCTGGGTGAGAAGCACATAGAGGATGGTCAAAAGCAAAAGCCGCCCGGAGAGGCTGTGGGCGACCAGAGCCCAGCCTTCCGCAAGCCTCGAACGTCCGTCCTTCGCCATCCCCGCCATGAATACCGAAGATGGGGGTGAAATGAAGAAGTCGAAAGGGAAAACCGGCCGCTTCACAGCTAGTTTAGGAATAAATTAGCGGCGTGGCCGTTTCGGTTGACAGGTCCCACCCACCCCCTTAGAAACCCCGCTCTTTCGAAGAGGCCCGGAAACCGCCGGGAAACGAGCCATGAAGCGCCCCTATCAGCCGAGCAAACTGGTCCGCAAGCGTCGCCATGGCTTCCGCTCGCGCATGGCCACGGCGGGCGGGCGCAAGGTTCTGGCGCGCCGGCGCGCCCCTGGCCGCAAGAAGCTCTCGGCCTGATTTCCCGAGCGGGCGTGCGATGCCCGTCGTGGACTGCCTGAAAAATCGTGCTGATTTCCTGCGTGCCGCGCGAGGCATTCGCCGGTCGGCGACCGGGTTGAGTCTGGAACTTTGCCCTACCCCGGCAGCGGTAGATGGCCATCTGCGCGTGGGCTTCACTGCAAGCCGCAAGGTAGGAAATGCCGTCGCCCGCAACCGGGCAAAAAGGCGGCTTCGGGCCGCGGCTGCGGCTGTTCTTCCCCTTCATGGGCGAAGCGGGCATGACTATGTTCTGGTCGCGCGGACCGCGACGCTGACAAGGGCGTTTGCCGATCTGCTGGATGATCTTTTGGGCGCGCTGGGAGCCGCCCATGCCCGGCTCGACCGGCCTCACCGGGGAGAGAAAATTTGACGGACGGCGCGACATCGATGCTCAGGCGCGCGAGTGCGGCCATGCTCATCGCGCCGATCCGGCTGTATCGGCGATTCCTTTCGCCGCTGCTCCCTCCGGCCTGTCGGTTCGAGCCCACCTGTTCGCGCTATGCGATTCAGGAGATCGAGCGTCATGGGCCCGTCAAAGGTTTGTGGCTCGCAGTGAAGCGAGTGCTGCGTTGCCATCCCATTCATTGGCTCGGAGGATCGGAAGGCTTCGATCCCGTGCCGCCGCTCAAGTAGAGAGACATGGACAACAAGAACCTCATCGTCGCCATCGCGCTGTCCGCAGCTGTGCTGTTCGGCTGGCAATATTTCGTTGCCGGCCCGCAGATGAAGGCGGAGCAGCAAAAGCAGACCGTCCTCGCCAAGGAAAAGGGCAAAGAGGCCAAACCCGCTTCCATTCCCGAGAAGGCGCAGGCCATCGCGTCGATCTTGCCCCGCAGCAAAGCGCTGCAGCAGGCGGGCGGGCGCGTTGTGATCTCCACCCCCACCGTTGACGGCTCGCTTAGTCTCAAGGGCGCGCGTTTCGACGACCTGCAGCTTCGGCACTACCACGAGACTGTCGATCCCAAGAGTCCGGAAATTGTTCTGTTCTCTCCGCAGAATACGGCATTTCCCTACTATGCAGTCTACGGTTGGGTCGCCGCTCCCGGCGATCCGGTGAAGCTGCCCGACGACAGCACGATCTGGAAACAGACGGGTGGCAAGGTCCTCATGCCGCATCATCCCGTGACGCTGACGTGGGACAACGGCCAGGGCCTCGTCTTCACCCGCACGATCTCGGTCGACGATCGCTACATGTTCACGATCAGCGACAGTGTCGCCAACAAGAGCGGCAAGGCGCACACGTTATATCCCTTCGCTTATGTCGCGCGCGACGGCGTGCCGCCGGAAAGCCATCACTACTGGTCTCTTCATGAAGGCTTCGTCGGAGTGTCCGATGGATCATTAAAAGACGCCAAATACAGCGACTTCGACAAGAACGAGCCACCACAGAACTTCCAGTCCAGCGGCGGCTGGCTCGGCATCACCGACAAATACTGGATGGCGGCCGTGGTGCCGCCGCAGAACCAGTCATTCGACGGTAATTTCCGCGGAACGCCTTATCGGACGACGCATGCCTACCAAGCGGACTATCGCCTGGGCCCGCAAACGGTGCGGCCCGGACAGACGATTGCACTCACGCAGAGATTGTTCGCGGGCGCACAGGTCGTCTCGATGCTGCAGGACTACGAGAAGAATCTCGGGATCGTGAAATTCGACTACGCGGTCGACTGGGGTTGGTATTCCTTTTTTACCCGGCCGATCTTCTGGGTCCTCGACAAGGCCTACGCCTTCCTCGGCAATTTCGGTCTGGCCATTCTCTTTCTCACCGTTCTGATCCGCGGAGCGCTATTCCCGCTCGCCAATGCGCAATTCAAGCAGATGACGCGCATGAAGCAGCTTCAGCCGGAAATGGAGCGGATCAAGGAACGCAACAAGGACGACCGGGTCAAGCAGCAACAGGAAATGATGGCGCTATATCAGCGCGAGAAGGTCAATCCTGTATCGGGTTGTCTTCCGATGCTGATCCAAGTTCCAATCCTGTTTTCGCTGTACAAGGTGTTTCTCGTCACCATCGAGATGTACCACACGCCGTTTTATGGCTGGATCAAGGACCTGTCCGCGCCGGATCCCACCTCATGGATCAACCTGTTCGGATTGCTGCCGTTCAACCCGCACGCCATCCTGCCGGCGTTCCTGAGTTTCCTCAGCATCGGATTGTGGCCGGTACTTCTTGGCATCACCCAATGGGTGCAGACCAAGATGAATCCGCAACCGGCCGATCCCGTGCAAGCGCAGATGTTCGGCTACATGCCGATCCTTTTCACTTTCATGTTCGCGTCGCTGCCGTCAGGTCTCGTCATCTATTACACCTGGAGCAACTTCCTCACCTTGATGCAGCAATATGTGATGATGCGCCGGCATGGCGTGGAAATTCATCTATTCAACAATCTAAAATTGCCCTGGCTCAGACCAGGCAATAAACCGAAACCGGCCGAGTGAGCGGCGCGCGCGAATCCGAGGCGGTCGATCTGGAACGCGCGCGCAAGCTATTCGCGGGCGCTTGCGATTTTGTGGCGGGCGCCACGACACCGGGAGCATTCCCCCAAGCCACTCTGCCTGAGATCGCTTTCATCGGCCGTTCCAACGCGGGCAAGTCGAGCCTCATCAACGCACTCACGGGCCGTTCGGCGCTGGCGCGCGTAAGTCACACGCCGGGACGTACGCGGCAGATCAATTTCTTCAATCTTGGCGCGCGCGTCATGTTGGTGGACTTGCCAGGCTATGGCTATGCCAAGGCGTCCAAGGCGATGACAGCGGAGTGGAACGCCCTCATTACTGCCTATCTGCGCGGACGGCCATCTCTGCGCCGGGTGGTGCTGCTTGTGGATTCCCGACGGGGCATCATGGCGAGCGATGAGGAGGTGCTTACAATCCTCGACCAGTCGGCAATGTCCACCCTTGTAGCGCTCACCAAAATTGACGAATTGAAGGCGGACGAAGTTGAAACCGCCGTCACCGAGGCAGGCGCAAGGGCTGCACGGCATACCGCGGCCTATCCTGAGATTTTCGCAACTTCGGCGCGACAGAAGCGCGGGCTGGACCGGCTCAAGATGAATCTTCTTTTGTTGGCCGAGGCCTGAACCATCGGCTATAAGCCTTAGACTTCAGCGGACACCCTTCATGGCCTTGCAGGACGACGTCGGAACCGGACCGGAGCGCAGCCTCCGCGTACTCGCGCGCTGGCGGCAGACCGCACGCGTGCTCGTGGAAGCACTCCCCTTCATCTTGCGCTACGAGAAGCGCACCATCGTGGTGAAGTATGGCGGCCACGCGATGGAAGGTGGCGTGTCCGAAAACTTCGCGCAAGACATCGTGCTGATGAAGATGACGGGCATCGATCCCATTGTCGTTCATGGCGGCGGACCGCAGATCGGCTCCATGCTCAATCGGCTGCAGATTCCTTCAACCTTCGTGGATGGGCTGCGCGTCACGGACAAGGCCGCGATCGAAGTCGTGGAAATGGTCCTCACGGGGACGATCAACAAGCAGATCGTCACCGGCATCAACGCCGCGGGCGGCCGCGCCGTGGGTATTTCCGGGAAAGACGGCAATCTTCTCGTCGCCAAGAAGATTGAACGGATGAAGATGGATCCCAAGACGCTGCAAACGCGCGCGGTCGATCTGGGCTTCGTCGGCGAGCCGGAGAAAGTGAACAGCGAAGTGCTGCGCACCATCATCAATTCCGATCTTATCCCCGTTGTGGCGCCCGTGGGCGTGGGTACCAAGGGCGAGACCTATAATATCAACGCCGACACGGTAGCGGGTGCCGTCGCGGGAGCCATGACGGCAGCGCGCCTGCTTCTGCTCACCGATGTCGAAGGCGTGCTCGATAAGGAAGGCAAGCTCATCCCGCAACTCAACGTCGCTGAAGCGCGCACGCTGATTGCCGACGGCACGATTTCAGGCGGCATGATTCCTAAGATCGAGACCGCCATCGAAGCCGTCGAAGCCGGCGTCTCGGGCGCTGTGATCCTCGACGGCCGGATTCCCCATGTGCTTTTGCTCGAACTCTTCACCGAGCACGGCGCCGGAACCATGATCGTCAAGGAATGACACGGATTTTGCGCGCAGGCGCGTGGTTCGTCCTCTGCGCGATCGGCTTTTTCCTCGTTCCGCATCAGGCCGACGCGGCACTCAAAGTCTGCAACCGCACCAGCTATGTGCTCTACACGGCGGAAGGCTGGAGCACGGGAGCCGACAACTTCACCAAGGGCTGGACGCGCATTGCACCAGGCGATTGCGCAACGCCCGTTCCCGAGATGCTGACGGCGCAAAGCTATTATCTCTATGCCCGCAGTTCGCAAGCGCATAGCGGGCCGGCGCGCGCATGGGGCGGAACGGTCAATCTCTGCGCCAAAGATGTGAACTTTTCGCTCAAGACATCCTCTGCAACGGCGCACTGTTCCGGCGGCGACGCATTCACCATGCCTTTTGCCGAAGTCGACACGCATCGCATGCAGTCATGGACGGCGACTCTCACGGAATCGGGCGCCATCCGTACCGATGACGACGCGCGCAATTTCGGTCTGGACAGGCTTCTGCGCGACAATGGCTACAAGACAGGGAATGCAAAGCTTCGCACCGAAGCGCTCAATCGGTTTAAGGCCAGGATGAAGCTCGCGCCGCGCGCGAGTACGGATGACCTGTTCGACGCGCTGGAAACCGAGGCGTTAAAGGCCGCGTCGCCGGCGGGCTATTCAATCTGCAACGACACGGCCGGCGAAATCTGGACAGCGCTAGGTTTTCGGACCGCCAAGCAATCGCTGGCCGCCGGATGGTGGAAGGTGCCGCCGGGAGCTTGCGCCCATGCGCTGACCGAGCCTCTGAAGCAGGATAAGGTCTATGTCCACGCCGAAGCGCATGACAAGCCGCTTCTGGTGGCGGGCGCAGACAAATTCTGCGTGACCAATATCACCTTCACCGTTTCCAATGCGGCCGATTGCAGGAAGCGGGGGCTGCAGGAAGTGGGTTTCGTGGCAACCGACACAAAGGGCCGCTCCGGCTACACCGTCCACATTGGGAATGGCGGAATATTGCCGCCGCCATCTCAGGCGTCGATGCCGAAATAATTGAGATGCCAGAGCATCTCGTCTTCGGTGAGGGGAAAGCGTACGCCGTCGCGGGCGGGAATGAGTTCGCCCGCCCCCAAACGCATCACAAAGGTCTGGATCTTGAACGCCGTGCGCATCGAGAGCCTTGCCCGCCACACCAGCGCAACCGCCGGTTTGGCTGTGCCCGAATGCAGAATCCGGCGCACGGTTTCGACCGGCGTACGCGCCAGCAAGCCTAGCGCCGCGATGACGAATTCGCGCTTGCCTGACTCCGCTGCCGCCTCGATGACCGAGTCGTCCAAGCGCCCGTCGCGCAACATTGTGGCGGCTTCGGATTGCGCCTGAGCAGCAGGATCGATCTCCGGCGTCGCCGGCTCGTCGATGCGCGCACGCACGCGCTTGGCGAGAAAGCTCCGCGTCTTTTCGTCCAATCCGTCACGGCGAGAGAGCTTTTCCAGCAACGCCGCGCTGACAAATCCGGCGATGCGGCGGAT
>JBQCFD010000233.1:0-15994 GCA_051959625.1 Rhizomicrobium sp.
CCCACCTCCTTGAGGCGTGCCTCCGGCCCGACCTGCTCCAACATCCATTTCTCGACTATGGGCCGCGACGATTCCCATATGTCGAAGTCCGGATCGAGCGCGCGCGAAACGCCTTCCACCACCACCATCGTCTTCTGCAGCAGGATGAGTTGCGGTTGCGCCGGCATATCGAAGCGGTAGGTCGTCTCGAACAACTGCGCGAGCAGCTTCGCCATGGAGACGTCACGGGCCGTCCGACCGAAGATCGGCTCGCCTATGGCGCGCAACGCCTGGGCGAAGGTCTCGATCGGATGGCTGCGGGGCACAAAGCCTGCGTCGTAGTGGACTCGAGCCACGCGCATGTAATCGCGCGCCAGAAATCCCGCGAGCGTCTCGGCCAGAAACCGGCGCATCGCAGGATCGAGCCGGCCCATGATGCCAAAATCGACGGCTACGAGCCGGCCCGCGTCGTCCACGAACAAATTTCCGGGGTGCAGATCCGCATGAAAGAACCCGTCGCGTAGCGCTTGTGTAAGGAAGCTCTGCACCACCGTTACAGCGACCCGCTTGGGATCATGGCCGGACGCTTCCAAAATGGCGGGCTCGCGGATCGGCGTACCATCGATCCACTCGCTCGTGAGCACGCGGTCGGACGTGCGGTTCCAGTCAATGGCGGGAACCCGGAAATCGCGATCATTCTTAGTATCGTCCGCGAGCTCCGATGCGGCGGCCCCTTCCATGCGAAGATCGAGCTCCAGCGCGACCGACGCGGCGAGGGTATTCACAACATCGCGCAGCCGCAGGCGCCGCGCCTCGGCGGAAAATCGCTCCGCCATCCGCGCCGCAAATGCGAATGCGGATAGATCCTTGGCGAACTCCTGAGCGATGCCCGGACGCAACACCTTCACCGCGACCTTCCTTGGCGGATCGTCGGTCGTCTCTGCGAGGTGCACTTGCGCGATGGACGCCGCCGCCACCGGTTCGCCAAAAGACGAGAACAGTTCGGGCAGCGGCTTCAGAAGCGCCGCCTCAATCTCCTTCTTCGCGATTTCCCCATCGAAGGGTGGCAACCGGTCTTGCAGCGCTTCCAGCGCGCGCGCGACATCGGCGCCAATCACGTCCGGCCGCGTAGCCAACACCTGCCCGAGCTTGATGTAAGCAGGACCGAGGCTTTCAAGGGCCTTGGCGAGCCGCGCACCGGGTGGGGTTTTGGGATCTTCGCGCTCGCGGGTGCCAAACACCCGCCGCGCTAGCCGCAACGACCAGGGTAGACCGCTGAGATATTCGCTGGGCACCAGCGCGTCGTGCCGCGCCAGAATACGGGCGGCATGGTGCAGGCGCCAGAAATCGGCCAAGGCTCCCATCAGATTTTCCAGGCCGAATGCATGGCCGCAATGCCGCCGGACAGGTTGCGCACTTTCACATGGCCAAGCCCCGCCTTCTCGATCATTTTCTTGAACTTCGCCTGTGGCGGAAAACGGCGGATGCTTTCGGCAAGATAACGATAGCTGTCCGCATCCTGCGCCACCCATTCGCCGATCTTCGGAATCAGACCGAATGAGAAGCGCTCATAAAGCTCGTCCAGAATCGGCGCTTCGACCTTGGAGAACTCCAGACACAGGAAGCGCCCTCCGGGTTTCAGCACCCGCAGTGCTTCGGTCAGCGCCCGGTCGATGTGGGTCACGTTCCGGATACCGAAGGCGATGGTGTAGCTGTCGAAGGAATTGTCGGCGAAGGGAAGCCTTTCCGCGCTGCCGCAGACCCATTCGATGGCATATTCGCCTTTCTCTTCTGCCCGGCGCAGCCCCTCGTTCAGCATGTCCTGGTTGATGTCGCAAACCGTAACCTTGGCCTCGCCGCCACGAAGATGGGCCATGTCGGCGATGCGGAAGGCGATGTCGCCGGTGCCGCCGGCCACGTCCACGCTCTGCCAGCCGGGCTGGGGGTTAAGCCACTCCACCAACGCATCCTTCCAGATGCGGTGGATGCCGCCCGACATCAGGTCGTTCATCAGGTCGTAGCGGCTTGCGACGGACGAAAACACCTCGCGAACGAGGGTTTCCTTCTCGTCCTCCGGCACATCGCGGTAGCCGAATGAAGCAGTGGATTTGGTGTCTGCGGTCATACTAGAAGCACAATAATGCCAGAGCTCCCCGAAGTCGAAACCGTCATGACCGGCCTCAAGCCGGCGCTGGAGAACCAGCGTTTCACCCATGTGGAGACGCGGCGCAAGGACCTCCGCATCCACTTCCCCAAGGGGTTCGCCAAGCGATTGACGGGACGCAAAGTCGTCCGGTTATGGCGGCGGGCGAAGTACATCATGGCCGATCTGGATGATGGCCAGACACTCGTCATACATCTCGGTATGTCCGGCAATATGCGGGTCTATACCAAAGGCAACAGCCCCAAACTGGGCCAATTCTACTATGAGCGCCTCGAAGACAATGAAGGCCACGGCATACATGACCACGTCATCTTCGACACTGATGCGCCTGCCAGGATCGTGTTCAATGACCATCGCCGCTTCGGCCTGATGACACTCATAGATAGCGACAAGGTAGGAAGTCACAAACTCTTCAAGAATATCGGAGTCGAGCCGTTATCGGATGACCTCGATTCGAAATTTCTTGGAACTGCGCTCGAAGGGAAGAAAACACCGATCAAGTCCGCGCTTCTGGACCAGCACCTCATTGCAGGTCTGGGCAACATCTATGTGTGCGAAGCCCTATGGCGCGCGAAGATCTCGCCGAGACGGCGCGCGAGCCGCGTAAAGACAGACGAAATCAAGCGCCTGGTGGATGCCATCAAGGAAGTTTTGCATCAGGCCATCAAAGCGGGTGGCTCGTCTCTGCGCGATCATAAGCAGGTGCACGGTGATCTTGGCTATTTCCAGCATCATTTCGCGGTCTATGACCGCAATAACAAGCTGTGTCATCGCAAGGACGGCGGCGTGATCAAGCGCATCGTGCAGAGCGGACGTTCGAGCTTCTACTGCCCGGTCTGTCAGAAGTAGGTGGCGACACGATGATGGAACGGCCTTCTTCCCGTCTTCTCGTCCTCGATGCCCTCAATCGCCTTCTGCTGTTCCGGTTCGAGCACAAGACGGGGCCGCTTGCGGGAAAAATATTCTGGGCAACGCCCGGCGGCGGCCTCGACCCGGGTGAGAGTTATGAACAGGCGGCCTGCCGCGAGCTGCGGGAGGAAGTGGGGTTACACATCACCGATCCCGGGCCGCAGGTCGCACGCCGCGAGGCCATCTTTCAGATGCCGGACGGAGAAATGGCGCATGCAGATGAGCGTTTCTTCCTTGTCCGCGCCGGCGAGTTGAACTTGTCGCAAGAAGGTTGGACCGATCTCGAACGCGAGGTCATGACAGAGCATCGCTGGTGGCCGCAGGCCGAGTTGCTCAGCATCCGCGAACAGGTCTGGCCCGAAAATATCGCGGATATTCTTGTTGGCGCCGGAGCCTGGTAAGCGATCTCTGGTTATGCCCGTTGGTGCTTTCGGGTCGCGGCTTTTGATGAAGACACCGCGGCCCCCGGTGATCCGCGCCATCGGTCCTGCTCAGCTGAAATTCAGCTGCCACGATACGCCGAACCGATCGATGCACCAGCCGAATTTCTTGCTGAAACCATAATTTCCGAGCGGCATCAAAATCCGCTGGCCTTCGCCCAAGGTGGCAAACAAGCGGCTCAATTCCGTCTCGCTGTCACATTCAAGGAACAATGAAATCGAAGGCGTGAAATCGAAGGCATGCTTCACGGGGCTGTCGCTAGCCTCGAACCGCGCGCCGTTCAAGGTGAAAGCGGCCCGCATCACCGTTCCTTCTTTGCTCGGCCCACCCGGACCGTCCGGTCCCCATTTGACCATGCTTTCAATTCGCGAATTCGAGACCACCGATGTGTAGAAGTTCAGGGCCTCTTCGCAACGGCCAGTGAACATGAGGAACGTAGAGACGGATTTGGTCATGGGTCTCCCTCAAACTTCATTCGAGTTTAGGCATCCAGGTTGGGCGGGCCTAACCCCTATGCGCCTGCTCCGCCACCGTGCGCGTATCGCCATGCGCGCGGCCGGTTTCGAGATAGGACTGCAGGCTTGACAGGACGCGTGGCCAGCCGCCGGAAACGGCCTGGATCAATTGCGCATTCTCTTTCTCGATCATGTGCGAGATGGTGAGCTTGGTCAGATCGTCCTCCTGCACCAGCTCATAGACGCAGCGCGAATAGCCTTCTTCCTTCAATTGCGGGCGAAATTCGTTGCGCCATTTGATCACCGCGCGATTGGGTGGATCGCTTTCCAGAATCTCGCCGCTGTCGGTCAGCCCATGTTGCGGCATGTACATCTTCCACGAGGAGCCTTTCTTCCAGTCGCTCTCCTGGTGGCCACCGAACCAGTAAAGCTTCTGGAATTCCGGCTTGGTCAGAGCGTCCCAAACCTTCTGCTTCGGCGCGCGGATATACGTCACATATACGAACGAGCTGTTTGCCATGGCCATTACCCTTCCTTGTTTTTGGTGAGCCAGATGTTCTCGGTCTTGCCGGTTTCCAGCAGCGACTTGAGATTGGAGAGAACTTTCGGCCAGCCGCCGGAAATGCTCGCCGCCATCGCCGGATCGTGCTCGAGCTGATCGTGCGTCACGGTCAGGCAAACGAGGTCCGCGTTGTATTCGGCGATATCAAACGTGACGCGCGACGGTTCCTTGGAGCGATCCGGCCGCGTCCATGTGATCACCAGCTTGTGCGGCGGATCGGCCTCAAGAACCAACCCGTCGATCATCACCGTTCCGGAATCGTCGCCCTTCCGGTGTTCCCAGCGAGAGCCGTTTTTCCAGTCGGACACATTGTAATGCAGCCAGTATTTGCGCGCGAATTCCGGCTTGGTAATCGCATCCCAAACCTTCTGCGGCGTGGTGTAGATATAGGTGACGTAGATATACGCGCTCATGCGCCATGCTCCTTCATGTAGTCCAGCATTTCCTGCGGCGGCGTCGGCGGCGTGATCTTCGGCACCGCGCCGGTTTCCAGCAGCGACTTCAATCCGCTCAGGATCGCGGGCCAGCCGGAGCGACCCCCGCCCAGCAGACGCTCATCGATCGGAGTCGGATGCTCTTCCAGCATGGTGAGGCGGATCACGCCGTCCCCGGTATCCTCGATGCGATACGACACGATCGCATCGGGCAGATGCTTGAGCCCTGCCATGCCGACGATGCGCCAGGTGAAGCGAAGCAGCCGCGGCGGCTCGCAGGCGAGAATCTCGCCTTGGATATGCTCGCTGCCGTCGGGCATGCGATAGCGGATGGGCCCGCCTTGGCGCCAATCGCTTTCGATGATCTGCCCGAAGAAATATTGCTTCGAGAATTCGCTTTGAGTCAGCGCTGCCCAGCACTTCTCCGGCGTGGTGGCGATGTAGGTGACATAGACTGAGCTTTCCGTTGTGAGCTTGGCCATCATTCCTTCTCCAGCGACTTCTTCAAATCCGAGAGAGCGCGTAGCCGGCCGCGTTCGAACTTGCCGATCCAGCGGTCTGCGATGTCGAAAATCGGCACCGGGTTGAGGAAGTGCAGCTTTTCGCGCCCGCGCTTTTGCGTGGCGACGAGGTTCGCCTCTTCCAGAATGCCAAGATGCTTCGTCACCGCCTGGCGGGACATGTCGAGGCCCCCACACAATTCACCCAACGTCTGACCGTTCTTGTCACGGAGCCGGTCCAGCAACTGACGGCGGCTTTCGTCCGCCAACGCGCGAAACACGGCATCCATGCTCATGGGCCTAACATGCAACCATTTGGTTGCCTTTTCAAGGGGTGATATCGAATGAAAATCGCTTTTTTTTGAGATTCTCATGCTTCCGCGTTCCGGCGCCGCATCCCGCGCAGTTCCCTTTGCCGCATTGGGACTTTCCATCGTCTCGGTGCAATTCGGCGCATCGATCGCCAAGCAACTGTTTCCAGCGGTGGGCGCGGTCGGGACCACGACATTGCGCCAGACTATCGCGGCGATCGTCCTGCTGCTGCTGTTCCGCCCTTGGCGCAACCCGCCGCCGCGAGAAACCTGGCCGATCCTCTGCGGTTACGGCGTGGTACTCGGGCTGATGAACCTGGTGTTCTACATGGCGCTGCAGCGCATTCCACTGGGGATTGCCGTCGCGATCGAGTTCACCGGGCCGCTGGCCATCTCAACGCTGGGCTCGAGACATTGGATCGACCTGCTGTGGGTCGCGATGGTCGCTTTCGGCCTTCTCGCCCTTCTGCCCTTGGCCGGTGCGACGCAGAACCTCGATACGATTGGAATCGCGCTGGCGCTTGCCGCGGGCGCGTGCTGGGCGCTTTACATCGTTCTGGGCCGCCGGGCGGGCGCGGCCGGAACGACGCAGGCTACGGCCATCGGGATGACGATTGCAGCGCTTGTCGTGCTGCCGGTGGGGGCCGGCCATGCCATGCCAGCCTTCCGCGAACCTTCGGTCCTGTTCGCCGCAACCGCAATTGCTGTACTGTCCAGTGTCATCCCCTACACATGCGAGATGTATGCCTTGAGCCGCATTCCTATTCGCGTGTTCGGTGTCCTGATGAGCCTGGAGCCCGTCGTGGCCGCTCTCGCGGGCTGGATTTTTTTGCACGAGATACTGACCGCGCGGCAGATTTTGGCCATCGCCGCTATCGTGGCCGCATCTCTTGGAACGACACTTACAATGAGCCGCGGTACCGCCGCGCAAGATTTAAAGGATCATCCGTGAGCGCTCTGCGCATTGCCCCAAATCTGGCAATCGATACCAGTCTGATTTCGGAGCGATTCACGCATGCATCCGGTCCGGGCGGACAGAACGTCAACAAGGTGGCCACCGCAGTGATCTTGCGCTTCGATGCAAAACATGCCGCGCTGCCGTTCGAGATTCATGCGCGTCTGGAAGCGCTGGCTGGATCGCGGCTCACAAAGGACGGGGCCGTCGTCATTCGCGCTTCGCAATACCGCGACCAGCAGCGGAACCGCGAAGACGCCCGCGAGCGGCTGATCGCCTTGCTCCGGGAAGCCGCGACGCTCCCAAAGAAACGCCGCGCCACCAAGCCGACGCGATCCTCCAAGGAAAAGCGGCTCGAAAAGAAGAAGGTGCATTCCCGGCTGAAGCAAACGCGTGCCAAGCGTTTCGACGACTAGGCTTTCTGCCAAATCCCCAGCTTCAGATTCCAGGGCGCAACACGCTCAACCCGCAGCAGATCCTGCTGTGCCCAAATGTCTTCCGCCAGCCTCACGCGAACCTCGTCCTCGCTTTCCGCCATCGCAAGCAGCAGTACATTGGGGGTGCCTTCCAGCGGCCCGCCCAGCACGATGAAACCCTTCTCCGCCAGGCTCTTCATGAACCATGAGTGTTCGCGCCAGCCGTCCTGTTGCTCCAGCGCCAGATCACGGTTCCAGTTTGCGCCGCGCGTGCGCAGTATGAAGAAAAGACGCTTCATCACATGTCCTTTGCAAGGCGAAGTGATATTACACGGGGCGGACGATCACGCGCGGCAGGAGCAATCATGGAATACCAGAACATCATCGCAAGGGTTGAAGGCAAGGTCGGCGTCGTCACGCTGAACCGGCCGAAGGCGCTTAACGCGCTCAACAGCGAGCTTCTCGCCGAGCTCATTTCGGTTCTGGAGGAGTGGGACCGCGGCACTGAAGTGCGTTGCATCGTACTCACTGGCTCCGAGCGCGCATTCGCCGCGGGCGCCGATATCAAGGAGATGGCGCCGCAGTCCTATATGGACATGTACAAGTCCAATTTCTTCGCCCTTGTGAACGACCGCATCAGCGCTATCCGCAAGCCGATCATTGCGGCCGTTGCCGGATATGCACTGGGCGGGGGCTGCGAACTCGCGATGCTGTGCGACTTCATTATCGCCGCCGATACTGCGAAATTCGGCCAGCCCGAGATCAACCTGGGCGTTATGCCCGGCATCGGCGGCACACAACGCCTCACCCGCTTTGTCGGCAAGTCCAAGGCGATGGAGATGTGCCTGACGGGCCGCAACATGGATGCCGCCGAAGCCGAGCGCGCCGGTCTCGTCTCCCGCGTCGTACCCGCCGCGGAGTTGCTCGCCGAAGCCATGAAGGCCGCCAATACCATCGCGGAGAAATCGGTGCCGATCGTGATGATGACCAAGGAGACCGTAAACGCGGCTTACGAGACCACGCTTCACGAAGGAATCCGCTTCGAGCGCCGCGTGTTCCATTCCATGTTCGCGACGGGAGACCAGAAAGAAGGCATGGCCGCCTTCAGTGAGAAGAGAAAGCCGGATTTCCAGGACAAATAGGCCGCAATTGACCCCCGGACGGGCGCGGGCTATACGCCCGCCTCCCAAGGAATTTTAGGTAAGACCCATGCCCAATATCGCCTCGGCCAAGAAACGCACGCGCACCATCGCTAAGCGTACGGCCATCAATCATTCCCGCCTCTCTCGCATTCGGACAGCTACCCGCAAGGTCGAGGAAGCCATTACTGCGGGCGACCACAAGGCGGCCCTGACGGCGCTGCGAACCGCGGAAACCGAAATCATGCGCGGGGTTTCCAAGGGCGTGACCCACAAGAATGCCGCCAGCCGGAAAGTTTCCCGTCTTACAAAGCGCGTCTCCAAGCTCAAGGCCTAAAGTCAGGCTCTTCGAAGTCTTGGGTTTTTATCGATTTTGACAGGTCCGAGGTAGAATTCGGGCCTGTTTTATTTTACTCCGTGTGCGGAAGAAAGGATTTTTAACCTTATTTGACTGACCCTTGAATCGAAGTCGAAATGGGGATTTGAGATAAGCCGTTGATTCCGCTGCACAACAAAATTCCGCATACGTTACATGCACTTAGCGCCTTCAAAAAAATGTCGTCATGTGTTCGATTCTTAACAGGTTCACAGTTTGTGCTGCTTGATTCGTGACCTCGGCCGCGCCTATCGTTAATCCGTTGAGACCGGGGCTTGTGCAGAAATGCCTAAGACAAAAACAAATAAAAACGAAGTCATGGCAGGCGTTTCCAGCATCCGATCCAATAATCCCAAGTATTAGTTCCAATATTACTTGAAAAATCCCGGCCGGTGGCGCTTCGAGAGGCGCTGCCTCGCAGAACCGTCTTTGCGGATTACACGAATATGCCTACGACCAATGCAACACCCGATTATGCCGGCGACCTCGATGTCCGCCAGACCTGGGACATTCTTTCCTCTGATCCGAAGGCTCAACTGATCGATGTGCGCACGGCCGCCGAGTGGACCTATGTCGGCCTGCCAGACCTTTCTGGATTGGGCCGCCAAGTCCACGCCATCGAGTGGCAAAGCTTCCCCTCGGGGGAGATCAATCCGGATTTTCCACGCATCGTCGCCGAGCAGATGAAACTCGCAGGCGCGGGAACCGATGCGCCATTGCTGTTCCTGTGCCGTTCGGGTGCGCGCTCCAAAGCCGCAGCTGTTGCCATGACGCGCGCGGGTTTCACCCGTGCCTACAACGTGGCCGGCGGCTTCGAAGGAAATCTCGATGGCGAAGGCCACAGGGGGACGGTGAACGGCTGGAAGGCGTCGGGGCTTCCCTGGCGCCAGGGCTAGGCCGTCCAAGAATTTTAGGGGAACCGGTGCCACCCGCGGCATCGGACGAAAAAAGAAAGGGCAAAGGGAAATGGCACAAAGCATGACGAAATCCGCGCCGGATTGGGATGCCGTCTGGCTGGCTGCACGAGAGCGTATGCGTCGCGATATGGGCGATGGGCTTTTTGACGCCTGGATTCGTCCGTTGAGCTTTGTATCTGCCGAGCAGAGCGAGGTGAAAATCGGCGCGCTGTCGCGTTTCGCCCGCGACTGGGTCGCCAGCCACTATTTGCAGCGGCTCGAGCGCGCGCTCTGCGGCGAGAGCAATTTGACCGTGACGGTCACCGTGGTGGTGACGTCGCAGCGTCCGGCGATTACGGCCGTGCCCGTGCGCGAACCTGCTGTGCCGCCGCCCACCACCGAGACAGAATCGCGGCGTGGCCTCTCCACCAAGGTTTTGCAGAGCGCCCAGACCTTCGACAGCTTTGTGCCCGGTCCGGCGAATGAGTTTGCGTTTCGCGCCGCCAAGGCCCTCGCGGCGGGCGAAAACGATGAGATTTCGCTGCTCTATGTTCATGGCGGCTTCGGCTACGGCAAATCGCACTTGCTCAACGCGATTGCGCTGGAAGCCAAGAAGCGCGGCAAACGCGCGCTGTTCCTCGGCGCCGAAGATTTCATGCGCCAGTTTCTCGGCGCGCTGAACCGCAAGGAGACGCTGGGCTTCAAGGAAGAGCTGCGCGCCGCCGATATGTTGCTGATCGACGATCTGCAGCATCTGTGCCGCTCGACTTACACGGTGAGCGAATTCCTGCACACGCTCAACGCTTTCCACGATCTTCGCCGCAAATTGGTGATCGCAGCCGACAAACTGCCGGCATCCATCGAGAATCTCTCCGCCGACGTGCGCTCGCGCCTGGCAGGCGGGCTCGTGATTGCACGTGATCGGCCGGATCGCGAGACGCGCCTTGCAATCCTCAAGTCGCGCGCGGCCGAGTTCGCGCGAGCGCGAAATCTGAACGTTTCCGATGACGTTCTCGAACACATCGCCGACAACGAAGAACACAGCCCGCGCGATCTGGTGGGCGCCTTCACCAAGGTCGCGACCTATGCGGATCTTACCCGCCAGCCGCTGACGCTGGAGGCCGCCAGACACATCCTCGGTCAAGCCACGGTTGCGGCCAAAAAAACCTCCATCGAGGACATCCAGCGCAAGACCGCAGAGTTCTACAAACTGGAGCTCCGCGACTTCCAATCGCCTCAGCGCTCGCGCCGTGTGGCCCGCCCCCGTCAGGTCGCCATGTTCCTCGCACGCGAGCTCACGATGCGGTCGCTGCCGGAGATCGGAAAGCGCTTTGGCGGCCGCGACCACACGACGGTCTTGCACGCCTGCCGGCGTATCGCGGCGCTCTGCGACGAAGACACCATGTTCAAGCAGGAGGTCGATTTCCTGCGCCAGGTCCTTTCCCGCGGCGTGAATTAGGCAGGTCGAACGTCTCCGATTCCGCGGGCAAATTGGGCCGCGGAATCGGCTGGTTTTGGCCTTGAGAACCTGTTGTGTTTTTCCGCCGCCTGATATACTCGGGGGCTTGAGTCTGCGCGCTTAAAAATCGCTAAAGATTTCAAGGGGTTACGAGGCTGTAACGAACAGCCCGAACGGGCTGCTTAACGCGACAGGATCAAAGCGCAAAAACGATGAAAATCACCGTCGAACGCGGCGCCTTTTTGAAGGCGCTCTCCCACGTCCAAAGTGTCGTCGAACGCCGCAATACCATCCCGATCCTTTCGAACGTGATGATCGAGGCGGCGAAAGGGAAGCTGAAGCTGACGGCCACCGATCTCGACATCGAGATCGTGGAGACGTTGCCGGCGGACGTGATCCGCAACGGCGCCGCCACTGCGCCTGCCCACATGCTCTACGACATCGTGCGCAAACTGCCGGAAGGCGCGCAGGTGCAGGCGGAGCTGCTCACCAGTGAAAGCGGCCGCCTCCAGGTATCGGCAGGGTCTGTACGGTTCGAGCTTGCCTGCCTGCCCAAGGAGGATTTCCCGCAGATGGCGGCAGGCGCCCTGCCCCACAAGTTCCGCATGGAGACGAATGACCTCAAGCAGCTTATCGACAAGACACGCTTCGCCATCTCGACCGAAGAGACGCGATTCTACCTCAATGGCATCTATCTGCATGCCGCCAAAGAGGGAAAGAAGCAGCACCTGCGCGCCGTCGCGACGGACGGCCATCGTCTTGCACGCTTTGAAATCGATCTGCCCGAAGGCGCATCCGATATGCCCGGGGTGATCGTGCCACGCAAAACCATCGCCGAGCTGCGCCGTCTCTTGGATGATAGCGAAGGGGCAATCGACATTTCGCTGTCCGACACCAAGATCCAGTTCACCAATGATGGCGTGGAGCTCACCTCCAAGCTGATCGACGGCACCTTCCCGGACTATCAGCGCGTCATTCCCGCCGGAAACGACAAGGCGCTTGGACTTGAGAGCAAGGAGTTCGCCCAGGCCGTGGATCGTGTGTCCACAATCTCAGCTGATAAGACCCGCGCGGTGAAGCTGGGCATCTCCAAGGACAAGCTGACGCTCACCGTCGTCAATCCCGACTCGGGCACCGCGACCGAGGAATTGGGCGCGATCTATAGTGCGGCGCCGTTGGAGATCGGCTTCAATGCTCGTTACCTCCTAGACATCACGAGCCAGTTCGATGGCAAGGATGTGCGCTTCCTGCTGTCTGACGCCGGCTCGCCGACCGTGATCGAAGACGCTGACGACCCGCGCACGCTCTACGTCCTCATGCCGATGCGGGTCTGAGATTGATCGGCGCTCCCGACCAGCGCCTGAACGGCGCGCCGACCGCTTTTGAAGCGCCGCGCCTTGCCGTCACGCGCCTGATGCTCACCAACTTCCGTTCCTATGCGCATGGGAACCTCGTGGTTAGCGGTCGCCCTGTCGTCCTGGCGGGATCCAACGGCGCCGGGAAGACGAATATCCTGGATGCGCTTTCTCTTCTGTCGCCCGGGCGCGGGCTAAGAGGCGCTACGCTCGGCGAACATACGCGCAGAGGTCCGTCCGCTCCCAGCGACGCACTTTGGGCCGTGGCGGCCACGATTTCGCGCGCGGACGAAGCCTATGAAATCGGCACCGGTCTCTTGATGGGTCCCGGCGGCGGCGAGCGCCGCAAGGTGCATCTGAATGGCGCGCCGTCGAACAATGCCGCCGATCTGGCCGAAATCCTCCAGATGGCATGGCTTACACCAGCCATGGATCGCCTTTTCATCGAAGGCGCGAGCGGCCGGCGGAAGTTCCTAGACCGGCTTGTGTTCGCGTTCGCTCCCGATCACGCGCGCAACGCCGCCCGCTACGAGACGGCGATGCGCGAGCGGGCGCGGCTGCTGAAAAACGGCCCACGCGACCCGGCATGGCTCGACGGCCTCGAAACGGAGATGACCGAGACGGGTATTGCGATTGCGACGGCCCGGGCCGAAGGGGTGGTTCGCTTGAACCATGCACTTGCGGCGCGAGGAAACGCCGGTGCATTTCCGTGGGCGCATTTGTCGCTTGAGGGCGATGCCGACGTCCTGCTTGCCGAAAGCACCGATGCGCCATCGGATTTTCGCGACCGCTTGGCGCGGGCGCGCATTCGCGATGCCGAGGCGGGCCGCACGACCTTCGGTCCACATCGGTCCGATCTGGCGGTCCGGCATGTGCAAAAGCGCACGCTGGCGGCCGAGTGCTCCACGGGCGAGCAGAAAGCGTTGCTTATCGCCATCGTCCTTGCACATGCTTGGGAGAGTTCCCACATGAGAGATGGCCGTGCGCCGATCCTTTTGCTGGACGAAGTAGCGGCCCATCTCGATGCCAAACGCCGCGCCGCCCTGTTCGAGGAGCTACTAGCGCTCGGAACGCAGGCATGGATGACCGGAACGGACATCGAGATGTTCGCAGCCCTTAAAACCAAAGCGGATTTGTTTGCCGTCGTCGACTCGACGCCCGCGCTGATTTCAGAGTGACCCATATGTCTTCACCCGCCACCCCGAACCCGAATGAATATGGCGCCGACAGCATCAAGGTGCTGAAGGGCCTGGATGCGGTGCGCAAACGGCCAGGCATGTATATCGGCGATACCGACGACGGCTCTGGTCTTCATCACATGGTCTACGAAGTGGTGGACAACGCCATCGACGAGGCGCTGGCCGGTCACGCCACGCGCGTGGATGTGTCGTTGAACGCCGACGGCTCCTGCACCGTTTATGACAACGGTCGCGGTATCCCGACCGATATCCACCCCGGCGAGGGAGTATCGGCTGCCGAGGTCATCATGACCCAACTCCACGCCGGCGGAAAATTCGAGCAGAACGCATACAAGGTCTCCGGTGGTCTGCATGGCGTGGGCGTTTCCGTGGTGAACGCTCTTAGCGATCACCTGGACCTGCGCATCTGGCGCAATGGAAAAGAACACTACATGCGCTTCCGCAACGGCGAACCGGAAGCACCACTGAAGATCGTCGGCGAGAACAAAGACAAGCGCGGCACGGAGGTCACGTTCCTTCCGTCGCCGGCCACCTTTACGAAGACCGAATTCGATTTCGCCACGCTGGAGCACCGCCTGCGCGAGCTGGCATTCCTGAATTCCGGCGTAACGATCGTGCTTGCGGACAAGCGCGGCGTGGAGAAAAAAGAGGTCTCGCTGCATTACGAAGGCGGTCTCGCCGAATTCGTGCGTTACCTCGACCGCGCCAAGACGGCGCTCATTCCACAGCCCATCATGCTCGGGAGCGAACGCGAAGGCGTCACCGTCGAAGTCGCCATGACGTGGAACGACAGCTATCACGAGAGCATGCTCTGCTTCACCAACAACATCCCGCAGCGCGACGGTGGAACGCATCTGGCGGGCTTCCGCGCGGCACTGACGCGCGTGGTGACGAAATATGCCGACGAGTCCGGACTTCAGAAGAAAGAGAAGATCGCTCTTACCGGAGATGATTGCCGCGAGGGCCTGACCTGCGTGCTTTCGGTGAAAGTGCCAGATCCGAAATTCTCGTCTCAGACGAAAGACAAGCTCGTCTCCTCTGAAGTGCGTCCGATCGTGGAAGGCATCGTGCTAGACCAGCTTGGCGCATGGTTCGAGCAACATCCGGCCGACGCCAAAGGCGTCGTGGGCAAGGTCGTCGAAGCGGCCGCCGCGCGCGAGGCCGCGCGCAAGGCCCGTGAATTGACACGCCGCAAGGGCGTGCTCGACGGCGCTTCTCTGCCCGGCAAGCTCGCCGATTGCCAGGAGCGCGATCCGTCGAAATGCGAGATATTCATCGTCGAAGGCGATAGCGCCAGTGGCAGCGCCAAGCAGGCGCGCAACCGCGAAAACCAAGCCGTGCTGCCGCTGCGCGGCAAAATCCTGAATATCGAGCGCGTGCGCTTTGACCGCATGCTGTCGAGCGAATCCATTGTTTCGCTCATCACTGCGCTCGGCACGGGGATCGGCCGCGAGGAATTCAACGCCGATAAGCTGCGTTATCACAAGATCATCATCATGACCGACGCCGACGTTGACGGCGCGCATATCCGCACGCTGCTGCTGACGTTCTTCTATCGGCAGATGCCGGAGATCATCGAGCGCGGGCATCTATTTATCGCGCAACCGCCGCTTTACAAAGCCGCACGCGGCAAGAGCGAGCGCTACCTTAAGGACGAGCGTGAGTTCCAGGACTATCTCGTTAGTGAAGGCTCGGCTGGAGCAAGCTTCACATTGCATTCCGGCGAAACGGTGACGGGCGCCGATCTGGACGAAATCATTGAAAGAGCCCGCGCAGCGGAAGCCGCGCTGGATGGTTTTCCGCCGCACTATCCCCGCTTCATGCTGGAGCAGGCGGCCATCGCCGGCGCGCTCAACCCGGACATACTGAGCGACAAGACCAAGGCCGCAGAGACCGCGACCTACATTGCGCAACGGCTCGACCAGCTGTCCGATGAGACCGAACGCGGCTGGCACGGCGAGCCGACCAGCGACGGCGGGCTGAAATTCTGGCGTGACGTGCGCGGCGTGCGCGAGACAGTCGCCATCGACGGGGCGCTCATCGACAGCGCCGATGCGCGCAAGCTCGACAAAATGGCGGGCGAATTGCAGACGACCTACCTCAGGGCGGGCAAGATCGTCCGCAAGGACGAGGCGCGCGAGGTACGTTCGCCGACCCAGCTTCTCGATGCGATCTATGACTGGGGCAAAAAGGGGTTGTCGCTGCAGCGCTACAAGGGCCTCGGCGAGATGAATCCAGAGCAGCTTTGGGAAACTACGCTGGACGAGAACGCGCGCACTCTTCTTCGCGTGAAGGTGGAGCATGCCGACGAGGCCGACGAGCTCTTCGCCAAGCTGATGGGCGATCTCGTGGAGCCGCGGCGCGACTTTATCCAGGACAACGCCCTCAACGCCGCGTTGGACGTGTGAGCCGGCGAACCGCAGGCGGCGGGCCCCGACAGCGTC
>JBQCFD010000234.1:0-8097 GCA_051959625.1 Rhizomicrobium sp.
TGCTCATCTCCATGGTGCCGGTCGGGAGTCTCGCGCTGCTTCTGGTCCAGGGTATCAGCGGCGGGCGCTGGGGCGCCGATCTCGCCCCCGTGCTGGTGCCGGCGGCGCGCAGCATTCCGCTGCTTTTCGTCGCTTTCTTGCCGGTGATGCTTTTCCGCCCGCTGATCTATCACTGGAACGAACTCGGATTGCCGCATGATGTGACGCGGTTCTATCTCGATCCGCTGTTCTTCGATGTGCGCACGCTCGCCGGGCTCCTGGTGTGGAGCGTGCTGGCGTGGACCTCCGCATGGCGCAATCCACTTTTTGCCGGGCTCGGAATCGTGGCGCACCTTATCGTGATCACGTTCCTGCCGGCAGACTGGGTTCTGACCATCCCGCCTGGATCGGTGTCGGCGGGCTTCGGCCTTGGCTTCGGTGTCGAGCAGATGTTCGCGGCGCTGGCATTTACAGCGATGCTCGCGCCACAGGGACCGGGCCGCCCCAATCGCGATCTCGCCGGCATCATGCTGACCACGCTGCTTGGTACCGTCTATTTCTTCTACATGGCGTACATCATCACCTGGTACGGCAACATACCGGCCAAGGTGCATTGGTACGCCGTGCGTGCCGGCGACGGCTGGGCGCTTGAGATGCTCGCCGCGTTCCTGCTCGGTGCAGCGCTCCCATTCCTGGCGATACTTAATCCTGCCGTGCGGCGTGAGCCCTGGTTGCTTCGCATCGTGGGGGCCTTCGTGCTGTTGGGAATCACGCTGCATGTATTGTGGATGATCGTTCCCGTGTTCGGCGCCGCAGTGATTGTTCCGGCCATCCTTGCCGGATTGGTCATCGGGTTGCTGCTTTGGTCTGCGGGCATCCGTCTTCCGGTGGCGGGAGGCGCATATGGCCGCTGAGCTCGGGCGCGGCGAATCCCCCGACGTCCGCACGCGGCGAATTGTGTTCATCATCGCGGGCATCATGGCCTTGCTGATGCTTATCGCGTTCGGCTTCCAGCTGATCTTCAAAGGCGATATCGGCCAGACCTATGCCGTGCGCCATCCTTTTCCCGCGCCGGCCGTTATCCCGAACGAGCGCGCGGAGCGCCTGGCTCTGGAAGCGCGGCAGAAGAAGGATCTGGCCGGCGCGCATGGGCGGATGCCGATCGACAAGGCCATGAACGCAATCGCCGCAAAGGGCGCCCGCGCATTTGATCCTCTTGGAGACGGCCCGTGAATATCGCGGTGGCGATCCTTGCGATGCTGTTACTGGCTTCGCCGGCCCAGGCAGGCCTGTCCCGCGCCGATCTTGCGTTGGTATCCGCCGCGCCGCCGCGAGGCGCGCGTCTCGATCCCGATCTCGGCGCGCGCGACGTCACCGGCAAGTGGCGGACGATGGGCCAGCTTCTGGCGGGACATTCGGTGTTCTTCAATTTCGTGGACTACACGTGCAACACGCTGTGCGGCACCGATCTGGAAATGCTTGCCGCCGGTATTCAAAAAGCGCATCTGGATCCGTCGCATTATCGTATTGTCGTATTCGGCATCGATCCGAAGGATTCCGCCGAAGACGCACTCGCGATGGCTCGCAAGGAGATTCCCGCCGCGCTGTTGCGGCAAACGGTGCTGCTGCTGCCCGACAAGCCTGCTGTGAACCGGGCCGCGGGAGCGCTTGGCTTTCACTACCGATATGATGCGGCAGCCGATCAGTTCGCGCATCCAGCGGCAGTCTACGTGCTCGGACCCGCCGGCGTGGTTCGCGGCGTGCTGTCGCCTTTCGCGCTGACGGTGACAGACATGAAAGCCGTGCTGGAGGCATCCGAGCCGTCGCTCAGCCTTTATGATCGCGTGCGGCTGCTCTGCTATTGCTACGATCCGCAAACAGGCATTTACAGCCTCAGGATCGCGTTACTGCTGCAGATCGCGTGCATTGGTACCGTGCTTGCTCTCGGCAGTGCGGTGCTTTTCCTCATATGGCGGAGGAGGGCAGCATGAGCAGCTGGCGTCTTACGCTTCCCGAAGCGTCACGCAACGCGCACGCGGTGGATATTGCGTTCGCCACCGTGTTCGGAATATCGGCCGTCATCTTCGTCGTCCTGTTCGTGCTGCTCGTCGTATTTGCCACGCGCTACCGTCGCGGCGCACCCGCCTCACATGCGCCGTTGCCCAAATTCCTGAGCCGGGAAATAGAAATCGGGTGGACGGTCGCGACGACCTTTCTCGCGATCTTCATCTTCTGGTGGTTCGTTGGTAGCTACGGCTTGCCGCCGCGCAATGCGCCGGGGCAACTCGAAATTCATGTCGTTGCCAAGCAATGGATGTGGAAGACGCAGCACCCTGACGGCGCCCGCGAGATCGACGCCTTGCATATTCCGGTGGGCAGGTCCGTCCGTCTGGTAATGACATCGCAGGACGTGATCCACAGCTTCTATGTTCCTGCGTTTCGCCTGAAACAGGATGTGTTGCCCGTGCGCAGCACGGAGCTGATATTCACGCCCACGGAAACCGGCACCTTCCATCTTTTCTGCGCGGAATATTGCGGCACGCAACATTCGCACATGACAGGGGAGGTGGTGGTGATGACGCCGGCGGACTACTCGGCCTGGCTCCGCAAGCAGCCGCACGGCGACACGCTCGTGCGCGAGGGCGAATCGCTGTTCGACAAGTTCGGTTGCGGCGCCTGCCATGCGCCGCAATCTCAGGTGCATGCGCCGAAGCTCGACGGACTGTTCGGCAGCATCGTCGCCTTGCAGGGAGGGCGGCAGGTCAAAGCGGACGAGGCATATCTAAGGAAATCCATTCTCGATCCGCGCGCGGATATCGTGGCCGGCTATGCCCCGATCATGCCGAGCTACGGCCAATATGCGGACAGCGAAGATGTCGAGGCCATTGTCGCCTATCTCAAGTCGCTTCCAAGGCAAGGAAACGGGTCATGACCGAGGCAACGTTTCAGCCGCAACCTCCGCTCGACTACCTGCATGACGGAACCACTCTCAGATCCTGGCTTCTGACCACCGATCACAAGCGGATCGCGGTGCTGTTCGCGCTTTCGATCACCTTGTTCTTCTTTATCGGCGCGGTGGCGATCTCGGTCGTGCGGCTTGAATTGCTCACGCCCGCAGGCGACCTCGTCACCGACGACACCTACAACAAGATGTTCACCATCCACGGAATCGTAATGGTGTGGTTTTTTCTCATTCCGTCGATTCCCGCGACCTTCGGCAATTTCCTGTTGCCGCTGATGATCGGCGCGAAAGACCTTGCTTTCCCCCGCATCAATCTCCTTTCCTGGTATCTGTATGTCGGCGGTGCCGCGTTTACGGTGCTCACGTTGATCCTGGGCGGCGTGGACACCGGCTGGACCTTCTACACGCCTTATTCGACGATGTTTTCCAATACCGCGGTGCTCACGGCCGCGATGGGCGTTTTCGTGGTCGGTTTCTCATCGGTCCTTACCGGCGTGAATTTCATCGCCACGACGCACATGCTTCGCGCACCCGGCATGACGTGGTTCCGTCTGCCGCTCTTCGTATGGGCGATGTATGCGACCAGCATGGTCATGGTGCTGGCGACGCCCGTTCTTGCGATGACCTTGCTGCTGATCGTCGCGGAGCGGTGGTTCGACCTGCCGATATTCGATGCGAGCCGCGGCGGCGATCCGCTCCTGTTCCAGCACCTGTTCTGGTTCTACAGCCACCCCGCTGTCTACATCATGGTGCTGCCGGCGATGGGCGTCGCCTCGGAGATCATTGCCTGTTTCGCGCGCCGCCGCCTCTTCGGGTACTCCTTTATGGTCTACTGCCTGGTTGCGATCGGGGTGATCGGCTTTTTTGTTTGGGGACATCACATGTTCGTTTCCGGACAGTCGCCATACGCGAACGTGGTGTTCTCATTCCTCTCGTTCATGGTGGCGGTGCCGTCCGCCATAAAGGTGTTCAACTGGACTGCCACGCTCTATCGCGGGAGCATCAGTTTCGATGCGCCGATGCTGTACGCGTTCGGGTTTCTGGGTCTTTTCACCATCGGCGGTTTGACGGGGCTATTCCTCGCCACGGTGCCCATCGATATTCACGTGACGGACACCTACTTCGTGATCGCGCATTTCCACTACATCATGGTGGGCGGGTCGGTGTCTGCATTCTTCGGCGCGCTTCATTTCTGGTGGCCGAAGATCACCGGGAAGCTCTACCCGGAACTCTGGGCGCGTGCCGCCGCGATCACCATGTTCATTGGCTTCAATCTTACGTTCTTCCCGCAGTTCGTGATGGGGTATCTCGGCATGCCGCGGCGCTATCACGTCTATCCGCCGGAATTTCAGGTCTATCACGTGCTGTCCACGGGCGGCGCCGTTGTCCTGGGCGTGGCCTATTTCATGCCGCTGTTCTATCTCATCTGGTCGTTTCGGCACGGCGCGCGAGCGGGCGTCAATCCGTGGCATGCGAAGGGGCTGGAGTGGCAGGCGCCGTCACCGCCGCCACGCGAAAATTTCCTTTCGCCCCCCGTGGTCGAGCAGCCATACGACTATCATCCGACAGACATCGTCACGATGAGGAACGCGCCATGAGCGATGCGTTCCTGCGCAAGCCTTTCGAGAATCTCCAGCGCCAGCATATGGCTGTGTCATTCGGGATGTGGGTATTTCTTGTCAGCGAGATCCTGCTTTTCGCCGGATTGTTTGCCGGCTACAGCCTCTATCGCGGTCTTTACCCCCAAGGGTTTCTGGCGGCCGGCCGGGAGACCGACATCGTCTACGGAACGGTCAACACCGCGATCCTGATGACGAGCAGCCTGACGATCGCCGTGGCCGGACGTGCCGCGCGCGCTGACTTCGGCGGCCTGGCACGGCGACTTCTGGCGGTGACGTTTCTGCTGGGACTGACGTTTCTCGTCCTCAAAGGTTTCGAATATCGCGAGGATATCGAGAAACATCTGCTGCCGGGACATGACTTTGCCCTGGCACAGCCCGGCGCGCAGATATTCTTCGCCTATTACTGGGTAATGACCGGCGTTCATGCGGTCCATGTGACTTGCGGTTTGATCGCGGTGCTGAGGCTCATCATCGCCAGCCGGAGGAATGTCGCGTGGCTGGTCGGCAGCGCGTCGGAGGATGCCACGGCGCTCTACTGGCATCTGGTCGATATCATCTGGATTGTACTCTACCCTTTGCTCTATCTCGTGGGGCGTTCGCATGGATGAGGGGGCGAGGAAGCGCGAAATCTGGGTCCGGCCGTTGTTGGTATGGGTCGCGTTGTGCGTTTTGCTGGCTACGACCTGCACTTTGTCTTTCGTGCCGCTTGGCCGTGGCGCGCTTCCGGTAGCACTGACCATCGCGGCGTTGAAGGCGTCATTGGTCGGAATGGTGTTCATGCGGCTATTCGAGAACAACGCGCTCAACAGGCTCGCCGCGGCAGCCGGGCCGATATGGGTCTTTGTGATGTTCCTGTTGATGGGCTCGGATTATTTCACGCGATGAGCTGGACGGCCGCCGGCCAATCAGAGTTTCGCACCGCCCACACGTGTCGCGAAGGCTTCATCGAAAGCGTAGCCGGCACCGCGAACGGTCCGTATCGCATCGGCGCCGCTGCCGATATCGAGAGCCTTGCGCAGGCGCCCGACATGAACGTCGACCGTGCGTTCATCGACATAGATGTCGCTGCCCCATACGGCGTTGAGAAGCTGCTCGCGCGAATAAACGCGGCCGGGCGTGGTCATCAGGAACTCCAGGAGTCTGAATTCCGTGGGGCCCAAATGAATTTCGCGGCCGGCGCGGTGGGCGCGGCGGGTGTCGCGGTTGAGTTCGATCTCTCCCAGCTTGAGTATCGATGCCGCCAGAGACGGGTTGGAGCGGCGCAGCAGCGTGCGAATGCGCGCCATCAGCTCGGGAACGGAGAATGGCTTCACCACGTAGTCGTCGGCGCCCAGATCGAGGCCGCGGATGCGCTCGTCTTCCTCGCCGCGCGCGGTGAGCATAATGACGGGTAGCTGCGCCGTGTTCGGCCATTTGCGGATGCGCCGCATCAGTTCGATGCCCGATGTGCCGGGCAGCATCCAGTCCAGCAACACAAGATCGGGCGCGGCCTCCTTCAGGCGCAACTCGGCGTCGTCGCCGCGTGCGATGACTTCGACTTCGTGGCCTTCCGCCTCGAGGTTGTATCGCAGCAGGACTGCGAGCGACTCTTCATCTTCCACGATCATGATCCGGGGCATGTGTGCCTCCGAAGTGCGCCGACGTTTGTCGGTGGCGATATCATCCAGCATGGTTCCCTTTACGTGGCGGGTCGGAAAGGAACGGTCGCATAGTTGTGCGAATCGTCTTTCTGCCTTTCGCCGGTCAGCCGGTTGCCGGTCACGAGATAATAGACCGTTTCGGCGATGTTGGTGGCGTGATCTCCAATGCGTTCAAGATTTTTGGCGCAGAAAAGCAGGTGAGTCGCCATTGTGATCGAGCGGGGATCCTCCATCATGTAGGTCAGAAGCTCCCGGAACAGCGAGTTGTACAGCGCGTCGATCTCGCCATCGCGACTGCGCACGGCGACAGCCTTTGCGGCATCGCGGTTGGCGCAAGCATTCAGCACGTCGCGGAGCTGGAGAAGGGCCAGATCGGCCATATGGCTCACGCCGCGGCTTACTTGCCGGGGTTGACGCTCGGTTCCGATCGCCGCCGTGCGCTTGGCGATATTCTTGGCGAGATCGCCGATGCGCTCGAGATTGGATGCGATGCGCATTGCGGCCATCACTTCGCGCAGATCCACGGCCATCGGCTGGCGCCGGGCGAGCATCAGGATAGCCTGTTCCTCGATTTCCGCCTCCATGTCGTCGATGCGCTGATCGGCAGCCACCGTGCGGGCCGCGAGTTCGATGTCGCGCGTATCGAGCGCGGAGACGGCGTCGGTCACCGAACGCTCGGTCAGGCCGCCCATCTCGATGATGCGCGTCTTGAGACCCTCGATTTCCTGCCCAAAGGCGCTGACGATATGTTTGTGTTCGCTCATCCGAATATCCTTTAGCCGAAGCGGCCAGTCACATAGTCCTCGGTGCGGGTCTCGCGCGGATTGGTGAAGAGCTGCGCGGTTTCCCCGAACTCCACAAGTTCGCCGAGATAGAGGAACGCCGTGTAGTCGGACACGCGCGCGGCCTGCTGCATGTTGTGTGTCACGATCGCGATCGTGAATTCGCGCTTCAGTTCATCGATCAGCTCTTCGATTCGAGCCGTCGAAATGGGATCGAGCGCAGAGCAGGGCTCGTCGAGCAGGATGACCTCGGGTCCAATCGCGATGGCGCGCGCGATGCAGAGCCGCTGCTGCTGGCCGCCGGACAAACTCTGGCCGCTGGCGTGGAGCTTGTTCTTAACCTCGTCCCACAGCGCAACGCGGCGGAGCGCATCCTCGATGCGCCGATCCAGTTCGCTCTTTCCTGGCCTTTCATAGAGCCGGATCGCGAACGCGATATTGTCATAGATGGACATGGGAAACGGCGTGGGTTTCTGAAACACCATGCCGACGCGAGCGCGGAGGAGGTTGAGATTGACAGAAGGCCCGAGGATATCCTGCCCATCGAGCAGCACTTCGCCTGAAGCGCGCTGGTTGGGATAAAGCGAATAAATCCTGTTCAGAATGCGCAGAAGCGTCGATTTCCCGCAGCCCGACGGTCCGATGAAGGCGGTGACCCTCCTGTCGTAGAGCGGGAGCGAAATGTTCTTCAGAGCCTGTGTGGCGCCATAGTAGAAGGAAAGGTCGCGGATCGAGACCTTTTCCGCTGTCTTTGCCGAAGCCATCAACGAGGCTGCCGGTTTGGTTTCGAGGACATCTTGCATGTTCATTGGGTTCGTCCCGTTGCGCCGAACAGGCGCGCTACAATACTGAGAGTGAGGACCGCCGCGGTGATGATCAATGCGCCCGTCCAGGCGAGTTGCTGCCATCCCGCGTAAGGGCTCAAGGCGAACTGGAAGATCACCATGGGAAGGCTCGCGATGGGGCCGTTTAGATCGGTGCTCCAGAACTGATTGTTGAGCGCGGTGAAGAGCAAGGGCGCGGTCTCGCCCGCGATGCGCGCGACTCCGAGCAGGATTCCGGTCAGGATCGCGCTCATGGCCGCCGTGTAGAGGATCTGGCGAGTAACCCGC
>JBQCFD010000235.1:0-18142 GCA_051959625.1 Rhizomicrobium sp.
CGCGCTCACCGCCAGCGAGGTGCAGACGGCTTGCGCCGGGCACGACAGCAGAAGAAGTGCGAGCAGGACGGGTTCAAATCGCATCGCCGTTTCCGGAACAGACGAAGGGCCCGATGCGGGGAATGCGATGCCGCGGATGCTGCGGCGGCGCGATCCGCACGCGGCAATCTTTATCGCGCATGCGAATGGTGGCGAAAGCCGGACGCGCGAGATCGCCGAAATAGATCTCGCCGTCGCGGCCCACGATCAACGGCGTCGTCACGCCGTCCACATCCACTTCCGCGCCGATTTGCGGAACCCCGCCGCCCGCAAGCCTGACGATGGCGATGAACGGCGCGCGAATCCGGGGCGCCAGATCGACGACGACACCGGCATCGCGCGGGGGGACCACCGTCCGCTCGCTGTCGGCGATATCCACATCGATGGGATAGTCGCGCGGATCCACGCCAATGCGATTGGCCGCGTAGGGCGATAGACCGGTGAGAAGCGCCTCGCCGGCGGAATCCGAAACAGCGACCGGGCGGTTTTCGCGATAGACGCGAACGTCCGGCATGCCCGTCTTTACCAGCGCCACCGCGCCGTCCGGCGGGGTCGTCGCGAACAGCCGGCCGTCGAGAAGCGCAAGCCCGCCGGATGCATCCGCGCGAAACGCCGTTTCGCCCGCCGCGCGCGAGAACGCGCCGTCGATCTCTCCGCGATCGGTGATCCAATGCGCGTTCGCTTCGATCCGCGAGGCAGAACCTGTTGCGGCCAGGACGGAATAGCCAAACCCGCCATCGGGATTTGCCGGTCTGGCGTATCCGGCTTGAAGCACGGACCGGTGCGATCCTTCCGACACCGATCCCGACAGAAAGCCGGCGCCGATGGGGACGTTAAGAAACGCCTCCATCTCCCAATTGCGATCCGCCAGGTCCCGCAGGGCAGTGACGCCGAGAAACACCCCGCCACCAAAAGACCGCGAGTAGGAGCCCGTGACCAGATCGGAGGAGCCGGCTCCGGAGTGCTGACCGACCCAGTTGAGCGAAAGCGCGCCCGCGCGGCCCAGCGCCGTGCTGACGCCCATCTCGTATCGCAGCGCCGGGAATGCATCGCCGGAGAGCGATGCGAGATCGGTGAAGTGTCCGATCGTGGCGGCGACATTGCCAAAGAGCGAAAACGCGCCGTTGCGCGCCGCAAGATCGAGCGATGCAAATCCCCCGTCTCGTGAATCGCGCCGGCTGAAGGCGGCAGCGATGGACACGAGGCCGAATCCGCCAACGGTTCGCCCGGCGCCGCCTCCGATCTGCACGAAATCGCGCGCCAGCTCGCCATGAAGTTCGGCGGTGACGGCGTGAAAGCCGTGGCGCCACGTGCCGCTCGCGAATGGCGTGGCATAGTCCGCGCTCGACAATCCGTAGCCGCGGCGCATGAGCCCGGCTTCCAGCGAGTAAGCGGTCAGGCCGGGCGCGAGCAGCGAGGGATCGGTGAACAGCGAAATCGTCCGGCTGGTTTCCCGGCCGAACACGTCGCGCACCACGACCGTCGCGGTCCCGCCGCCGGTCGTGACCGGAAGACTGTCGAGCGCGAACGGCCCCTCATCGATCCGGCCCGTGAAGACCCGGCTCGCCCCCACAAACACATCGACCGTCGAAGGCACCGCCGCGGTGCCGAAATATTGCGGCAATGGAAAAGTGATGCGCCCGGGCTGCTGCGAATAATCGGTGGCAATCTGGACGCCCGCAAAACGGACTGCGCGCGTCCAAGCGGGGCCGCCCGTGATTGCATCTCCGAAAACCAGTTTCCGGGGAAGCGAAGGATCATCGATCTCCAGTGCCGTATCGAGCCGGGCGCCGCGCGACGAGAGACCGGCCGTGGCGAAACCGGTGGCAGTCAGGCGCGCGTCGCCGTCGAACAATGTCAGCGCGAGCGCCGCACCCGCGGACGTTTTGAGGCCGCGCGATGCCGGGTTGCTCACGGTCGCGCTGGCGTCGTAGCGCAGCATGGCTCCCCGGTCCGCGGGCGTGACGTCCTCGGTGATCGAAGGCCGCAGATCGACAATCCGCCGCGCCAGCCGGGCAGGATCTACGGTCAACAGCAATCTCTGGTTTGCGCCGTCTTCCTCGGCCCCAATAGCGGTGTGCGCATCGAGCAGCCGGCTGCCGGCACGGGCGACGGCAAGCCCGGCATTCGCGAGATCGGCATTGGCCACTTCGAGGCCGCCATCGCGCTCGATGATGCGCGCCACGACATGGCTGTCGCGGCCATTGATCCATATCTCCAGCAACAGGCCTCGGGCATGCGCGGCTGAAACGATCGAAGCGAAAGCCAGCGTGATCGCACACCGGCGCTTCACGGCTGAACGGGAATGTCGGCATCGAGTGCGGCCCCGCTGCGCTCATCGCGAGCGACGAGATGCAGCGAGGATGCTTCGCGCAGGGAAAGATGCCAGCGGTGCTGCGTGCCGGGCAGCAAATATGTGAGCCCCTCTATGGAATATTGCTGTGTGCCGCCGGGCGGCGTGATCGCGATGCGCGACAGTTTGACGGTCGCGGGGCCGGTGTTGAGGCCCGAAATCTCCGTTCCGTCGGAAACAGCATGGGCGCGCCACACCATGCTCGGCCGCCCGCCGCTGGATGCGAATACCGGGATGTTCAATTGCAGGAGCACCTCGACACCCGCATGCGCGGCGCCGTCGGCGGGAAGCTGGTCGAGAAGCAGACGGTATTGACGCTCACGCTGCGCCTGCATGTCATCGGCGAGCACGCGAACGAGCTGGCGGCTTCCGGGCATGATGTCGACCATCGGCGGGCTGACGATCAGCGTCGTGCTCGGCGTCAGTGCATCCGCGCCGTTGGTTTGTTTCCAGTCCATCGGCTGTATCTGGATCGCGACGGGACGCGCACCATTATTGGTGATGTACAGAAGCCCCGGCTTGCCGGCGGAGAGTTCGAGCGTGGTGGGCGCTACCTCGAACGACGCACCGCGGGCAGCCGTCGCCGAGAAAAGCACGGCGAGGAGGATCGCGGCGCCACGCATCAATAGCTCACCGTGACGGAAATTTCGTCGGTGTATGTGGCGGGCACCACATACTGGCCGGCGGGTATCTTTCCGAAGACGGTGCAGGGCTGGGCCGTTCCGTCGCCCGTGCCGCTTGTGGTGGCGGACGATGCCGTGCCGTCGCCCCATATCGTCGCGAAGCCGGCGTCGGTGTAGAGACCGTAGGCCAGGCTGTGCGTTGCGCCATCGCTCATCGCCCGCGCCGCAACGGCATGAGCCGATCCGCCGTCGAGCGCGATCGTATAGGGCGTTCCATTCGAGCAGGTGACGTCGATCGTCGTGGTCGCCGTTGCGTCGCCACCGCCGGGCGCATACACGCCGAAATCCAGATCGGCCGCGGTGACGGTGCATGATGCCAGCACGGTGGCTTTGACGGCGAAGTTCGTCGAAACCGTCGCGCCGCGGGCGGGCGCGGCCGCACAAAGATGCGCAAGGGCCAGGCTTCCCGCCCAAAGGACCCCCAAGGTGATTCGTCTTCGCAGCATCGCCGGTATCAACTTAAAGTTGCAGCAATTTGTAAAGCACAACTTTTGAAAAATGCGTTAAACGCGAAAAATCAGGGACTTGGGCGGGGCCGGCTATTTGACGGTCCCGCATGCGTACCCCACATTCGAATCCAGCGCCGTCGAAGGTCGTGGGGTTGGAATGAGTGAAGGTGCGGCGGTCAAAGCCGAGATGGAAACCACGCGGACCAAGGTCTTCTACGGGCTCGGTTCGATCGCCTTCGGCGTCAAGGACAACGGCTTCCAGACCATTCTTCTGCCCTTTTACAATCTCGTCCTTCACATTCCTGCGCAGCTTGTCGGTCTGGCGATCGCCATCGCGTTCGTGTTCGACGCCTTCCTCGACCCGATCGTGGGGCAAGTCTCCGACAATCTTCACACGCGCTGGGGGCGCCGGCATCCGCTGATGTATGCCGCGGCGCTGCCGGTGGCGGTGTCCTATCTGCTGCTGTGGAATCCGCCGCACTGGTCGATGGGCGCGATGTTCGTCTATCTCATCGTGGTCGCCATCGTCGTGCGCACGTTCATCACCTTTTTCGAGATTCCGAATTCCGCGCTCGTTGCCGAACTGACGCAGGATTACGACCAGCGCACGTCGTTCCTCAGCTTCCGCACGTTCTTCGCCTGGTATGGAGGTCTCGGCATGCTGGCGCTGGCGCTGTTCGTGTTCCTGGTGCCGACGAAGGCGCAGCCCATCGGGCAGCTCAACGAAGCGGGCTACGGGCGCTACGGCATGTGGTCTGCGGTCGTGATGTTCGCGGCGATCATCATCTCATCGCTCGGCACGCACAAATTCATTCCCTATCTGCGCAAGCCCGCCGAGCGGAAGATGACGCTGTGGCAATACGCCAAAGAGATGATCGCGACGATGAACAATCGCGCCTTCCTGATTCTGATGCTCGCCATCATGGTGCTGAGTCTGGCGACCGGACTGGTGTTCGCGCTGAACTACTACATCGTTTCCTTCTTCTGGCTGTTGAGCACCAAGGAGATCGGCCTCCTCACTCTCGCGGGCTTCATCACCGTGTTGTTCGCGTTTGTGCTGGGACCGATCGCCTCGCGCATCCTGGACAAGGTCACCGGCGCCATGACGCTGTTCGGCATCGGCTATGTCATAAGCATCACGCCCCTGCTGCTGGGGCTGTTCGGCGTCGCCTTCCATCCCGGCATGCCGCACCTCGTCTGGATCCTGCTCGCCTTCAACATCGTCGCCGGATCGATGACCATCGGCGCGTCCATCCCGGTCGTCTCAATGATCGCCGACGTGGTGGAAGACAGCGAATTGAAGACGGGACGGCGCAGCGAGGGCCTGTTCTTCGCCGGCAACAGTCTGCTTCAGAAAGCAGTGACCGGATTGGGTCTTTTCGCGTCAGGCCTTCTGCTATGGGCCGCCGGCTTTCCCGCCAACGCGATTCCCGGTCAGGTCGATCCAGGCGTCGTTCATCATTTCGCGGTTGTCTATCTGGCGACGATCACCGTCGTGTACGGCCTCGGCATGGTGATCCTGTGGTTCTTCCCCATCACGCGCGAGACGCACCAGGCGAATCTCAAGGTTCTTGCCGCGGAGATGGCGCAGGCGCAGGAGTCCGTGGACATGGGTGTCATTCGCTAATTCCAATCCACGCCCTGCTTCTGTAGATTGGGCCTATGGATAGTGAAATCCCGACGCCTGTCTCCACCGATCGTTTCGCAAGAAAGAAGGAAGCCATCATCGCGGCGGCGACCGGCATTCTGAACCGGCGCGGCGTGAAGGGCATGACGCTGGCCGACGTCGCCGCGAGCGTCGATCTCATCACCACCTCCGTGACCTACTATTTCAAGAAGAAGGAAGACCTGGCCGTCGCCTGCTTCCTCTCCAGCATCGAGCGTTTCGACACGCTCATCACCGCCGCGCTGGGCGCGCGCGATCCGCACGAAAGGCTGCACAGCTTCCTCAGGCTTCACCTGGACCTGAACCGGCGCATACGCCAGGCGGAAGAAGCGCCACTCGCGGCCTTCGCGGATATCCGCGCGCTCAAGGAGCCGCAGCAGAGCCAGGTGAGCGAGGCCTACAACAAGCTGTTCCGCAAGGTGCGCACGCTTTTCGACGCGGAGTTTCACCACACCGGCGCGAACGCGCGGACCCACATCCTTCTGGAGCAGCTCTGGTGGTCGTCCAACTGGCTCGCCCGCTACGACATCGAGGACTATGGCCGCATCGGCGAGCGCTTCTACGACATCCTGGCGAACGGTCTTTGCGCCGGGACGCCGGAATGGGCGCCGGTTTTCGTCCACGACATCCAGCCCGCGCCGGTAAGTCATCGCGAGCGCGCGCGCGACACCTTCCTGAAGGCGGCGACGCGGCTCATCAATCAAAGCGGCTATCGCGGCGCGTCGGTGGAGAAGATCTCCGCGCAGCTCAATGTGACCAAAGGCTCGTTCTATCACCACAACGAAGCCAAGGACGATCTGGTCGTCGCCTGTTTCGAGCGCAGTTTCGACATCATGCGGCGCATCCAGTCCGCGGCCATGCGCGAGCCCGGCACGCAATGGCAGAAGCTGTGCTCGGCGGCTGCGGCGCTGGTGGAATTCCAGGTGTCGGATGGCGGCCCGCTTTTGCGCACCAGCGCCATCAGCGCGCTGCCCGAAAACATCCGGCAGGACATGCTCAATCAGTGGAGCCGCGTGTCGGACCGTTTCTCCGCCATGATCTCCGACGGCATCGCGGAAGGCTCCATCCGCCCGATCGACGCGGTGATCGCGGCGCATCTCCTGAACGCGACGCTGAACGCCTCGGCCTCCATGCGCGTGCCCGGCGGCGCGGGCCGCGAGCAGGCGGCGGCGCTCTATGCCAAGCCGATGCTGCTGGGACTTTTTTCGAAATAGCCAAGCCCCCGCGATTTTCACATCGCCGCGGACATGATTCTCCCGCGGATCGAATCCGCTTTTTGAAATCGGTGCATTCCCTCAGCCTTTGACGCCATGTCGCCGGAATTGCGTCGTCGGTCGAATATGCGGGCGCGACCTTGAGCGTGGCGGTCGTGACGGACTTCTTCCGGTTTGGCGTCCTAGACCCGCATCCGCGCGATCTCGGCTTCTCCAGAAGAGTTCGTCCCCACCCCCATGCCCGGTCAGGGCGAGGGCGAAGTTAGAGTTTGTGCATCTTTTTCCTTCTTCAGACTCGTCACGGCCGCCCGTGTGGCGGCCATCCATTTTCAAGAGACGGAGCAGAACGATCGCCGCTTCTGGAAAATGGATCCCCGGCACAAGGCCGGGGATGACGGTTTTGATTTGAGGTGTTGAAACTTGAACTCGGTGCATGCGGCACCGCCCCCTCACCCTGCCCTCTCCCCCTCAAAGGGGGAGAGGGTGATAGGCAATGAAAAACCGCCGGCTTTCGCTGGCGGCTTCGCACAAGGCGCAATTCGAGAATTGGGAGATTTGTACACCTTCACCGACTCGGCCGTCCAGAAATTGTTCGCTTTAGGTTCGACTCGCCGGTTCGAGCCTAAGGCCCTGCTCAAGCAGAGCTTTCGCCACCATCCTGCCTTCCCCGCCTATTGCGGGGCGGCGAATATCTTTTTCAGCTCGGTCTTGAGGATCTTGCCGTTGGCGTTGCGCGGCAGGGTCTCCGGCCAGAACACCACCTTCACCGGCACCTTGAAGGCCGCGAGCTTGCCCGCCACGAACTGGCGAAGCTCTTCCTCCGTCGTGTGCATGCCGGGCTTCAGATGCACCACCGCGCCCGGCTCTTCGCCCAGCGTGTGATGCGGCACCGGCACCAATGCTGCATCCATCACGGCGGGATGTTCGTAGAGGACGTTCTCCACTTCGACGCAGTAGATGTTCTCGCCGCCGCGGATCAGCATGTCCTTGGCGCGGTCGATGATGAAACAGAAACCCTCTTCGTCCATGCGCGCGAGATCGCCGGTGCGCACCCAGCCGTCGATGAAGGTGGCGGCCGTGGCTTCCGGCTTGTTCCAGTAGCCTTTGACGATATTGGGGCCCCTTGCCCACAACTCGCCCACTTCGCCGCGCGGCAGCTCATGCGTGCCTTCGACATTCATGATCTTGATTTCGCACGCCGCGACCGCGGGGCCGCAAGAGTCGGGGCGGTTCTGATAGTCCTCGGCGCTGTTGGATGTGTGCGTGGCGGATGTTTCCGTCATGCCCCAGCCATTGCCGGCGGCGGATTTCGGGAAGGTGGTGACGATCTTCTTCACCAGTTCCGGCGCCGACGGCGCGCCGCCATAGGACACGCTTTCGAGCGACGACAGATCGTATTTGCCGCGATTGGGATGCTCGATCAGTTGCCAGGCGATGGTGGGCACGCCGCCGGCGAGATTCACCTTCTCGCGCTCGATCAATTGCATCGCCAGTTCCGGCTCCCATTTGCGCATGAGCACGATCTTGGAGCCCGACGCGACGGAGGGATTCATGATCGCGAAACATCCAGTGGCGTGGAAGAACGGCACGGAGAGAAGCATCGTGCGGGGCACCGCATCGGGATCGGGCGCCGGCGGCATTTCGCCCTTGCGCAGGAAATTGCGCGCGGCCACCGAACCGGACGCCATGATGTTGGAGAGCATGTTGCGATGGGTCCCGAGCGCGCCTTTCGGCTTTCCCGTGGTGCCGGAGGTGTAGAGGATCGTGGCATCATCGTCGGGACCGAGCTGCACGTCCGGCAGCGGCCTGTCGGGCAGGTTCTTCCACGCATTCACCTCGCCCAGAACTTCTTCCAGCCGCGTGACGATGGGATTGAGCAGTTCGTCGTCCGGATAGCGGCTCACATAGACGCGCTTGAGATCCGGACAGTTGACGAGATGCTCGTTGATGCGTTCCAGCCGCTCCGCGTCCACGAACGCGATCTTGGTACCGGAGTCGACGAGGCCGTATTCCAGCTCCGGTCCGGTCCACCACGCGTTGAGCGGGGTGACGATGGCGCCGACGATCTCCGCGCCATAGAAGATCGCGGGCCATTCCGGCAGGTTGCGCATGATGAGCGCGACGCGGTCGCCTTTTTTCACGCCCTGCCTGATCAGCTCGTTCGCGACCGCGACGGACGCGCGATAGAACGCGTCATAGGTGGCGCGGTCGTTCTCATAGACGAGGAATTCCTTGGGTCCATGGGCGGCGCGCGCCAGCACCAGCAATTCGCGCAAGGTGGGCGGCAGGTTCTTCCAGACCTTGGTTTTGATGCCGCGGATCGTGAGTTCTTCGGTCTCGAACGGCATTCCCGGCGCAGTGAGCTTGGCGTGCGCTTCTGCGATGGACATGGCCGGCCAGCCGGGCGGCGCCGTGAAATTGGGGTTCGTGGACATGAGCGTTTCCGGTGGTCGTTAGAAATAGCGGTTTGGAACCCTAACGACGGCAAAGCCACCGCGGCAAGTGCCACCGATGCCGCGTCCAGACCGCACGCGGAGTCACGGGGGTTCGCGCTCGGCCGCGGCCCCGCGCGTGTCCCTAGTGCGAAATCTTTCGCGCCTCGCGGAAGGACAACAGCCGCCGCTGGGTGTCGTCCCAGAGCGCCAGCCTGGCGCATTTGAAGCTCTGCCAGAGCGTCACGCGCGAAGCATCCGCCAGCCTCGTCTGTTCGCGCAGGACCTGCGGCAGCCGGTAAAACGGGATGCGCGCATAAAGATGATGAACGTGATGGATGCCGATATGGGCGGTGAGCCACGCCAGCGGCTTGGGCATCACATAATAAGAGGAGCCGCGCAGCGCCGCGTCATGCACGTTCCAGGTGCCTTCGGCGGCCCAGAATGTGTCCTCGAACTGGTGCTGGATGAAGAACAGCCACACGCCGATGACGCCGGCGATGAGCGTGATCGGGATCTGGATCAGCAGGAACTCCTTCCAGCCGACCAGCCACATCATGCCGACGATGAGCGCGGCGGTCGCGGCATTGGTCGCCATCGGGCTGATCCACGCGCGCCAATGCTTGATGGTTTCGCCCAGCGGCAGGCGGTGGCGCAGGATGAACATGTAGATCGGGCCCAGTCCGAACAGCACCAGCGGATTGCGATAGAGCCGGTAGCGCATGCGGCCCCAGAACGGCAGCGCGCGATATTCCGCCACCGTCAGGGTGTCGAGATCGCCGATGCCGCGCTTGTCCAGATTGCCCGACGTGCCGTGATGGATCGCATGCGCGCGTTTCCAGGCATCGTAGGGCGTCAATGTCAGCACGCCGATGGCGCGGCCGATCCAGTCGTTCATCGCGCGATGCTTGAAGAAGGCGCCATGACCGCAGTCGTGCTGGATCATGAACAGCCGCACGAGAAACGCCGCGGCCGGCAAAGCGATAATGAGCGCCGCCCAGCCATAGCCGAATTCCCACGCCGCCCATGCAAACGCCCACAGCGCCAGAAAAGGCGCCGCGGTGACGGCCAGCTCGAAAATGCTGCGCTTGAAACTGGGATCGCGATACCGGCTCAGGATCGCAATCCACTCCGCGGCGCTGGGAGCGGCGCCGGAGCCATGGACTTCGGATGGTGACAAAACGAAACGCCTTTCGACACGGTTACTCGCCCGCGCGGGCCATAGCGCATTTCGGGCCGCGAGGGAACGGATTACACCCGGACGTGAACGGCGCCCTGCGCAACTAGAGCGCGTCGATGCCTTCGGCGCGGGCTTTCCACTCCTCGCGCAGGGATTCCACGACGTCCGGGAACCGGTCCCGCGCCGCCTCGCGCACCTTGGGCAGGTGGTAGGACGGGAAAAGATCGTTGTCCGGCTGGAAATCGCGCAGCACCTGTTTGGCCACCGTCACCTTGTGGACTTCGGTCGGACCGTCCGCGATGCCCATCACCATCGAGCCGATCAGCATCTGCGCGAACGGCATCTCGTTGGACACTCCCAATGCGCCGTGGATGTGCATCGCCTTGCTGGCGATGTCGTGATAAACCTTCGGCATCGCCACTTTCACCGCGGCGATGTCTTTGCGCACTTTGCGATAATCCTTGTACTTGTCGATCTTCCACGCGGTCTGCAGCACCAGCAGGCGGAACTGCTCGAGCTGGATCCAGGAATCCGCGATCTGCTCCTGCACCATCTGGTAGTCGCCGATCTTGCCGCCGCCGCGCGTGGTGCGCGACACCGCGCGCTTGCACATCAGGTCGAGCGCCTTTCTGCACTGGCCGACGGTGCGCATGGCGTGATGCACGCGCCCGCCGCCCAGCCGCGTCTGGCCGATGACGAACGCTTCGCCGCGCGGGCCCAGCAACGCGTCATACGGCACGCGCACATTGTTGTAGCGGATATAGCCCTCCGAGCCGCGGCCTTCTCGCTCGGCACCCACCGCCACATAGCGGATCACTTCCACACCGGGCGTCTTGCGCGGCACGAGGAACATGCTCATGCGGCGGTAGGGGTCCTTGTTGTCCGGATCGGTCACCGCATAGACGACGAGGACCTCCGCCGAACGCGCGCCGGAGGTGAACCACTTCTCGCCGTTGATCACCCATTCGTTGCCGTGCAGCTCCGCGCGGGTGGTGAAGGCGAGCGGATCGGAACCGCCTTGCGGCTCGGTCATCGAATAGCCGGAGGTGATTTCGTTGTTCAGCAGCGGCCAGAGATATTTCTTCTTCTGCTCTTCATTGCCGTAATGGGCGATGATCTCGGCATTGCCGGTGTCCGGCGCCTGGCAGCCGAACACCACCGGCGCCAGCCCGACGCGGCCCAGCCGCTCGTTCATCAGCGCGAGCTTCACCTGGCCGTAGCCCTGCCCGCCGAGTTCGGGCCCCAGATGGCACGCCCACAACCCCTGATCCTTCACCTTCTGCTGCAGAGGGCGGACATATTTCTGGTAGGTCCTGGATTTCACCCCGCCGATGCCCACGCCAAGTTGCGTCAGCGGCTCGACCTCGTTGTCGATGAAGGCGTCGATCCAGTCGAGCTTCTTCTGAAACTCGGGGTCCGTCTCGAAATCCCAGGCCATGTCCCGCCTCTGTTTTTGTTCTGAATTCAGCGTAATCAGGCCTGCCGGACCTCCGCAAACTGTTTTTCAAAAATCCGGTATGGCGCTAGGCTGGGCGCCGGTAAAACAAGGGAAAAAGCGGATGGCCAGGGAACGCGCGGGATTTTCGACGGAACGGCTCGGCAAGGTCGATGCCGTATTGGCGAAGAAATATGTCGAAGGGGGATTTTTCCCCGGAATCCTGACGCAGGTATGGCGCAAGGGCGAGCTCGTCCATAGCGGGATGAACGGCTCGATGGATCTGGCGCGCGACAAGAAGATGCGCGAGGACGCCATCTTCCGCATCTACTCCATGACCAAGCCGATCACGGCCGTGGCGCTGATGATGCTGGTTGAAGAAGGCAAGCTCGCGCTGGAGGACGATGTCCACGTCCACATTCCGCAGTTCAAGAACCTGCGCGTCTATCAAAGCGGCATGCCGAGCCTGGTGGAGAATACCGCCGGCCAGTTCATCACCGTGCCGCCCAAGCGGCGCATGAAGGTCGTGGACCTTGTCACCCACACCTCCGGTCTTTCCTACGGCTTCATGACGCGCACCGAAGTCGACGCGCAATATCGCCGCAAGAAGATCGGCGATTTCCAGACGCCGGGCGGCCTCGAAGCCTTCATCGACCAGCTTGCGGAAACGCCGCTGGATTTCTCCCCGGGCGACTACTGGAACTACTCCGTCTCCATCGATGTGATGGGCTACCTGGTGCAGAAGCTTTCCGGCATGTCGTTCGGCGAGTTCCTGCGCACGCGCCTGTTCGAACCATTGGGCATGAAGGACACGGCGTTCTCCGTGCCCGCCGGCAAGATGGATCGCTTCTGCTCCTGCTACATGCCCAAGAAGGGCGGCGGGCTGCAGATCCAGGACGACGCCGGCAAATCCACCTACGCCGAGCCGCCGAAGCTGGAATCGGGCGGCGGCGGCCTCGTCTCCACCGCGCATGACTACATGCGCTTCTGCCGCATGATGCTGGGTGGCGGCACGCTGGAGGGCGCGCACATCCTCTCGCCCAAGACGGTGGCGATGTTCGGCATGAACCTTCTGCCCGATAACAAACTGCTGTCGGACATGTCGGTGGCGCCGGGCTTCAGCGAGGCCGGTTACAACGGCATCGGCTTCTCGATCGGCTGCGGCGTGACGGTCGATCCCGCGAAGACGCTGATCCCCGGAACGCCGGGCGAGTTCTTCTGGGGCGGCGCGGCATCGACCGCCTTCTGGATCGATCCGAAGGAAGATCTCGCGGTGGTGTTCATGACGCAGGTGATGGGCACGGATGCCCGGCTCACCTTGCGCCGTGACCTGAGAACGCTGGTCTATTCCGCGATGACGGAGAGCCTCGCCTAAGCGGCGCGCTTCTCCGTGCGGGTGCTGCGATCGAGCGCTGCGGCGAGCCGCGGCGCTGCGAATTCGGCGCCCACCATGAAGCGCAAGAGCGGACCGAACATGTCCATCGCGGCGAGGCCGGTGACGTAGAGGCCCGGCACCGAAGTCTCGAACCTGTCGCTGACCAGCGGCGAGGTGCGCGAGCGCGCGATCTTCGCGCTGAGCGCCGGATCGAGGAAGGGCAGCCTGTCGACGTCCGGCACGTAGCCGGTCGCCGCGATCACGTGATCGGCCGAAATCAATTCCTCGCTGCCGTTCGCCTTGGCGAGCGTGAGCGATACCCGTCCCTGCTTCGCCTCCGCCTTGACCGGCGTGCGGCCCGTCAGCGTGGAGATGCGGCCTTCCACCTGCTCGCGCATGAACCAGCCGGCGGCGGGATGCATGTGGCTTGCGATGGCGCGGTCCTTGAGGGCGCGCGGCAGGCGATAGAACAGCAGCGGCGCCTCGGCGCAGAAATAGGAGCGCCAGCCGGCGCCGATGGTCGACGGCGGTTTCTGGATCCAGTCGAACAGCCGCGCCTCGCCATCCGGCACGGAGTTGTATTGCAGCTCCTTGCGGCGCGCGACGATGCGCACCGAGGCGCCCGTCTCCTGAAGCAGATGCGCAAGGTCGATGGCGGAGGAGCCTGAGCCTATGATCGCCACTTCCCGGCCGCGGAAGCGCTCGGCGTCGCGATGCGCATAGCTGTGCGACACCAGCGACGGCGGCAGAGACGCCAGAACATCCGGCATCCATGAAAACCACGTCACGCCCACCGCGAGCACGACGCTGCGCGCTTCGACCCGCTCGCCATTGTCCAGGATGAGCTCGAACGTGTCGGCGTTGCGCGAGAGCTTGGTCACCAGCGTCTCTTCGACGTCGGGAATGAAGCGGTCGCGGAAGGACTGCGTGTAGTTCAGATAGGTGTCGAGCGCGATCGGGATGGAGCGGTCCGAATAGGCGATGCCCAGCTTGGCGCAATAATCCTTGATGCGCGATCCCGCCGCCGGGGACGAGAGATTGGACGCGAAGCCTTCGGACTTCAGCGTCATGTTCTTCGGCATATGCGCGTTCCAGGTGTCCATCGGCTTGCCGAAGATCCGATAGTTCACGCCGCGGGCCCGCAGATGGGCGCCAAGGGACAATCCGTAGGGTCCTGCGCCGATGATGGCGACTTCGCAGATCTGTTTCATGTTGGGCAAACCTTTTTCCCGTTCCGACACAGTTGTTCCATAACGGTCCGTGGACCCCGCGGCCGGACCGTTTCACGAGGCCCCGGTTCCAGTTTCGTGCCAGGAACGGTTCTTGCTCGGGAAAGCTCCAGAGCGCTCAAGGAAGGGCATTGTGACGAACACCATTCTCCTCGCCGCAACCATCGGCTGGCCGTCCGCCGCACGTTACGCCAGCGGCTTCGTCGCTGCGGGCTGCGTCGTGGACTCGCTGTCGCCCAAACATGCGCCGGTGCGGGCCAGCCGCTACGCGCGGCGGCATTTCGATTACAGCGCGCTTTTCCCCGCCGCCTCCTTGCGCGCGGCGGTCGCGGATTCGAAGCCCGATCTGATCATCGCTTGCGATGACCGCGTGGTCATGCAGTTGCTGGACCTGCACCGGCGCGAGAAAGGCTCCGGCATCGCAAGACTGGTCGAGCGCTCGCTCGGAGATGTTTGCGCTTATCCGCTGCTGCTTTCGCGCCAAGGCTCGCTTGACGCCATGCGCGCGGAAGGCGTGCGCGTTCCGGACAGCGTCGCTGTTGAGAATGCAGACGCCCTGGATGGCGCGCTCGCGCAGATCGGCCTGCCCGCCGTTCTGAAAGCCGATGGAAGCTGGGGCGGCGAAGGCGTGGCCGTGGTGCGCACGCGCGAAGAGGCGCAATCGGCCTATCGCAGATTGGCATTTCCGCCGCCGCGCTGGCGAAGCGTGGCGCGCGCGTTGCGCCGCAAGGACGCGCATTTCCTGCACGAAGCGATTGCGCCCAAGCCGCGGGCGATCTCGCTTCAGAGATTCATCGCCGGTCATCCCGCGGCCAGCGCCTTCGCCGCGAAGAATGGAGAAGTGCTCGCCTCCATCGCGTATGACGTGCTGGTGGCCCAAGGCACCATCGGGCCGCCGAATGTCATCCGCCGCGTCGATTGCCCGCAGATCCACGACGCGGCGCGCAAGGTGGCCAGGCGCTTCGGGCTCTCCGGCATGCACGGGCTGGACTTCATCCGCGATGCGGGCGGCGACGTCCATCTCATCGAGATCAATCCGCGCGCGACGCAAGGCGGAACGCTGGCGTTCGGCGCAGGCCGCGATCTGCCCGCGGCGCTGGCGGCGGCATTGTCGCCGGCGAATTCCGGTTTGCGCCCCGCCATCGGGAACGACGTGGTGGCGTTCTTCCCGCGTGCCTGGCAGCGCGGCCATGGCGACACCTGGCTCGCGGCCGCCCATCACGACATTCCGTGGGACGACCCGGGCGTGTTGCGGACCCTGATCGACCTGCCGGCGGAAGCAAACGACAACCAGTTGCGTGACCTGCTCTATGCCAGGATGACGCGCGGCGCCTGAACCGCGCGGCGACGCTGCGGAAGGCTCTTTGCCGTGTGCGATTTGCGTTTGCGCGCCTGCGCGGCTGCGCTAGAAAAATCGCAGCCAATCCACGGAGAACATCATGCCCGAAGCCCTGATCATCGACGCCTGCCGCACGCCGCGCGGTATCGGCAAGGTCGGAAAAGGCGCGCTTGCCGAAATTCATCCGCAGCAGCTTGCGGCCACCGTTCTCTCCGCCATCGCCAAGCGCAACGATCTGAAGACCGCCGAAGTGGACGACGTCATCTGGGGAACGTCATCCCAGCGCGGCAAGCAGGGCGCCGATCTCGGCCGCATGGCCGCGCTCGACGCGGGATACGACATCAAGGCCAGCGGCATGACGCTGGACCGCTTCTGCGGATCGGGCATCACATCCGTGAACATCGCCGCGGCGAACATCATGTCGGGCATGGAAGACCTCGTCATCGCCGGCGGCACGGAGATGATGAGCTACACATCCTCCTCCGCCGATCCGAAATCCCCGCCCTTCATGGACGCGGGAAACCTGCGGCTGCGCGCGCGCCATCCGCAATCGCATCAGGGTGTTTGCGCCGACGCCATCGCGACCATGGAGGGCATTTCGCGGCAGGCCGTCGATGAGCTGGCGCTCGTCAGCCAGCAGCGGGCCGACAAGGCGATCAAGGGCGGCCATTTCAACAAGAGCCTCGTGCCCGTCTACAAGGAAGACGGTTCGCTCGCGCTCGACCATGAGGAATTCCCGCGCCCGCAGACGACGCTGGAAGGCCTGGCGGCGCTGAAGCCGAGTTTCGCGGCGATGGCGGACTTTCCGCTCGACGACAAAGGCACCACCTATGGCGGGCTGATCCGGCAAGTCTATCCGGACCTGAAGTTCAATCACGTGCATCACGCGGGCAATTCGTCCGGCGTGGTGGATGGCGCGGCGGCGGTGCTGCTCGCCTCGCCCGATTACGCCAAGAAGCACGGCATGAAACCGCGCGCGCGCGTCGTCGCGATGGCGAACATGGGCGACAGCCCGACGCTGATGCTGAACGCGCCGGTGCCAGCCGCGCGCAAGGTTCTGGAGAAAGCGGGGCTGAAGCTTTCCGACATCGACCTGTTCGAGATCAACGAGGCCTTCGCCGTGGTGGCGGAGAAGTTCATCCGCGATCTGAAGCTCGACCGCGAGAAGGTGAACGTGAACGGCGGCGCGATGGCGCTTGGCCACCCGATCGGCGCCACCGGCTCCATCCTCATCGGCACGATTCTGGATGAGCTGGAGCGCCGCAATCTCAAGCGCGGCCTGGTGACGATGTGCGCCGCCGGCGGCATGGCGCCTGCGATCATCATCGAGCGGGTGAATTGAGAATCCGCCCTCCCCTTGAGGGAGGGGAGAAAAATTCGAAGCGCAGCGAAGAATATTTCGGGGAGGGACGGGGCAACGACTCCTCCCCGAATTGCTTCGCAATTCGACACTCCCTTCAAGGGGAGGGTTATTTTTTTATCCTCTCCGCGCGAAGCTGCGAGCGTCTCACCTTGCCCGCGTCGTCGCGCAGAGGTTCATTCACGAATTCGATGCTGCGCGGGCGCTTGTAGCGAACCAGCCGATCGGCCAGATGCGCTTCAAGATCGCTTTGCGAGAGACCACCGCGCGGCTGCACGATGGCATGGACGCGATTGCCCAGATCGTCGTCCGGAATTCCGATGACGCAGGACGATTGCACCAGCGGATGCTCGTCGATCGCCGCTTCCACCTCGGCGGGATAGACGTTCGCGCCGCCGACGAGGATCATGTCGGTGCGGCGGTCGGCGAGATAGAGATAGCCGTCTTTGTCCAGCCAGCCGATATCGCCGATGGATTCCCAGCCGCCATCGAGCACGCGCTTGTCCGCGCAGACATATTTATAAGTGTCGGGCATGCCTTCTTTGAGGCGCATGAAGATCTCGCCGGTCTCGCCGCGCGGCAGCATCTTGCCTTCCGGCGAAAACGCCTCGATCTCGCCGCCCAGGGCGATGGTGCCGACCGAGCCCTTGTGCGCAAGCCATTCGTTGCCGTCCAGAACCGTGGCGGCGACGCCTTCGGTACCGCCGTACAATTCCCACACGACATCCGGGCCGAGCCAGCCGATCCATTCTTCCTTGAGCCATGCGGGGCACGGCGCCGCGAGATGCCAGAGCGTCTTGAGCGACGACACATCGTATTTCGCGCGCGCTTCTTCCGGCAGCTTCCAGATGCGGCTCATCATCGTGGGCACGAGATAGATCCACGTCGCCTTGTGCTTGTCGATCAGGCGCAGCGTTTCTTCCGCGTCGAATTTCGGCATCAGCACAAGCTGCGCGCCAACCATCAGCGCCGGAAAGGCGGTGACCAGCGGGCCGTTGTGATAGAGCGGGCCGGGCATCACGACGATGTCATCGGGGTGGATGCGCCAGAGGAGCGCGCCGCCTTCCTGCGTCACGCCCGGCGTTCCGGCGACGATCAGCTTTGGCCGGCCCGTCGATCCGCCCGACGTCGGCGCTTTCCACGACGGCGAGATCGCATCGGGCAGATCGCTGTCGTCGTCCGATGCCGCGAGCAGTTCGGCGATGGAGATGACGGGGCGGCCGATATCGAGCGGCGTGTCGTTCACGACGATCGGCGAATTGGCGAGATCGGCGATGGCCTTCATTTCCGCCAGCGGCAGGCGCCATGACACCGGCTGCGGCACCGCACCGATCTTCCACGCGGCAAAAAAAGCCTCGATGAAGCCGATGGTGTTGGGCAGCGCGATG